>PLOL01000022.1 GCA_003142075.1 Patescibacteria group bacterium | reverse complement strand
TATATAGTTTCAATATTGTTTGTTGCGGCAATAATAGTTGCAGTCGTTTTGTTTTTTGCTTTGAAAAAAGTGCCGACATGTTTTGATGGAATACAAAATGAGGGCGAGCAAGGAATAGATTGCGGAGGGCCGTGCCAGATTTTATGCAGGGCGCAATATGGCGATCCCGTGGTCATCTGGGGACCAAGATGGGAAAAAATTATCAGCAATGGCACATATAGTTTTTTGACTTACGTCCAAAATCCGAATATCGGCGCTGGCGCTTACAATGTTCCATACACGCTCAAAGTTTATGATAAAGACAATATTCTTCTTTATCAGAAAAATGACACAGCATATATTCCGCCAGATAATAATTTCGTAATTTTTGAAGACAATATAAATCTTGGGGATAAAGTTCCGGATAGAGCAGAGCTTGAGTTTACGCAAAGTCCTTCGTGGCAAAAAATGACCAGTCAAGAATTGCAGATTACTCCGCTTTCAAAAAATCTAACTGATGAAGATACGAATCCTAAACTTTTTGTTACAATGTCGAACTCGGGTGTTAATCCGATACAAAATATTCAGGAAGTTGCGATATTGTATGACTCAAATAATAATGCAGTAGATTTTTCCACAACTAAAATTGATTCTATCGCAGGAGGAGGCACGTCGGATATAGTATTCACTTGGCCGGAACCGTTTGCAGAGCCGATAGTAAGGATAGATATTGTTTCGACTGTTTTGCCTGATTAAACATTTATGCTGATTGAGTCACAACACAAAACCAATTCTGGCATATTTTCTTTTTTCGCCAACATCAAGATAGACTGGATGATGTTTTTTTCTGCTTTGACAATTTCTTGTCTCGGACTTTTGACAATGTCTTCTTTTGAAAGTGGTGATACTTTTTTGGAAAAACAGCTGATATGGCTGGTTGTTTCCATAATAGTTTTTTTTGTTTTTAGTTTTGTAGATTACAGATTTCTTAATAAAACAAATGTTGTTGTAAGTATATTTCTGATTTCTCTGGCACTTTTGTCAGCGTTGTTCGTTTTAGGGCACATTTCAAAAGGTGCGGAAAGCTGGTTTTCTTTCGGCGGAATTTCTTTTGAGCCGGCAGATCCGGTAAAACTTGTTTTGATTGTTCTCCTAGCAAAATATTTTTCCAGAAGGCATGTTGAAATCGCCGATTTAAGGCACATTTTAGTTTCAGGATTTTATACTTTATGTTTTTTTGTTTTGGTTTTTTTCCAGCCGGATTTTGGTTCCGCTCTCGTAATATTTCTTATTTGGTTCGGCATGATCCTAGTTTCCGGAATATCAAAAAAACATCTTCTCATGGTATTTATTTTTGGAGCTACGGTTTTTTCACTTTTGTGGGTTTATGGTCTGAAAGATTATCAGAAACAGAGAGTTATAAATTTTTTGCATCCGCTTTCCGATGTCAGGGGTTCGGGTTATAACGCATATCAGTCGGCAATAGCCATCGGTTCAGGAGAACTTTTGGGAAAGGGAATCGGATATGGAACTCAATCAAAATTAAAATTTTTGCCTGAATACAGATCAGATTTTATTTTTTCAGCATTTGCCGAAGAATGGGGACTTGTCGGCGTTGGAATATTATTTTTTATTTTCGGGATTTTTATATGGAGAATCGTCACAAATGCATATTATGGTGCGACAAATTTTGAAATATTATTCGGGCTTGGTCTCGCAATTTTATTTATGAGCCATTTTTTGGTTAATGTCGGAATGGCTCTAGGTCTCATGCCTGTCACGGGAATTCCGTTTCCATTTATGAGTTATGGAGGAACAAATCTTCTGACATCTTTCGCCGGTCTCGGAATGCTCATGGGTATGAGAAGATACAGGAGAGATGCTCACAAAGATACTATTAAAAATGAATTTTTAGGATTGTAAGAAAAATCAAAAAAAATCGCAATAAAAAAATCAAAATCAAAAGGGCGGCACCTTCGGTGCCGCCCTTTTGATTTTCTTTTTTATCTGGTGAAAACGAATATCGCAAGCGCAAAGCATATTATTGTCACGATGATCATCATGGAATTCGCGCCTTTCTCATCTTTTGCCCAGCCTTTTTTTATTATCCACGCAGTCAGTCCCGAGTTAGATTTTGAAATAGATTTATTATAGCTGTCATTGAAATTCTGTTCTTCTTCAAATTGTACTGGCATTGATTTTGCGAAATTACGTCGCGCGGTCCTCCTTTAAGCGCGATGCTATTTCAAATTAATTAAATTAATAACTTGTTCATTATATCATTTCCTATAAAGAGCAAAAGTTTTTTCTACCATGGCTTTTTGGGTAAAATCTTTGGAAATTTTTGCTTTTAAAGAATCCCCAAAAAACCTTGCTTTTTCAGGCTTTTTTATCAAATATTCAATCGCAGATTTTATTTCTTCGGAATTTCTTGGAGAAACAAGCATTCCTGTTTTTTGATTTTCAATTATTTCCGGAATCCCGCCGACATTGCTTGCAACAATCGGAAGAGACGCATAGCCAGCTTCGAGCAGCATGTAGGGAAGTGCTTCTGTGATTGAAGATAATGTGATGATATCAAATGCTTTTAGATATGTTGAAGCACAATCAATATGACCTATCAGAAAAACTTTATTTCCAGCGCCGAGTTTTACAGCTTGTTCTTCAAGTTCTTTTCTTTTTTCTCCTTCGCCCATGACAACAAAAATTACATTGCTTTGGATTTTTGAAATTGCCTCGATTGCATAATTCAAACCTTTAGTTGTGTGGAGTTCGGACAAGGTTCCAATCCAGGTTGTTTTTTCTGCAAGAACTTTTTCGGCTTTATAATTTTGCTGCAAAATCTTTTCCGAAAGAAATTTCTGAGCCGTGTCTCTGTCTTTCAATTCAGTTTCTCTCAAACCGTTTCTTATGACAACTATTTTTTTTCTGAACATTTTTCCTATCTGATTTTTTGTGATTTCCGATACTGCAATAGTATTGTCGCAGAGCATTATCGTCAGATTATGGAGAATTCTGAAAAAACATTTTGAAAAGAAATTTCTGTTTTCATTGAATGCCCAGCCGTGAGCTGTAAAAATAATTTTTTTGATTCCGGCAATTCTTCCCGCAATGGCTCCGGTAAAGCCCATTTTCGAGCTGTTCAAATGAATGATATCTGGTTTTTCTTTTTTGAATATTTTTATAAGTTCGAACAGCAGTCCGAATTCTTTTTTTGTGTTTATATCTCTTTGTGAATTTTCCAAGAGAATCGTTTTGACTCCGGCTTCATCAAGTTTGCGCTTCAAGTCGCCGTTGCCGCCTAGAAGCACCGTTGTGTCGAACTGATCTCTCGGTGTGCTTGTTGCGATATCAAAAACATATTTTTGAGCGCCACCCCAATTTGATTTTGTGATACAGATAAAAAGCTTTTTTTTCGCAACATTAATCATGAACATATTATATATAAAAAAGCCTTAAATGAAAGGGATTATATCAAAATCAGCTCGTAATCTTTCGTTTTCAATTTTCCGTGAAAGTGCTAATATACCTATTGTCATGATTATTTCCAGCAAGAAAGAGAAATTTTTTCTCATTATTGGCGACTTGTTCATATTCGCTTTTTCATTGTGGATTTCGCTTGTTCTGAGAGATACGGACTCATCTCTTTGGAATAATTTTACGTCGCTTCTTATTCCTTTCAGTTTTATTTTTGTATTATGGATAATAGTATTTTTTATTGCAGGATTATACGACAAATATACGACCATACTAAAAGATAGGATGCCGGGAATCATATTCAATGCAGAACTCGTAAACAGCGGCATCGCAATAGCTTTCTTTTATCTTCTACCTTATTTTGGTGTGGCGCCAAAAACAATTCTGTTCTTGGATTTGGTTGTCACATTCATTTTAGTTTATGCGTGGAGAATTTATAGCCATGCGATTCTCGGTTCAAAAAGAAAAGAGCCGGCAATTCTTGTCGGAAGCGGGGAAGAAATGCAAAACATCTTGAAAGAAATAAATGAAAATCCAAGATCAGAATTAAAATTTGTTTTGCCGGTTGATTTGGACAAACAGAACGATGTTTCTTATGTGCAGAATATTTTGCAGAAGATAAAATCAGAAGGAGTTTCCGTAGTTGTAATAGATTTGAAGGATAAGAGGATTGAGCCTATTCTCCCAATTCTTTATAATCAGATTTTTCAAGGCGTGAAATTCATAGATATGGATAAACTTTATGAAGATGTTTTTGATAGGGTGCCTTTGTCTTTTTTGGAATATGATTGGTTTTTGGAAAACATTTCTCTTAAACATGATGCAGCATATTTATTCGTAAAAAGATTTTTTGATATTATAATATCAATTATTTTAGGTATTTTGCTATGTATAATGTTTCCTTTTGTGGCACTCGCAATAAAATTTGAAGATGGCGGGCCGATTTTCTTTGTTAATAATATGGTTGGAAAAAATAACAAGCCAATAAAAATTGCAAAGTTCAGAAGCATGAGTGTAAAAGAGAAAGAGAAAATAACTAAAGTTGGAATTTTTCTTAGAAAAACAAGAATAGATGAATTTCCTCAAGTATTGAATGTATTAAAAGGTGATCTTTCTCTTATTGGTCCTCGTCCAGAAAAACAGAATCTTGTGGAAGTTTATGAAAAAGAAATACCGTATTATGACATCAGATATCTTGTAACTCCTGGACTTTCCGGTTGGGCACAAATTTGGCAAGAAAACCCGCCAAAATATGGAGTTGATTTTAACAACACAAAAGTAAAACTTTCTTATGATTTGTATTATGTAAAAAACCGTTCTTTAATGCTTGATTTGAATATTGGACTCAAAACAATTAAAGATCTTTTATCAAGAAGAGGAAAATAATATGACAGATAAAAAAGAAAAAGTTGTTGTGACAGGCGGAGCTGGATTTATTGGCTCGCATGTTGCAAAAAAACTCATCGAAGCTGGATATGAAGTTTCTGTAATAGATAATTTGCTTGCTGGTAAAAAAGAAAATCTTCATCCCAAGGTAAAATTTTTCAAACTTGATATTAGAAATTTGAAAGATATCGAGCCAGTTTTCAAAGATGCAAAATATGTTTTTCATTTTGCTGCAATTCCGTCTGTCCAATATTCAATAGAAAATCCTGAAGAAACAAATGAAGTGAATGTCGGCGGAACTTTGAATGTTTTAACTGCTGCAAAAAATGCTGGAGTAAAAAGAGTAATTTATTCCGCATCAAGCTCTGTTTATGGAGATGCAAAAGTTTTGCCCATCACTGAAAATGAATTGCCAAAACCAAAAAGTCCTTATGCATTGCAAAAATATGTCGGCGAACTTTATTGCAAAATGTTTTCAGAAATTTATGGATTGGAAACTGTTTGTCCAAGATATTTCAATGTTTATGGCGACGGACAACCTTCAACAGGTGCTTATGCTTCTGTAATTGCAAAATTTCTGGCTTTAAAAAAAGAAAATAAATCACTGACAATAGTTGGTGATGGAAATCAGACAAGAGATTTTGTAAATGTAGATGATGTTGCAGACGCAAATCTTCTGGCTGCGACAAGTGTAAGGGTAGGAAAAGGCGAATCAATAAATATTGGCACAGGCAAAAAATATTCTGTAAAAGAAATTGCAAAAATAATCGGCGGACCAACTGAATTTTTATCGCCAAGAATCGAGCCTAAAGATTCGCTTGCTGATATTTCTCTAGCCAAATTTTTACTTGATTGGACACCAAAAATAAGACTAGAAGAAGGTTTGAAAGTCTTACTTGATTAATAAAATATTTAATATAGTATTTTTATTAGATTTGTTGTTTGAATCGCTTATTCCTATTAGGGATAAAGAATAAAATCAGCTAACAGCTGAGAAGGAAGGTGTTTTATGAAGTATCAAAGTATGGACTGGGGAAGAATGGAATCAGTGGTTAACAAGCTTGGCGGATTGGAAGGAGTTGACCAATTTCTCAAAGGAGAGATTGTCATCAGAACAAAAGATGGCAAACCTATCTGGCAGGTTTGGAAAACAATTGTCATTGGGACATTTGAAAATGCTGACAAGATATCAGACTCCCTTTATTCCAATGGAATTGATTTTAAATCTGTTGAATCAGTTTTTAAGGATTTATTAAGGGTTTATCCAAAAGAAAGAGAAGTCTGTCTTGTAAGAGTTACACTGAAAGATCTTGGATTGGATAAATTAGTTATTTGGGCAGATCTTTTAGAGACGGCACAGAAACTTGGTTTGTCCATATGTCCTCCGGACGTTGGTCCATGTTTGTGTTTGCAATATAAGGACTCAGAGAAAGGCGAAGTATTGACAATAGGCATGTATGGTTTAGTGGATTCCACCCGCGAGGATGATTATCACGTCTTCAGTATCTGGAACGGACCCAGGGCCTACGTCTCGACAGTATTGATCCATTACATGAACTGATTTTTGTTGATGACTCTGAGTTTATTTTTGCACTCGGGAACTTGTAATAAAAAGCAGAATATTTTGGGCGGGAGATGAAATCTCCCGCCCTTTTTCATTTCTAGTTAATAACATTTTTCACACTTTGTCCTTATTGCAAAATAGATAAAAATAGATATACT
>PLOL01000013.1 GCA_003142075.1 Patescibacteria group bacterium | reverse complement strand
TTATTTTAGTTTTTGTCGGAGTGTTCAAAGTGCTGGGAGCACTTTGAAAGGGATTCGAAGCCCGATTGTGTATTTTTTACAAGTTTAATAACGAGGTAAAAAATCCAATCGGGATACTGGTCGTGTAACGACCGAAATCCCCGGCAAATCTGGATTGGAAGTTTCGAAACTCCCGGCGATTATGTTATTATATAAATTATGAAACTCCTTCTTTACGGACATAATACAGATGAAATAAAACACTTGGCCGAGAAAGCTGGTTTTGAAATTGTAAATGAAAATCCAGATGTCGTAGCAAGTTATGGCGGTGATGGAACTTTTATGCAAGCTGAGAGCAAATTTCCAGGGATTCCAAAATTTGCATTAAAAAAAAGCAAAATTTGCAAAAAGTGTCACGACCTTCCTATTGAAGAAATATTTAGGAAAGTTTTTTCAGGCGAATACAGGATTGAAGAGNNTGCAAAGGCAAAAAAATAGTGGGTCTCAACGAAATAATCATCCACAATTCTGATCCGAGAAGGGCAATACGCTACGAAGTTTTTGTAAATGATAAGAAAATTGACAGCGAGATAATAGGGGATGGAGTAATCATTTCTACACCTTATGGCTCAACTGGATATTACAGGTCAATTACAGATGGTATATTTGAAGTTGGAATAGGTTTAGCTTTTAATAATAGTACTGAGCAGTCCGATCATATGGTTCTCAAAGAAGATTCTGAAATCATGATAAAAATTGTTCGCGGGCCGGCAATGGCTTATGCAGATAATAACGAAACGGAAATATCTTTGAATGATGGCGATGAAATTGAAATTAAAAAATCAAGAGATATCGCTAAAATAATTAAAATTATATAAGTCTGTCTGTTTTTTTATCTGTGTGCACTTAATATTTTACTTTCTTGTTAATCAAACGATATTTGATAAACTATGATAAATACTCAAATAGAGTTAATATAAAAATTATGGAAGGAAAATTAGAGGGCTTTGACCCTGCAAAACACAAAATGTTAGAGGATAAAAAATCCTGGGTAAATAAAGAAACTTATAACTTTTTGCTTTCTGAATATTTACCTAAAAAGGTTGAATCTCAAGAAGTTAAGAATCAATATAATGAATTTGTAGATCGGATAGTCGCAGCCAACCCCGATCTTTCTTCTCAACAAGCGTATGATAAAATTCAGGAATTGGAAGAAAAATATAGTCCAAAGTTTTTTGGAACTATATACAACGAAAATTTGGTTTTTGAAAGGGAAAGACTGTCACAACTTGAAGAACTAAATCTTGCAACAGAAGAGGAAAAGCAAACCCTGGAACAATTAAAGCTTGATTTTGCCAGAATTACTGCTGAAATAGCTGAAGCTACCGGTGATAATCCAGAAAAAATAAAAAAAAATCTTGATACAATTCTAACCAACTATAAAAATATAGCCAGAGATTTGTTTGAAGCGAAAGAAATTATGGTCGGTAATCCGATAGTTGAAGGTTTTGAGGAGACGCAAGATGTTCATATCCCCAATGACTCGATTCGTGAATTTTTAAAAAACACATTTACACCGCAGGCGTTGCGGGAAGCCGAAATCGGCAGAATAGAAAAAGATGACAAATATCTGATAATGACAACAAGTAGGATGGATGCTCAGCGAAATGAACTGAAAACAAGGGGCTTGGTAGTAGAGTTTAGTGGTAATATGTTGTTGGCTGAAAATAGAGAAAAGTATTTACAAGCTGAAATGTTTTTGGAAGAAGTAGATGACCCGAGTCAACTGAAACACACTTTTAAAATCAGATCTAGCAGTGGAGAAAGTTATGACTTTGCTAACATCCTAGTGCGAAGCTTTGATTTTAGTAAACCGGAGGATTTTGATTATTTAACCACCGCTGGACTTGAATCGGAAGAGGATCAAATGAGAGCTTATATTCTGGGGACTATTGCCCATGAAATAACTCACCGCTACGAGACGTACCAAATACGACTACAAATACAAAGTAGAATTTTTGAAGAGTATAAACAAATCTTGGAGGAAGAAATTGCTCCTCAATTAAGACCAAAATTTGTAAGTGACTATGTATTTAAACACTTCGAAATATATAAGAGCAATGAAGAAATACTTTCGAACGAGGATCTTTCGGAGACAGTTCGCCTTTATACTACCAATCCGGGCTATTTAAAAAACAATTATCCGAGGAGATTTTCTTTTATCGAAAAAAATTTCCCCTTCATTAAAGCTGGCGGTGTTATTGAGGCGGTAAAAGGAATTAAAAAATAATATTTTTTAATATTTATAATGACAAACCAACCGAAAAAATTTACCAGAAAAATAGAGGATTTTGTTTGTGAAAAATGCGGAGAAAAAAATATCGGCAGTGGTTTTACAAATCATTGTTCAAAATGTCTTTGGAGCAAACATGTTGATATAAATCCTGGTGACAGAGCTGCAAATTGTGGGGGAATGATGGAACCGGTAAGAATTGATTTTGAAAAAGGAAAATATATTATAAATCATAGATGCGTGAAGTGCGGATTGCAGAAAAGACAAAGTGTGGAGAAAAACGACGATTTCGATGCGGTAATTTCGATTGTTAAAAAAATGGCAAAATAATTGCTCGAATCGGATATTTCTGCTAATATAACTCTCGTTCTTTTCAATGCGGGCATAGTTTAGTGGTAAAACAACAGTTTTCCAAACTGTGGTTGGGTGTTCGATTCACCCTGCCCGCACAAAAGTAAAAAGCGCCTGAGAAGGCGCTTTTTATATGTAATGAATTTTAATACTAACTATGATAATATTTAATTATGGAAAAGTTAAAAAATCAAGAAATTCTAGATTTGGAAGCTATTGATATAGCCGTTGAAGAAATAAATAAGCGTAGTCCTAAAATCGGACTAGCCAGTTTTTATGATAGTGGTTTATTTACAAAAGCTCACATAGATCATGATATCAAAGATGTTGAAAATAAAAGAAGGGAAATATTAGAACAAAAAGTCAATTTATCTGAATACCAAAAAAGTAGAGACAAAATAGCCGAATTTGTTGAGGTTTCCATTCCAGAAGCAATCAGAAATCTTGGATGGCTTGGAGAAAATGTAAATGTGATAAGACCTTCCGATTGGGATGATTATTTTAGAGGAATTGATAATGTCGTGCAGATGTTACCAGATGAAATAATAGAGGATGAAAATGATTTAAAATGTATTGGATTTTCTATTGATTTTACAATATCTGAAAAATCAGCCCTAGATAAAGTTTTTGAAGCGTCGCTAGCCATTGCTCGTGGAAAAGTTCCGTCAATGCAATATTTTAGTGCTGATATTAAAACAAAAGATGGAGATAAAAACATAAAACTTAGAGATTTTAAAATTCCTAGAATAATAATGTCTTGTCCAGATGATGTTCTGAATAAATCAAAAAATGATTTATTAAATTACGAAAAAAATCCAGATGATGAAAATATAAAAGAAAAAGCCAAAGACTGTGTATTAAGATATCATTTTATAAAAGAAACTTTATCTCAATTGGAATTTTTCTCTGATTTATCTAGTAAATTAGGAAATACTGAGGCGGAAAAAGTATACAGTGAATCACTTGAAATTTTTAAAGAATTAATAGAAGAACAGGGAATTGATGAAAAATTAATAAAAGAAAAGACGGGCGGAGTGAAAGGTCTTATTGGTGCTTTCGATCTGGAAGCAAATAATGGCCAATGGATTGAGATACTGAAGGTAATGGCAAAAAATAAGTAAATAAAAAAGGGCACCTTTCTGACGGTGTCCCTTTTATTTTTTCTGTGCAATTGCGCGCGCTGAAGCTTTTGTCAGGTAAAGATAATCGTCTAGATCATCTTTATCGACTAACTTCATGTTAAAAAGCTTTATTGCTGTTTCAGTGAGAAGTTTCCTTGCTTCTTCAGGAACTTCTAACTTTTGTGCTTTAGCTTTTTCTAGCCACTTTTTTGCTTCTTTTCTTGTCGGTAATTTTTTCATAGTTTGTACCTCCTAAAATCACATTATCATAGATATTTGATTTTGTAAAGAGTTATAAAATTTCAAACAAAAAACCGCCTGGAGGGCGGTTTTTATTTTGTAAAATTTTTTCGAAATTATTTTACTGCTTCCTTCAAAGCTTTTGCTGCTCTGAATTTTGGAACCTTCATAGCTGCGACTTGGATAGTTTCTCCTGTTCTTGGGTTTCTAGCTTGTCTAGCAGCTCTTTGCTTGACTGAGAATATACCGATGCCTGCTATTGATACTTCTTCTCCTTTTTTCAAAGATGCGACTATTGAATCAAAAACCTTATCAACGACCTGCTCTGCTTGCACTTTTGTTCCGCCTAGAACTACTTGCACAGCTTCTACAATTCCTGCTTTATTCATAATAATTTGCAAATTATTCCGCGCATCAGGTCTGGATTCGCGAAGCTTTTAAGTATTTCATATGCTTTCCCGACATATGAAATGTTTAATGACCTGCATAATATTATAATACCTTGTTTTTAAAGCGCAATAGGAGAAAATATATTGACATTTTTTGAAATTATTTTATAGCTTTTATTAAAATATGGCGTAAATGCTAATAATGTTCGCTAAATTTGATTGGAATTAATTTTATATTTGTTTTATTATTGAAATACATGATAAAAATGGTACAAAAAGCCGGAGCAATTGTTTTGAGCGCTAAAAATAAAGGTAATATTGTCCTAATCTATAGAATTAGCTTGAATGATTGGTCCTTTCCCAAAGGCCATGTTGAAGAAGGAGAATCTTATACCCAGACAATGACAAGAGAAATAAAGGAAGAGACGGGCTTAGATGTAAAAATAATCAAAGGATTGCCTGATAATTTATATTCAAATGAAGATGAAGGGAAAATTTCTACAAAGATGTTCCTTGTCGCATCGGAAGATGATTCAAAAATAAAACCAGAATTTGAAAAAGATAAAGTCGAGTGGATATCAATCGAAAAAGTTTCTGAAAAACTTAGCTATGATAATTTGAAAAAATATTTTAATTTGGTTTTACCGGAGATAAAAAATGCGATTATGTAAAATTTAAAAGGGCGGCCGCTTCGCGGCCGCCCTTTTAAAATTTTTTTTATCTTGCGTATTCAATAATCCTATTTTCTCTTATCAAAGTGACTTTTATTTCTCCTGGATATTTCAAATCGGATTCAATTTTGTCGGCTATATCGCGAGCCAGTTTTTTTGCATCAAGATCTGAAATCTGGTCTGGCGTGACGAAGACTCTGATTTCTCTCCCAGCTTGCAAAGCGTATGATTTTTCAACTCCTGGGAATGAATTTGCCGTAGCTTCGAGTTCCTCAAGTCTTTTAATATAATTTTCTATGCTATCACTCCTTGCACCTGGTCTTCCACCGGAAATCGTATCTGCAACTTGAACGATAATCGCTTCAACGCTTTCATAAGGATATTCTTCGTGGTGAGATTGCATCGCTTTTATTACAGCTTCGCTTACTCCGAATTTTTGCAAGATTCTTCTGCCGATTTCAACGTGAGTTCCTGCAACTTCATGGTCAAGTGCTTTACCGATATCGTGGACCAACGCGGCAGTTTTTGCTATTTGAACATTTGCACCAAGCTCTTCAGCGATCATTCCTGCAAGCAATGACATTTCTATCGAATGTTGAAGAACATTTTGTCCGTAGCTTGTTCTAAAATGCAATCTTCCGAGAATTGCAATAACTCTAGGATCCAAGCCGATAACTCCGCATTCATAAGCAGCCTGTTCTCCTTTTTCTTTTATTATTTTATTTATATCCAGCTGAGCTTTTTCAACAACTTTCTCTATTTTTGCCGGCTGGATTCTTCCATCAAGAAGTAAGTTTTCAAGAGCGACTCTGGCAACTTGTCTTCTGATGGGATCAAATGAAGAAATCGTAATAATGCCTGGCGTATCATCAACTATGACTTCAACTCCAGTGACTCTTTCAAAAGCTTTTATATTTTTTCCTTCCTTTCCTATAATTTTTCCTTTCATTTCATCTGAAGGAATGCTTAAAATAGTGGACATGATATCCGGAGCAACAGATGTTGAAAGCCTTTGAATTGAAGTTGCAAGAATTTCTCTCGCTCTATTTTCAAATTTTTCTTCGCCATTTTCCTCGAGTTTTTTCATCCTGCTCATAATATCTACTTCATATTTTTTCTCCATTGAAGCAAGAACAGTGTTTATCGCTTCTTCTTCGGACATTTTTGCGATTGACAAAAGCTCGGCGTTTTTTTCCACCTCTATTTTATCGACTTTTTCTTTGACATCTTTTATTTCTACAAGCTTCTGTTTTATATTTCCTTCTTCCTTGTCTATATCAATTTGTCTCTGGTCCAAAAGACCTTCTTTTTTTATAAGACGATCTTCGGTAACTCTAAATTTTTCTTCTTTTTCCTTGGCCTCTTTTTTCGCTTCGCTTATTATTTCCACAGATTTTGTTTCTGCTTCAATAATCACTTTCTTTGATTTTTCTTCAGCACTCAACATCATCTGCCTGACTTGAAGTTCCAAAGAACCTTTCTGTCCCATAGATATGATGATTCTCAAGAAATATCCGAGCGCAATACCGACAAGACCTGCGATGCTTGCGAATAGGACTATTATTCTTAATGACATATTATTGTGAAAAAGATCTCGTCTTTTTCTAGATTTCCAATATCTTTATGTAGTTTTCTACCGTCTTCACTGCGTTAACTTTCTCTATAATTCTTAAAAACATAATATTTTATTTAAAAATCTGAAAAAACTGAATCCTTTAAAATTAAATTACTAACAATCTTATAATATAGTAGTTTGTCCTTTTTGTCTATTAGTTTTATACTATAGGAATAAGGTTATTTTTAGCTCTAAAACCTTAGGTATTGACAGATTTTTAAATAAAGAGTAAAATAATAATGTAAAAATAACTTAAATAATAAAATCATGAATCTTGAAGGCGAAAACAATTTTGGAATCAATTATGACACACCTGAACCTAAACAGGAGGTTTTTGAAACTGAAGAACAGGCAAAGAAGGCCTTTGAACTAGCTGTTGCATCTGATAATCAGCCTGAAGCAATGAAGGCACTGGATGCCGTGGAATTTTTAAAAAGAGCTAAATTGGCTGATAGTCTTTTAAATACTATGAAAGAAGTTCAAATTGAATCTGAATCAGATGATTTAGATAAACTAGAATCAAAATTTTTATTTGAAGATTCAGCTAAAATTTCTTTTGAAGCAGCGAAAATTTGGTGTAAAGAACACGGAGGAGTACTACCGGCACCAGAAGATTTGCAACAAGTTTTTTATGCAAGACAAAAAAAGGAAAACCATAACAGATTTGTTAGTTTTACCAATTTATCATACTGGACAGATAAAGTTGTAGAAGATGAAAATGGTGTTGTAGATAATACTAAAGCTGTTGTTTTCAACATGAAAGAAGGTAAAACAGAAATAGTAGATAAATCAGAAGTTATACACGTTGCACGCGCAGCTAAAAAATCTCAGACTGCTTATTCAGAAGGAAATGAATCAAAACAATAATTTAAATAATTAAAAGCCGCGCCTGAAGGGCGCGGCTTTTTGTTTTATATTATTAGGTTATAATTTAATTATCTTATTAATTTAAAAATTAAAAATATGAAAATGATATGCATGGATTTGGAAGGAGTGCTCATTCCTGAATTTTGGGAGGAATTTGCCGCAGCGACTGGAATAAAACAGCTTGCGCTGACCACAAGAGATGTTCCTGATTATGACAAGCTCATGAAAATGAGAATTGAAATTCTGAAAGAAAAAGGATATACGATTCAAAAAATGAAAAAGATTATTGCAAAAATGAAACCGTTCGACGGTGCGCCGGAATTTATAAAATGGATGAGAGAAACCGGAAAAGCTCAGCCGATAATTCTCACGGGCAGTTTTTACGATTATATTATGCCGCTTATCAGCAAACTTGGATTTCCGCTGACTTTTGCAAATACGCTTGAAATAGATAAAGAGGGAAATGTCGTCGGTTACAAACTTAGAGAAAAAGATGGAAAAATTGAAATGATAAATAGATTGCATGAAGCTGGATTTTCTACCATTGCGATAGGCGATAGTTTCAATGATTTGAAAATGTTGAAAGGCGCAAATAAAGGAATTCTTTTTAGACCATCACCAAAACTTTTAGAAACAGAAAAAGAAATTGAAGTGGCAACTACTTATGAGGAGTTGAAAAAGATAATTGAGAAAATAATTTAGAATAAAGAAAAAGAGCGGCGCCTACGGCGCCGCTCTTTTTTGATTTTGCCTACAGTATTTTATCAACTATTCCATATTTTTTTGCTTCTTCCGCTGACATGAAAAAATCTCTATCAGCATCTTTTTCTACTTTTTCCAAAGGTTGGCTAGTGTTTTTTGAAAGAATTTTATTAAGTTTATCTTTAGTTTTTAAGATATGTTTTGCATTTATTTCAATATCTGACGCTTGTCCTTGTCCGCCACCACTTGGTTGATGTATCATCACTTCTGCATTTTCCAAAACAAATCTTTTTCCTTTTGCCCCGGCTGAAAGTATGACAGCTCCCATTGATGCTGCTTGTCCGACGCAAACCGTGCAAACATCATTTTTAATATGATTCATTGTATCTATAATTGCCAATCCATCCGTTACATTTCCACCAGGCGAATTTATGTAAAGTTTTACATCTTTTTTTGGATCTTCTGACTGCAAGAAAAGAAGCTGAGCAATAATAATATTTGCTGTGTCATCATCTATCGGTCCGCCAAGAAAAATTATTCCTTCTTTCAAAAGTCTTGAATAAATGTCAAAAGCTCTTTCGCCAAATTGTGATTTTTCTATTACTGTTGGTATTAGGTTCATTGTTTTTTAATAGTATAAAAAATCTAGTTAAAAGTCAAAAGTCTATAAAGTCCAAAGAAAAAGAGAAATGCTTTTGACTTTATAGACTTTTGACTTTAGACTTAGGCTATGCGACTTCACAGATTTTATATAAATGAAAAAATAGTAAAGGAAATCCGCATAAATGATGAGAAACTTTTGCATCAGTGGCTGAAAGTTTTCAGATTCAAAACGAGCGACAGAATAATTGTTTTCAATGGTGGAGATTCAGAATATGAAGGCTATTTCAAAATTCTTTCAAAAGATGAAGCCGTGCTTGTCATAGACAAAGAAAGAAAAATTGAAAAACCTACGGATATTGAACTTCATCTCTTCCAGTCGATAATCAAGAAAGACAATTTTGAATTGATTGTAGAAAAATGCACAGAAATCGGCGCGTCTGCTTTTCATCCAATAATTTCCGAGCGAAGCGAAAAAAAGAATTTGAATATTGAAAGATTGAATAAAATTGCAAAGGAAGCAAGCGAGCAGTCTGGCAAAACGACTTTACCGAAAATTTTCGAGCCAGAAGATTTGAAAAAGGCGATTTCTGATTTTGACGGAGAACTTTTTACGCTGGATTTTGACGGTGAATATTTAAAAGACATTTTTTCTTCTGACAAAAATAAAAAAATTGGAATTCTCATAGGTCCTGAAGGAGGCTGGACTGAAAATGAAAAAGATTTTTTTGAAGATAGAAAAATCAGAAGCATTTCTCTCGGTTCGCAGATACTTCGTGCCGAAACAGCCGTAATTTCTGTGAGCGCTTTAATACTTTTGAAATAATTATTTTTCTTTTAAGTTATCTTTAAACTCCGGATATCCTATTTTTATTGAATTTTTAATGGCTGGTTCGTTGATTATACCCCCATCAATCCATTGTTTTATAGTTTCGGAATCAATTTTTCTTTTTTCTATAAGGTCTAAAGCTTCATCACCAGTTTTTGCTCCATATTCATCACGTATATGGCCGAAAATTATTATAGTGTTAGATAATATTTCACTGATTTTTTTGTCCTGAGGTTCATCATCTATAGTTCTTACAGATATTATAGCCATCATAGCTATAAGGTCATTTATATTCAGTCCCAATTCGTCTTTATGTTTTTCATTATGTATCCTTATGAGTTCATTTACCGGTGGCAGGTAGTTTGAAGAATCTTCTGGACCATTTGCCGAGTCAAAATAATTGTTTTTCATAACCTTATATTATCAATTTTATTTGAAATTGAACAGGTTGGACTTTTACTCATTTAAAATATATCATTTAAACAATGATTTATTTTTATTATGGAACAGACACAGAAAGTGCGAGAAAAAAAGCGAAAATAACCGTCGATTCTTTACTTGTCAAAAAACCAGATGCCACTTTGATAAAAATCGGAGATGAAGATTTGGACGCAGGTAAAATAATGGAACTCGCAGGCGGACAGGCGCTTTTTTCCAGTAAATATATTGTATTTTTGCATAATACATTTGATAACAAAGAAAACAAAGAGTTAATTTTAAAAAGTTTGAAAGAGATTGCTGGCTCAGACAATATTTTTATTTTTGCTGAAGGAAAAATGGATAAAACTGCTCTTGTAAAAATAGAAAAGTACGCGGAAAAAGTCCAAGAATTTATAAAATCGGCAAAAACTTTGGACAAAAAAGAAAAGCTCGCTTTGATCGGCGAAAAAATAGATTTTTTCGAATTCGCCGACGCACTTGGCAGAAGAGATAAAAGGGGATTATGGGTCCTGTTTCAGGATGCGCTTGCTGAACAAGTTTCCGCGGAAGAAATAAATGGAATATTTTTCTGGCAAGTGAAAAGCATGTTGCTTGCTAAAAAATGCAAAACTGCCGAGGATGCCGGAATGAAATCTTTTCCGTTTCAGAAAGCTCGCGAATATTCCAGAAACTATAAAGATGGCGAACTCGAAAAACTTTCTTCGGAACTTGTCGGTATGTTCCACGAAGCGCACAGAGGAAATATTGATTTCCATGTTGCTCTGGAAAAATTTATTTTGAGTTTGTAATCTAAAAATTATGTATTGAAAAAGGCGGTTTTTAGACCGCCTTCGGTGATTTACACCCATTTTTCTTTAGCCATTTTAAAACTTTTTTGACATCTGTTGTTTTAAAATCCGCAAAATAAATGCGCGGGCTGTAATAACCGTGATAATACTCAATTCCTTTTTCCTCAAGAAATTTCTTAAATTCCTTGAGTTTGATAAATTCCGGGAATACATCATCATTAGCAATTCCATAGATAGTTATTCGTATTCTCGAAATTTTTTCTAAAGTGTATCGCGGTGCACTCATGAGTGTTACCTCCTTTTGGTGTGCAGATTTAAATTTCTAGTAGTATCTTCTCATAAATGTGGACATTTAGCAAATTTCTTGGTATATTTTCGTGGTTAATATATGCGCTTATAGCTCAGTCGGTAGAGCAGCTCCCTTTTAAGGAGACGGTCGTTGGTTCGATTCCAACTAAGCGCACAAATTTTTTATAAAAATTTGGGCGCTTAAGGAAGCACCTGCGTGCTTTCGTGTTGGAATCGAAAGACTTTTCCTTATCGAATGAGCAAAGCGAAATGAGATGGAAAAGTACCTGGCTATGTAGTAGCCGATTCCAACTAAGCGCACAACGCAAGCAATTAAAAATCGCCGGTTATCTATAAGGCGATTTTTTCTTGCGTTGTGCGGACCGGACGAACGGAGTGAGGAGGTCGGGCTGTAACTTTGCTTTGAGTTCACGAAAAGCAAAAGTTATAGCCACAGTGAAATCAAAGTTTCAAATGAAGATAGTTTAAGAAGACTCTGATTGGAATGAACCAGTTTTTAGATTGACAAATAACATTTATCGTGTATACTACAAGTGTAGATATTTAACACTAGTTAAACATCTACACCAACTGATCGTTAATCAGTGGTGTTCACGGGATATTAATCTTTTGATTAACTTCCCAATCTGTGCGATTTACGATACTTTGTATCCAGACTTTAAACCATCGCACCCGTTCTTTCTTAATTATTTTTATAGATACAGATTCTATAAAGCAAATATTTTATTTGTACTCATATATCTGTACAACTTACCTCGGTAAGTTGTTTTTTTATTTTAAAATTTCCTCTGATTGCTAGAAGAAGTTAGAACCTATTTTGTATGATTAGTTTTAATTTGACTCTTCCACAAGTTTCTCAGCTTCTTTTAAAAGATTAAAAATTTGCAAATGTTCCATTAATTCTTTTGGAGTAAGAGGTCGGTGAAATCCATTTTTTGCATACCACCCAACTTTTCCAGATTTATCTACAAATGATTCTGTTTTTCCAGAAAGATGTCTTCTTAATGTACCTTCCTCATTATCCTCAGGTTTCGTTTTCTTTCCCACTAGGTCCACGACTTCCTCCAGAACACTTTTTTCTGATGTATTTTCCTCATCCTTTGTTACTAAAAATACTTCGACTTCTTTTCCCAACATATGATCATTGGTAGCTTTGATTAAATCCTCCGAATGTTGTATATCTGGATAGAGTTTTGTAAGCATATCTTCAGTTAAGGTAAAACGAAAAACTTCCGCTTTCAAGTCATTATTTTTGAGAAACAATAAAAGTGGTGCTGGTGTATCTGTATTCTCAGGCTTTGTCATAAACATAGAGACTTTTTGCGCCAATTCCTCAGGAGAGATTTCTCTTTCTTTTTTATTTGATAATGATTCTTTCATATTTATTAACTATAATGTAAAATTGTAGCATATAATATGGCCCAAGAAAACGAGACAAAAATACTTAATATAGATTTCAAAAAGCTTGAAAGGAAACTTTCTCAGATTGGTGCGGTAAAAGCTGGTGAAGTATTTTTCAGATCCATTAGTTTTGATTTTCCTGGTTTTCCTCTAGATAAGGATGCATCATGGATACGACTCAGAGATGATGGTAAAAAAGTAACTTTAGCTTATAAAAAACGTCTTGGTGTTACGGGAGTAAAAGGTCAGAATGATAGCGGAATGGAGGAAATAGAAATAATCGTTAGTAGTTACGAGGATACAATTTCTCTTTTAAAAAAAATTGGCATGATAGAAAAGTTTTCTCAAGAGAAGAAACGTATAACTTGGAAAAAAGGAAGTGTAACATTTGATATTGATACGTGGCCACGCTTAAATACGTATTTAGAGATTGAGGGAGAAAACTGGACGGATGTGGATGCTACAGTTCTAGAATTGGGATTTGATCTAAAAGATAAAGTGATATGTTCAGCCACACAGATTTATGAACTGAACGGAATTAACGATAAAGACTATATTATAATGAATTTTGATAAGTGGGTGAAAAGAGACGGAAGTATTTGTTAACTTTTCTCAAATATTAGCTTCTGCTCTGATTACTAGAAGTAAGTCGGAATATATTTTGCATATAAAAAACCCGCACTTTTCAGTACGGGCTTTTATTCATAGAAATCATACTGTTAAAAGTATGGCAGCAAGACTTGCAAAAACGAAACCAATTCCTTGTTTAAGAGTTATACCATTGTTGCACACCTGATAAACAGCAGAGATTACAAGGCATACAAGAATTTCAATAACAATAAGTAACCCGACATTTTTTACCGATGCCTCATGCAGCATTTTGTTAAAAAGCAAAGTACCTATTGCTCCACAAATTCCTGCTGTGATTACAAATGTCCAGTTTATTCCCGTTGGAATTTTTCCAAAACTGCTGATGTTGAAAGGAACAATACAAACAAACATTATGACTACAAATGCTAGTGAAGAAATATTTCCACTAAGCCCGCTTTTATTCATCAAAAGCGGCCAGATTCCCCAAAAAATTCCGACAAAAACAGAATTCATAATAAGCTTCTGCATATTATTCTCCTTTTCAAATAAGATTTTACATCTGTGAATAGATTATCAGAATATATAGTATTTGTCTATTATATAAATCAGCTTCTCATACATCTCTTTCATATAAGAATTATCACTAAAAATATTTAGAATAATTTTTGGAAAGGGGCACAAAAATAGGATTGAACTTAGAATGCTTTTGTTTTTTATATATTGTATAATAATACCTATGAAAATAAATTATAAAATGTTTTTTGCTTCGATATTTGCCGTTCTCGTTCTTGTAATATTAAATGCAAGTTTTTTCCAGCATAAAGCCAAAGCAGATTCCTCGAATTATCAATATGTAAATATAACATCCAGTGATATTTCTCAGGCGGGATACAGCGGTGTCAGTCAGCAGTCGCCGGAAAATAATATGTATCAATCGCCGAATCTTTATTTTTGGGTAAATAATTCTTCAGAATCAAATCCAATGTCCGGCAAGACTTTTGATTTGCTGATGGTTTCTCAATATACAAACGGCTTGGCATATGAAAATGATTTATTCAGCTACGGCACAAGTACGCATTCCGTGGATATAAGCGGAGCAAAAGCTCAGGAAGATCAGCTTGATTACGGCAGAGTTGCATTAAACTTTTCCAAAGGAAATTATTATTTTGTCATAATAGGTCCGAATGCGCAGAATGTTGAAGTTTTGGCAAAAAACATTGCCGGTAAGATTCAATAGCTTATTTTCTATTATTTTGAAGAGATTGAAACAAATTTGACAAAATATTTTTTTGTCGTAAAGTATCTGCCAGGCGAGTAATAAAATTTATTTTAAAGGAGGAATAAAAGTGGTTGAAAATGGGATCATCACTATTTCAGGAAATATTTCACCGAAGAAGTTTTTTGCTCTTGTAAAAGATTTGGATATTTTTTTGAAAAAAGAGAACATTCATCATAAAGGAGGCAAGGGAAATCTTGATAAAGTC
>PLOL01000016.1 GCA_003142075.1 Patescibacteria group bacterium | reverse complement strand
ACTGCGACAAGAATTGTAAATGTCGCACCTGTTCAAACCTCGGAAGACAGCGCGACAAGCAGTGACGCGACGACGGGTGAATAATTTTATTTAAAAGCAATTTATAAAAATAATTAAAAAAAAGATGAAAGAATATAATAAAATAATAATTCCGGCGATAGTAATAGCATTTTTGTGTCTGGGCACAATATTTTATTTTTATTATAGATATAATCAGGAAAATAATCCGAATATTGCCGCAGAAATTGAGACAAAAAATCTTGTGGATAAATTGAGCAAAATAATTGAATTGCCCTCTAGCGAAACACCTACCATCATGACTGTTTCTGACAGCACTAAACTTCCGTCAGATCCTTTTTTTGCGAATGCTGAAAATGGCGACGTAGTTTTTATTTTCAACACTGCAATGGAAGAGATATTGTATCGTCCTTCTGACAATACGCTTATAGAAGTTGCACCTTATATTGTTTTNNTTTCAACTTCGACTGTAGCAACTTCATCTGGCACTCAAACTCAGTCTGCAACAAATTCGGCGGTTGTATTTTCAGTGGTCATTGAAAACGGAACGAATATAGCGCATTTGGCAAAAAATATCGGAACTAGTCTGGCTTCAAACCAAAATATTAATATTCTTTCAGAAGGGAATGCTGTGGAAAGTAATTATCAGAGCACGCTGGTTGTTGCACTCACTAGCAGTTCCACCAAAGTTGCCGCAGAAATTGCAAAAGATTTGAATGGAACTGTCAGCAGTTTGCCAAATGGAGAAACAAAAACGAAATCGGATATTCTGATTATAGTGGGCAGCAGCACGAGTGCAATGTAAAATTTTTGAGAAAGATATTTTATGCAAGTAAACAAAACAAAAAAAGCGATTATTTTAGCAATAATTTTTATTGCATTATTTTCTGCCAATTTTGCTTTCGCTTCCGACTCAAACGGAACAATCGATCCGAGCTACAAATATGCCTGGGGAGAAAATCTAGGCTGGCTTAATTTCGGTTGCGATAATTGTAATGTTCATGTTACCGACACGGGACTCACAGGCTATGCTTGGAGCAAGCAATATGGCTGGATAAATTTGGCACCTTCTACGACCACGTATGTTACAAATAATTGTGACGGAACACTTGGCGGATACGCATGGTCATCAAATCTCGGCTGGATTAATTTTTCTGGTGCTTCGATAGATTTCAATGGAAAGTTCAACGGCATTTCCGGAATCGCAGGCACTCAGACTGGAAGAATAAAATTCGATTGTGATAATTGCAATGTTCAGACGGATTGGCGGCAATGTGCACTCCGAGCATCTCCCGCACAAGTTATAATAAATTCAATTACGAATAATATCGTGCCAAATATTGTTGCAAATGTAACCATGACAAATGAAGGAAGTGTCGATACCGAATATCCTTATGAATGGTGTGTGGTCAATAATGCATCCGATGATTGTTCTGCAACTAGCACTCATGTTTTTTATGCTTCGGCCGAAAAAGATATCAATGTCGGGCAAAATTTCATAACAAATCTTCCTGCGACAGTTCCGAATCCAGGCAATTATTATTTTAAATTGGTAATTCATTATGGAGCCGATAGGTCCGTTGCAACATTTCCATTTACAGCTCAATCAGCTTCAGTCGTAACGCCACCAAGCGGTGGTGGTGGAGGCGGCGGAAGTTATTATCCGCCGGCACAAACTTTGAGTTGTAATGGTGCGGATTTCAATCATGACGGATATGTAAATGCCGTAGATTTTTCAATCTTATTATATTATTGGAAAACAAATCCTCCATATAAAAATATCTGCGTAGATGTGAACAAAGACAATAAAGTCGATTCAGTGGATTTCTCAATTATGCTTGCAGAGTGGGGAAAATGGCCGAGATGATGTTCGTGATGCGATAAATTAATCAAAAAATATGGAATCAAACAAAACAATAAAATATAAAATCCTGATAGCGCTTTTCGCGGTGTTTTTTCTGATTTCTTCACGAGCTTTCGCTTTGACCACGGTTTATTTTGATACGGCGAATATGAATGTCCAAAATGGAAATGTTTTTGACGTGAATCTGAAAATTTCTTCAGATAAATCCATAAATGTCATAAATGGAACTCTTATTTTTGACAAATCGAAACTTTCCGTAAAAGCCGTAAAAACCGATGGTTCGATTTTTTCCGTTTGGCAGACATCGCCGGTCTTTGACAATAACAAAGGCACGATAACTTTTGATGGCGGCGTTCCAGGCGGATTTGTCGGCAATGCTGGGGAAGTTTTAACGATAACTTTTGTCGCCAAAAATTCTGGTGCTGCAAAAATCGATTTTCAGGATATTTTTTCTGTTTACTTGAATGACGGTTTAGGCACTGAAATCAATCCTTGGATGCAACCGATGCAGTTATCCATAGCTCTAAGTCCGACGGAAAAAGAAATAACGCAGACTGTGCAGGTTTTGTTAAAAACAGATAAGGAAAATAATCACTTGCCTTCGATTATTTCAGTTTTGCTTATTTTAGTCATAATATTTATTTTTATAAAAATGAAACCGAAGAAATTTAAAACAATTTCAAAGAAAAAAAGTGAATAATCTGATAAATAAAAAATTGGCCGGCAATCGCACCTGGAAAAATATATTTTCGCTGTTTTTTGTATTGTCAGTTTTTTTTATTTCATCAAAAGCGGAAGCTGCAAATCTTTTTTTCAGCCCGGCGATTGGAAATGTCTATGTTGGCGATACTTTTACGGTAAATGTTTTGGTGGATACTCAGAATGTCGCAATCAACAGTGTTGAAACCACAATTGATTTTCCCGAAGATTATCTTGATGTGGTTTCTTTGAGCGAAAGTAAAAGTATTTTTTCAATGTGGGTTCAGACTCCCGCCGCTTCAAGCACCGATGGCGATATTTATTTTACAGGAGGTTTGCCGACGCCGGGATATAGCGGAGCAAACGGCGAAATTATGAGTATAACTTTCAGAGCGAAAAAATCAGGAGTGGCAGTAATAAGTTATTCTGGAAGTTCGGTAAGAGCAAATGACGGCCTTGGTACTGATGTTTTTCAGAATGGCGGAAATGGGGAATATACAATAAGTGAAAAATCCTCTCCCACAGTAGAAGTTCCAACAGAAAATGAAAACATCGCCACGTTTTCTCCAGTAATTTCATCTCCAAGTCATCCTGATTCCAACGCTTGGTACAGCAATAATAATCCTCAATTCACTTGGACTTTTCCTGATGAATTTAATGGTGTAGAAGTTTCTTATGACGAAAATCCAGTTGCAACTCCGAATATGTTTTATGCGACCACGAGCGCGGAAAAAGATTTTACAGACTTGAGAGATGGCGTTTATTATCTGCATTTGCAGGTTAGATCCGACGGCGTCTGGAGCAAAGTTTCAAATTTTAAATTCCAGATTGATACCGAAAGGCCTTTGAACTTTGATATCACTGAATTGAATAAGAATGAGACGACAAAAACGCAGGCTGAGTTCACTTTCAATGCAAGCGATACGCTTTCCGGTTTGGATCATTTTGAAATAAGTATTGATGATTCCGTGCCGACATTGGATACGGATGTCTCAAATTTATATTACAAAACTCCAGTCCCCAGTTCTGGTAAACATATTATTGTGATAAAAGCTTACGACAAAGCCGGAAATTATGTACCTAGCTCAGCGATGTTCTTCACTGGAATTTCAGCGATACCTTCATCGGCCCAGGGAATAATTTCAACAATGGAAAATTTTGCGGTTCAAACATATGATTGGCTGATTGAATTGCTGAAAGAATTAATAGCGGAAGCGAACGTATTTCTAACTGGTTCTCTCGGCTCGGCAATCGTCAAAACAATTTCCGCGCTCGGACTTATTGCCGCGATAGCAATTCCTGCGCTCGCATTTATGATTTCCACTTCACTGAGAGACATGTGGCTTATGCTCGTAGGATTTTTGATGGATGCAATAGGATTCCGAAGAAAAAATCGCGCATGGGGAACTGTTTACGATTCTGTAACAAAACGACCGCTTGATCTTGTCCATGTATTGTTGATAGATTTGGAAACCAGCAAAATTGTCGATTCTTCAATTACGGATAAATATGGAGAATACAGATTTTTGACATTGCCCGGCAGATACGGAATAGAGACAAGAAAGACCAAGTATTTATCGCCATCGGAAAAAATGAAAGGACAATCATTCGATAAAGTCTACGATAATTTATATTTTGGCGAAGAAATAATAATCAGAAGCAGAGATGAAATAGTCGTAAAAAATATTCCTATGGATTCCGAAGTATTCAATTGGAATGAATTTGTAAAGGAAAGAATGAATGGCGGAATATTTATAAGAACAAAAATTTTGCGATGGTTTTCGGATATGCTGTTCATACTTGGCGCGATATCAGCAATATTGGCGGCAATTTTCATTCCGATTTTTTACAATATCGTAATATTGGGAATATATCTTTTGGTATGCATGTTGTATTTGATATTCAAAGGTCCGAAACTCGGCGAAATTGTCGAGAATGGAACCAATCTTCCTATGTCGTTTGCAATAATAAATATATTCAGGCTGGGCGAAGATAATCCTATAGTAAAGAAAGTCGCAGACGAGTTTGGCAAATATTTTGCGCAGGTTCCTGGAGGAAAATATTATCTGATAATAGATAAAAAGAATAATAATGAGAGTTATACAGAAGTGCTGCACACTACCGACATAGAAATAAAAGACGGCGTAATAAATTTTGACATAAAGATATAATTTATTTTTCAGTTGATATTTCTTTGCAAAAAAACCAAAAATCGCTTAATATTCTATGGGTTAGGCGATTTTTGATTGAAAACTAAGGTTTAAGCCATTGTAGCTCAGTTGGTAGAGCACGTCATTGGTAATGACGAGGTCACCAGTTCGATCCTGGTCAATGGCTCCAAATAAGTCGAAAGTCAGTAAAGTCCATAAAGCATAAAGTGTATTGCACTAAAATTCTTTTAACTTTAGAACTTTTTACTTCAGGACTTATTTTGGCCACCCTAGCTCAGTTGGTAGAGCACGTCTTTCGTAAAGACGGGGTCCCGAGTTCGATCCTCGGGGGTGGCTCATGGAAGACATACATGAAAAAATTGCGGAACTTGAAAAAGAGATGGCATCTCCGGATTTTTGGGATGACAAGAATAAAGCGCAGGCGGTTATAAAACAAATTGCCGAATATAAATCCGAGCTTGAAGGTTTTGATAAGTACAACAAAGGCCACGCGATAATGACCATATATTCCGGTGCCGGCGGTGATGATGCTGAAGATTTTTCTAGAATATTATTTGAGATGTATACAAAATATTTTACGAAAAAGGGCTGGCTGTTCAATGTTCTAGATAAAACTGAAAATGATCACAACGGCTATAGAAATATTATGCTTGAAATTATCGGTGCGAATGTTTATGGAGAACTGAAAGGCGAGTCCGGCGTTCACCGTTTGGTGCGACTTTCGCCGTTTAATGCAAAAAGTTTGAGGCAAACATCTTTTTCTATGGTTGAAGTCGTGCCGAAAATAGAAAAAAATATTGAAATGGATATTCCGGATAATGAATTAAAAATTGATATTGCAAAATCCGGCGGTCCTGGCGGTCAGAATGTGAACAAGAGGGAAACTGCAGTGAGAATGATTCATATTCCGACGGGAATTTCCGTTCGCGTTACAAGCGAAAGATCTCAATCTCAGAATAAAGAAAAAGCTCTGCAAATATTGAAAGGAAAATTGTTTGCAATGAAAGAAGAGGAAAAAAAAATGAAAGAAAAAGGATTGCATATAAGCAAGACGACATCTATCGAATGGGGAAATCAGATACGTTCTTATGTATTTCATCCGTATAAAATGATAAAAGACCACAGAACTGGCGTTGAAACGAGCAATATAGACAAAGTTTTGAATGGCGACCTCGACGAGTTTATCGAAGCTGAGAAAACCTTAGCTTAATTTTCCTTGCCCTGTGTGAATTTTTGTTTGGTTTCAAGTTTGTCATCAGGTTTGATTTATATTGAATCTAGTAATATTAGACGATAAAGATTATTATTGAAAAATTCTTTACAGGGTTTTATTCAAAAAATATTGTGATATAATGTCTCACATATGATAGTTTTTGATAAAGTAACGAAAGTTTATCCTGATGGAACAGTGGCCTTGGAAGAAGCCAGTTTGACCATAGAACCTAAAGAATTTGTCTCCATTGTCGGACATTCAGGCGCTGGGAAAACAACTCTTGCAAAGATGCTTTTGGCCGAAGAAAAGCCGACTTCCGGAAATATTTTTTATGAATCTTTGGATATAAATAAACTCAGAAAACAAGACATCCATTATTTCAGAAGAAAAATAGGAACAGTTTTTCAGGATTTCAGATTATTGCCGAACAAGACAGTCTATGAAAATATTTCTTTTGCAATGGAAATGTCCGGGAGGGACGATGAAGAAATCAGTTCCGATGTTCCGCATGTTCTTGATTTGGTCGATCTGACCAATAAAGCATACAATTTTCCTCATGAACTTTCCGGTGGAGAAAAACAAAGAGTTGCGATTGCAAGAGCCATCGTCAATCAGCCTGATATCATCATTGCAGACGAGCCGACAGGAAATCTTGATCCAATAAATACCAACGAAATCATCCAGATTTTGAAAAAAATAAATGATTTGGGAACCACC
The DNA here is from genome assembly GCA_003142075.1 of Patescibacteria group bacterium. Taxonomy (GTDB): domain Bacteria; phylum Patescibacteriota; class Minisyncoccia; order Phycocordibacterales; family GWA1-40-21; genus Bog-1340. Next base: position 13,829 of record PLOL01000016.1, on the reverse strand, counting down.
ATTATTCTTACGACGCACAACAAAGGAGTCATAGATGCATTGGGAAAGAGAGTCATTACCATGGAAAATGGCAAAATTATAAGAGATGACAAGAACGGAAGATATGTTTTATACAAGTGATATAATAAATAAAAAATAATTATGTTTGGAATATCGGCAAAAAGAATTTTTAGATCAGGAATGCAAAATTTCTTCAGGAATGGCATTGTTTCACTGTCTTCCATACTTGTCATGTCCATCACGCTTTTTATAATGACTTCCATAATAATCTTGGGAGGCTTTTTGAATTACAGCTTGAATCAAGTCAGAAATAAAGTTGATGTAAATGTCTATTTTGTCACAGGTGCGGCAGATACCGATATTTTTTCTCTTCAAAAATCATTAGAAGCTCTTCCCGAAGTTTCTTCTGTTCAATATGTTTCAAGCGATCAGGCTCTGGCTGATTTCAAGTCCAAACATCAGAACGATGAACTCACTTTGCAAGCGCTTGATGAGCTTGGAGATAATCCACTCGGCGCAGTTTTGAATATAAAAGCAAAAGACCCATCGCAATATGCCGGTATTGCGACATTTTTGGATAATACGGAGAGTCAAACTTTGTCTGAGGGCGGAACAAATATAATAGACACTGTAAATTATGCGCAGAACAAGGTTGTCATCGACAGACTTTCAGGAATAATAAAATCCGTAAATATTATCGGCATCTGGTTTGCAATAATTTTTGTGCTCGTATCGCTTATCGTGACTTTCAATACGATAAGACTCACCATATTTATGGCCAAGGATGAGATTTCAGTCATGCGACTTGTAGGAGCGTCAAACAGCTATATCAAAGGGCCATTTATCGTCAGCGGATTATTGTGCGGCATAATTTCTTCCATCCTCATTCTGATTATTTTTGCTGCGATTACTTTTGTCGTCAATCATTATTATAATTCATATTTTGTCGGCTTTGATTTGTTCCAATATTACATTGCAAACTTCCTGGAAATTTTTGCAATAATTTTCGGTTCAGGAATTATCCTCGGATGCATTTCAAGTTATTTGGCGGTGCAGAAATATTTGAAAGGATAGGGGAAAATCAAAAAACCGGTTCCGCAAGTGGAATCGGTTTTTTGAATTTATTTTTGCTGAGTGACTTGTTGCGCGCCAATAAAATTAGATGGTAGATATAATTTCAATTATTCTTTCTCTTTCTTTTGAAAGTTGATAGCGCTCATGATGCTAATCGCAATAATGCCGATAAAGAAAATACTGATTGACAGCGTGTTATTGAAGCTTACTTGCCCCATTCGTAATAGCAAATAACCTATTAAGACATTAAAGAGACCCCATACAACGTTCGTTGTCGGAGATGATAACCCCCTACCAGATGGTTTGGAAAAAGGTGAAGGAAATTTATTCCCTGAAACACCTTGTACGAAATGTGGAACTGCATTCGCTAAAAATATTCCTGCAAAGAAACTAGTAATGTATATATACCAAGTCATATGTTGATTGTAACACAAGGATATCTTTCTTACCTGGTTAGTTGCGACTCGTGCTAGAACCGTGCTCGGTCAAGACCTGTAATGTCTGTTTGGAAACGACACGACTCGAGCTAACTCAAGCTGGCTGCGGGACTTGGAGTCTAACGCGACTCGTGCTTAGAACCGTTTTCTAAGTAAAATAATGCTTTTCTGAAATACGGCTAAAGCGCTCAAGTCGCATAAGGGACTTGAGCATAGCTAGAGTCCTGTAGTATAGAGATCACTCGGTAATTAACTTATAACGCAATACAGTATTATTTTTCAGATATATTTTTTATGACTTCTTTGATATTTGGATATTTATCATCAAATATTTGATCAATCTTTTCTGTATCTATTGGCATCTTTTGCATAAAAATTCGTCTTGGAAAATTTTTAATAAAAAATAAATCCACAATTCGTTCCTTTTGATACTGACCTATTTTATACTCATCTATATATTTTTGTATAGAAAGATGTGTAATCTCATGGATTATAGTTTTTATCATTCCAAACATAAAAGAAACACCGATATTTACAACTATAGTATTTGGTAAATTATAACTTCCACTTGTACCATATTTAGTAAAATAGATTGTATATTCTTCTTGAATTGAAAGAGAACTCTTTAAAAAAGCTGATTTTAATTCTTTAGAAATTTTATCCCAATTATTTATTAAAAACTTTTCATTATCCTTATATGAATCATCGTTATATTCAGCAATGACGGCATTTTTTATTTCTTTCTCAGAATAGTTCTTGAGTTTTTCTTTATCTAATGCTTTTGGAAAAGGGAATTTTTTATATTCGTATTTATTTTCAACAAACCAATCCAATAAGCTTATTGTATTTTTAACTCTTTGAATATCATATTCCTGACTATATATTATTTTTAGCTTAATCATTTTATTTTAAATTAAATAAGGGCATTACTATGTTTAGTATAACATAGTAATGCCCTCGTGCTCAGTCCGATAAAAATTAGTAGTTATTTTACCTACAAATCTCAATTCTGACCACAGTCGCAATTGCAATCAGTCTCGCAATCGCAGACATCGCACTCACCATTGCAATCGCCAGAAGCACTTGAAACCCTCGGCAACACTACTACCGCGGTAATACCAGAAACTTTAAACTGTTTCAAAAGCTTTTCCACAGGTCTTCCCACTTTATCCACCTCCTTTCCTTTTTTTTGCAGATGAGATTACCTCCTCTGCATTGAACACAGTCCACATAATTGGACAACCGCCACGACAACGAGAAAACAAGTTACATTCCATACATAATTTTGAAGGATAAGAATTAATGTGATTATAAATCCCATTAACCTCCTCACTATTAAGTATTTTTAAAAATGATTCTCTATCATTAAAATCAACACCATATTTACCTACTGGATATTCTAACATACTATTGCATAAAACAATCTTGCCGTCTGTATCAAAAACAATACCAGAACGCCGTTGAAATTGACATACTGTATTAAGTTGTTTTTGTGCAATGATAGTTTGAATAAAATCCTCTGGCCAAATACAAAGAGGTGTCTTTAATGAAAATGATATTTTGCCTTTAGTAAGATCAACTATTTTTTTATAATTAGTTGATATCTCTAAAACCATTTTATCATATTCAACAGTAAATGGTGCTGAAAATTTACCATTTTCAGATACAGGCGTACACGGACTTACACTAACTGAAGTGGCACCTAAATCCATAGCTAGAGATACAGTATCTAATAATCTACCTTCAATTAAAGTACTGTACACAATAGTTACATGACCCTTAAACTTGCTGTTAACTTTACGAATACCATTATTTATTCCCTTGAAATCTTCAACTTTTGTTATGAGTAGACTGCTTTTCTCATCATAACTTTTCAAAGAAGTACTGACTTGAGAATTTGGATGTTTTAAATATTCAAGCCAGAAAGATTCAGAATTAAATCTGTAACCGTTTGTGACCAAAGTTGTTTTGATCAACAAACTATTACAAAGATCATTAAATCTGAATAAATCTTTCCAGACAGTTGGTTCCCCACCTATTATGATGAGACTCTTTATGTCCAGATCTTTAAGAAAATAAACAATATCTTTCGCCGTCTCGTAAGTCAGATTACTGTTACTTGAAAATTCTGATGATACTCCGTAACACCACTGACAACGAAAATTACACGCTCTGTTAACTGTAATCCATGCTCCTTTAGGTAAATACTTCATTTTAAACACCTCCAAGTATTATTTTTTATTTTTAGTGGCAAAGAACTGTCCACATATTTTTTGATAAAATAGTAGTTTTATCTGACAATATTGTACAACTTAAAAAAGTTTAATGCAAGTGGTAAAAAATAGACAAAAAATGGCTAACTTTCGTCGGCGGTTTCTACGTCCAAGTCCCGTGGTCTATGCAACGCTAAAAAAGCGTTGTGTCGACGCGACTTGAGCGTAGCTCGAGTTGGCTGCGGGACTTGGAACATGAGTACATTTCTCTCCCTCGACTAAAGCCTCGCCGTCGCTCAGCTTTGTCTGGGCACCGCCTCATATTGCTCGTTGCTACTCGCAATGTATTCCGGCGTTCGAGTCCAAGACGTGAGTGATAATATCACTCACTTCCCGCAGCAAATAAAATAGCTAAGCTATTTTATTTGCTGCGGGACTTGGACTCGAACCAAGATTCCATGCTCCAGAGGCATATGTCCTACCATTAGACGATCCCGCAATAAACACAAGAATACTTTAAAAACGTTATTTTTTCAAGTTGATATGGAATGTCTTTTTTTATATTCAATATTCAAATTAAAAAAAATCGCAAAAATATTTTAATTTATGATATAGTTTAAATAGTTTGATTAAGTCTAGAAAAAATCTATGCATATAAAACAAAGCGAATTTGAACAACTAGTTTCCGAAGCGATTTCTGCTTTGCCTCCTGTTGCAAATTCAGCGATGGACAACGTGGCTTTTGTCGTTGAACCGGAAGTGCGTGAAGCAAAAGCTGAGGAAATGCATATCAAAAGAGGAGAATTATTGCTCGGGTTGTATCAGGGCGTTTCAAAAGTGAATCGAGGTTCCGGATATTTTGGCGCTTTGCCGGACAAGATTACGATTTTTCAGCAGCCGATTGAAATGCTTGCTGGAAATAATCCCGAAAAATTGAAGGAAATAGTTTTTGATGTGGTGCGCCACGCAGTCGGCCATCATCTAGGTTTTGATGAAGCTGGCATAAGAAAATATGAAGAGGAGCACGGAATAAAAGATTGATTGCAAAGTAGTAAATATTTCAAAATCTGATAAACTGATTTTTAATGATGAAAAAGGGAATTATATGGAAATTATTTTTACTGCTTATCGTTATATGTGGAATTTTTTATGTCCTCGCTAATTATCCGTCAAAATTTTCAGCAAGCGTTGGGACGAATAATTTGAAGGCGAGCAGTAATTCTATTTTGAGCAATATTCTTCTGAAAAAAGTTCGTGTTCTCATAGTTCCTGGGCATGAGCCGGACAACGGCGGAACAAATTATGGCGATATTTATGAACGAAATCTCACACCGATAATCGGCCAAGATTTGCAGCAATATTTAAATACAAACAGCCACTATCAGACTTTTATCACTCGCAGTACAAGCACGTGGAATGCGACTTTTGCAAATTATTTTCAAAATGATTGGAATCAGATTATTTCTTGGGAACAAGCTGCAAAAGTGGCTTTCATTGCAAGCTCCACTCCAGCTCAAAATCTTTCCCAAGAAATTTCAAATGATGCTGCCGCTGACGATGCAATGCGACTTTATGGAATTACAAAATGGGCGGATGAAAATAATATTGATCTCATGATTCATATTCATTTGAATAATTATCCTGATGCGATGGCAAAGCAGATTGCCGGAAAATATTCCGGTCTGGTAATGTATATGCCTGCAGATGATCTTGCGAACAGTGCGATTAGTAAACCGATTGCCGAAGCTGTGTTCAATCGTCTTTCTTTATACAATCCTATAAGCAATCTTAAAGTTGAATCGCAAGGTCTTGAATCGGACGATTCGCTGATTGCAATGGGCGCGTATAATACTTCCAAACCCGCAAGTATGCTTATCGAATACGATTACATTTATGAACCGCAAATTGTAAATCCGCAGGTTCGCCCGATTGCTCTCGCAGATTTTGCATATCAAACTTATCTTGGCTTGCAGGATTATTATGATGGAAATACGAATGTTACTGCGACATCATCGTATAATCCGAGTGCAAATGTTTATGATTGGCAAAATCAGGTGACGAGCACGGATTCAAATCCCGATGATATTTATGCGATACAGACGGCGCTTATCATGGACGGAGATTATCCGCCGATTGGAAAAACAAAAAACGATTGTCCGCACAGCGGAACTTTTGGCTCATGCACGCGCTTGGCTATTGAAGCATTTCAGCAAAAAAATAATATTTTTAACGAAACAGTTTTTGGCCAAAAAACTTTCAGTATGTTGAAAGATATTTACGACGGAAAAAATAACTGAACTTTTTCTGGCTACATATTTGCAAAATTGAAATCAGTATTGAGACTGCTTAAAGATGATTGAATTAATTGCTGTGTAAAAACATAAGCCAGCCATATAGTTAAAATTGTGGAAGCAACCAAAAGTGTGCAGGCGATTATTCCTATCTGTTTTTCCTGCGGATTTTTTGATTTCAAATACGTAATTCCTTGCCATTTTGTTATCATTATAAAAAGAATCCAAGGCAATATGGCGCTGAATGCATACAATCCGAGCTGAGTCATCGGAGAAATGGAAAGGGGAGCTTGGCGGAGTTTTGTTCCGCAGTTTGGGCAAAAATACCATTCAGGTTTTACCGGTTCGTGGCAAATGGGGCAGACATCTGTGGTTTGTGGTTCCATAATCAGTCACAATTATATATGAAAATTATATTTTTGTCATTTTGCACATTTACCTTAAAAATTTTTTTTGTTGTATAATGTCAATTATGATAACTCCAGGACAAGAACAGCATTTAGGACATAAGGTTTTATTTCTTCTTTCATTGAAAAGAATATTCTTTGGAATTATTCTTATTTTTTTCGCGTTAGTTTTAGCTTTTTCCGGCAATTATCTTTCCGGTTTGATAGGAAAAATTATTGCATCTTCTGGAATTGCTTCATCACAGGCATCAGGCATGTCATCAGAAATATTGATGTATATAAATCTTATTGTTTTTTGGCTTGGCGTTTTAATATGTCTTGTAGGTATTTTAATCGCATATTTAGAATATATAAATTATTCATACAGGTTTGATGAGTTTGATCTGATAATGAAAAAGGGAATTTTAGACAAAGTACAGACTTCGGTCCCGTATAGACAAATACAGGATGTGGATATTGAACGACCTCTCAGCTATCAACTTTTAGGCTTGAGCAGACTTGTCATAAAAACTGCTGGAACGGATGAAAAAAATGAGAATGACATGACAGAAATAGCTATTGAGCCGATAAATAAAAGCGATGCCGAAGAAATTCAGAATATGCTTGAAAGAAAAATTGGCGTTCAAATTATGGAAACGGACAATAAAGCTGACAAGGAAGAAAATGCAGAAACTAGCGCTGAATCGGCAAAATAAAATCACGATTTGTCGGCTGGCATTATAAAGATATGACGGATGGAAACAATAAAAGTAAAAATAATTATAAATGATTTTATTGAAAAAATAAAAAAATATTCAAGATTCGGATGCTTGGTTTTTTTTCTTGCCCTTTTATTTTTTTTGCAGAATCAGATGTTCAATGTTTGGCTCGGAATAGTTCCGAACCTTTATTTTTTCAGGAGATTTTTTGTGACTTTTGCTTTGGGACTTATTTTATACAGTCCGGCTTTATTTTTTAAAAGAAAAGGAAAATATACATATCTTTTTATAATATCGATATTGGTTTCCATTTTATTCATTGCCAATTTCTCTTATTTTGAATACTCGCAGAATTTTCTGCAAATTTCCGCGCTGAAATATGCAAATCAATTATTTTCCGTAGGCGGAACGATAATCACGCTTCTGAATTTTAAAACATTGTTTTTTACGATCAATATTTTCCTGGTGGCTATCGCATTCTTTTTTCCATTGAAAAAAAGCTCAGCTAATCTTTCAAAACATGGAAAAATTATCTTTGCATCGGCAATAATCTTATTTATAATTTTCGGATATGGTTTTCTTCTTCAGTCGGAAACAAAAGAGTGGGGAAATACTAGCAGACTTTATACGGATTCCTATGATCAGGAAACCATGGTGGGCAAAATGGGAGTCATTAATTTTTCTTTTGAAGATATAATAAAATTTTTATCAAAAAGCGGAATAACTTCGGATGATAAAAAGTTTTTAGAAAATTTTGCCAAAGAAAGAGATTCGGAAAATCTTACAGCTACAAGCACTGATAAATATTTTGGAATAGCTAAAGGGAAAAATCTTATAATCATACAAGTTGAATCTTTGGAAAATGCAGTGATAAACCAGACAATAGGCGGACAGGAAATAACTCCGAATCTGGATGCGTTGGCCAAGGAAGGATTATATTTTTCAAATTATTATACGCAGGTTTTTCTTGGAAATACTGCGGATGCCGAATTTACTACGATGGATTCACTGTATCCTTTGCCGGATGATGTTGTTTTTGTCGATTATGCCCAGGATAAATATGAAGCTTTGCCACAAATGCTCGATGATAATGGCTATGACACTTATTCTTTGCACGGAGATGTTCCGAGTTTTTGGAATCGTTCGAATATTTATCCTCAGCTCGGCTACGATAAAGCATTTGGCTTGAGCGATTTTGTCGTCACAAGACCTGTAGGCGAAGGACCGTCAGACCTCGGCGATGAAGATTTATTTTCTCAGTCTCTCACGAAGCTGGAGCAATTTAAAGCTCCGTTCATGGCAACAGTTATAACTATGAGTTCTCACACGCCTTTTATTCTGCCGAGCGATTTGAATACTTTGCAAATTCCATCAAATACGAATTTAAATACAACACAGAAAAATTATGTCGAGAGTGTTCATTATGCCGACAAGGCAATCGGCGAGTTTATTGATGGATTGAAAAAAGACGGACTTTATAACAATTCGATAATCGCAATTTTCGGAGATCACGAAAGTTATACGAATATTTGGCAACCGCTCGGAACCGGAGCAAATGATTTGCCAGGACTTGCGGACAGTCATATACCTTTGATTATTATTGATCCTGGAACAAATTTGCAGGGAGAAATAACGACTCCGGGAAGCCATTTGGATTTTTTCCCGACGATAGCGAATCTTTTGGGAATTGTTCCGCCGAAAACTGTTTTGGGCCAGGATATTTTGAATACTAAAAATCCTGTTGTGGTAAAAAGAAATGTCGATACTGGAGATATGAATACTATTTTGACGGATGATTTTTCTTTTGAAATGAATGCAGATGGAATTTTCAACGACAGCACATGTTTGAAGATGCCGGAAAAGACAGTTGTTCCGGTGAATAATTGTTTGAATTTATATAATCAAGAGAGTGATGTAACAAGAGCGTCCGACATAATGATAAGAGGAGATTTGGTCGATACTTTGCTCAAATAAAATTTATATTCCTTGTAGTTCGTCTATTTCTGTGGTTTGAATCTTTGATGCAAGAGCCATTACGCTTGTTCCATAACTATTAACGAGCGACGAATAACTGCATGAGCGTCCAGAATAATATTTGCAAGCAGCATTGCTTTCAGCTGTGTATCCACCACCTGCGGCCCCGAGATCTGTTAGATAAAGCGATGAAGCCATGAATGCATCCTGCGGATTCCACGGATTTGCCATGCTGGTAAAACCGAGTGCAGTTCCAACTCTTTTCGCGAGTAACATCCATGTTGATGCGATAAATTGAGCGGGACCCATCGCTCCGCCCCAGCCAACAGACTGAGGACATGACACTACCGTATTCATAGGATCAACTTCCAAAGCGCTTGTGATTGTCAGAAATGGCGGAACGTCTCTTGTCGGACTCATCACGTTTGGAAATGTTTTTCCGGATTTTACGCTAACTCCGGCACCTGTGTTTGTGTTTGTAAGATAGCACGTTCCCTGGTTTGTTCCAAGATTTGATTCTTGAGTGAGAATTGCCAGAAGAAAAGCAGGATCGATTCCCGTTGCTTTCTGTGCCGACAAAGCGTATTGATATGCCTGCCCGAATGGAATTGGATTTGAACCGCCGGCAAGTGCGAAAAGTTTTGCATTTATTGCATCGGCTTGTTTTTTGGCAGCAGTGACTGATGCAGTGTATGCTTTTTCATTACCTTTGCTGATTGCCAGAAGTTTTTTCTCTGAAGCTTGATTTGCTGCAACAGTTGTTTGTTCCTGCTGTATTGCATAACGTGCATCAATCGCTTTATTCTGCTGAACCACGAGTGCATTTTTTGCAACTGTGCTTGAAGCTTCTTCAATTGCAAGCTGTGCAGAAATAGTATCAATTTTTTGCTGAAATGATTCCAGCGTTGCAGTATCATCGAAAAATTGAGATATCGTAGTGTCTGATAAAATTATTTCTATCAGGGAAATGTTGTCCGTATGCTGTATCTGTCTGAAAATTCCCTCGATGTCCTGTTTATTTTGGTCAATTTGTGAATCAAGATTGGTAATTTCTGTCTGTTTTGTGCTTATATTGTCGCCGAGAGTCTGGATTGTAAGATTTTTTGCTTGAATGTCTAATTGTTCGGCTTTTATTTTTGCAGCAAGGAGATTTATATCGTTTTGAAGCGATGAAGATTTTGATTGTGCAGTTGCGAGTTCGCTTTGCGCTTGTGCCTCTTCCGATTCAACTTGTTCAAGCTGAGCTTCAAGTTGAGAGCGTTCCGCACTGGTAAGAGTCTGAGCTACAGCAAAAAAAAATGGCAATCCTACCAACAGTAAAAGCAATGCTATTGTGAAATTTAAAAATTTTTTTGACTTCATTCTCTTTCTTCTATTATAACAAGAATTTTATTTTATTGTATTCAGGAATTTATCAGACTTTCCAAAATTTCTTTGGTATTTCGGACTAGGCCGATTCTAGGAAAGATTTTTTCAATGCTGTGAATATGTTCCTCTTCAGATTGGGAAGACATAGCATCTTCAGCAAAAATCTGGTTGTAACCGTATTCATATGCAAATCTTGCCGTGCTTTCAACTCCGATATTCGTGGAAATCCCGCACAGAACTATCGTATCAATTTTTCTTCTTCTCAATTGCAAATCTAATTCTGTTCCATAAAATGCACCCCATTGTTTTTTTGTTATGATGAAATCGCTTGCTCCTGGCAGAAGTTCAGGAACAATCTCGCTCCAATCATCCGGCATTTTACCGGCTCCGCTCCAAGATGTGTCGGTAGCAGGGCTTAGTCTGTCTTTCTGGTCGCTTGAAGAAGAGACTCTAACCAAAAAAACTGGCATATTATTTTCTCTGAAAACTTTTAGCAATTGCGCGGTATTCTGGATTACTTCTTTTGTTGAATGCGGCTTTGCCTCTCTTGCAATGATACCTTTTTGTAAATCAATGACGACTATTGCCGTTTTTTCCTTGTATATTTTTAATATTTGTTTGTCCATTAGCCAATTATAATATTTTATGGCGTTTAATACAATTAAAAAATATAAATGATATAATATTGCTGTGTTTATTTAAGCAATCAGAATAATATTTAATTTTATAAAAATATGTGGCTTATTTTTGCATTTTCTGGCCCTGTTCTTTGGGCAGTATCTACTCACATAGATAAATATTTGGTTGAAAAATATTTCAAGAATAGCGATACAGCCGTGCTTATGGTTTTTACGGCATGGATCGGTCTTCTCATGCTTCCTTTTATCTTGATTTTCGAGCCGTATGTACTTTCTATGTCCATCGTAAGCATTCTCGTTATGATAGTTTCAGGTATTCTGTATATGGGTGCAATGCTTTTTCATATGCAAGCTATCCAGTCTGCGGAAGCATCTGTGGTAGCTCCGTTATTTCAAACTTCAATATTATTTACTTTCATATTAGGATATTTAATTCTCGGCGAGACGCTTAGCGGAATCAATGCAATCGGCGCCGTGCTCATCGTATTTGGTTCGATTACGCTTTCACTTGACGCATCATTTCATTTTGGCAAATTGAAAATGAAAACTTTAGTTTCCATGCTCATCTGCACTTTGATACTTGCTTTTTCGACGGTTATTTTCAAATATTTTGCGATACAAGAACAATTTTGGGGAACAACTTTTTGGACATATGTCGGTGAAGCGATTTTTGGAATCGGAATACTTCTTGTGCCCAGATATTTCAAACAATTTTCGTTGCTTTTGAAAACTAATACGAAGGCTTTGCTCGCAGTCAATGGTTCAAATGAACTCATAAATCTCGGCGGAGGATTGGGCGTGCGTTTTGCTTCGCTTCTTGCACCGGTAGTAATTATTTCAGCGATATCATCGACAACCACATTGTTTGTTTTTATATTTGGAATAATTTTGACAATTTTTCTGCCGAAATTTGCGCGAGAAGATCTTTCCAAAAGGAATCTTATTCAAAAGGGAATTGCAGCGGTGCTGGTTACCATCGGTGTCATACTGACACAGAGATAAAAACCTGAGCAATATTTTATTTTCTGACTTTCCAACTTATCAACTTTTTTATATATCTTTTTCTTGCAAAAGATATATAATCTATCTCACTTAATACTTAAGATAGGAGAATAAAAGAGTGACTCCAGGTTTGTTTCGATCGAAAATTTATTATTGGTTTTTTAATTAAAATTAAATAAATAAGAAATGGAAAACGTAGAAGTAGACAAGGTAAAGGGAAGCCATTATATAATGGACTTTTTTGGCTGTAATCCAGCTCAATTGGATTCGATGGATTTTTGGAAAAATGAACTGCCAGAATCTGCTAAAGCAGCCGGTATGGAAATTTTACATGATAATTTTCATCAATTTTCGCCTCATGGCATCACAGGTTTTTTGCTTTTATCAACATCTCATATTTCTTTTCATACATGGCCTGAATATGGCTATGTAGCTTGCGATGTTTTCAGCTGTTCAAGCGACGATTTCACCATGAAAGCTGTTGAACATCTGAAAACAAAAATAGAACATAAAAAATGCGAGATGAAAAAAGTTGAGAGAGGTTATGTAATTGGCCAAGAATAAAAATAAAGCGTAAATTATTTTGACGGTTTTTTATCGTTCCTCCTTGCTTTTTGTCTGCTAACGTGTCACACTCAGCGTATTAAGCATTATTAACTATAAAAAATAAAAACAAATGGGAAATTTTAATCGTGGTGATAGAGGAGGCTTTGGTGGTGGAAGAGGTGGATTTGGCGGTAACAGAGGCGGTGGAAGACCAAATTTTAGAAGAGAAGCNNCAGAGGTCCAGTTACCATGACTAAAGTTACTTGTGATGAATGTCACAAGCCTTGTGAAGTTCCTTTTAGACCAACAGCAGGCAAACCGGTGTATTGCAGTGATTGTTTTAGAAGTCAAAATGGCGGAAGTTCAGACAGAGCTCCTAGAAGAGACTTTGATGACAGACCTCAAAGACCAAGTTTTTCTCCAGCAAATGAAGGCGGAAGCGATGTTAAAAAGCAATTAGAATTATTGAATTCAAAAATAGACAAGCTTATCGGTTCAATAGAAAACCTCGCTCAGTCAAAATCGTCCAAGAATACAGAAGTTGTAAAGAGTATGACGGTTTCTTTGCCAAAAAAGGAAGCTAAAAAAGAAATAAAGAAGAAAACATCAAAAAAATAATTCAAGAAAAATAAAAAGCCAGACTCATATGGGTCTGGCTTTTTATTTTTTAATATTTTTGGGTCTATAAATTGTATTTTTCCTGTGATATAATTGTTTCCTATGAATTTTGACAATCCCGTAAAGAATTTTTTCAGAATTATCTTTTTCTTTTAATAACTAATATTTTTTTAAATAAAACAATATCATGTCAGACTTAAAACCAAGTGAAAATTCACACGGGACAAGGAATAAAATATTTGCCATAGCTCTTTTTGCCGTGATTTTTTCTGGATTGATACTTTTATATTCTGGAGTTTTTCATTTTCATGCTCCTGACATAAGAACTTATAAAGGCTGGATGCCGATACTTATTGGAATTGCTGCACTTGTAGACAGCGTGAATCCTTGCGCTTTTTCAGTTTTATTCATCACGATTGCATTTTTTTTCGGCTTGGGCAGAAAAAGAAAAGACATCGTGTGGGCTGGCTTGGCTTATATTTTCGGAATATTTTTAACTTATGTTTTGATCGGGCTCGGCGTTCTAAAAGTTTTGAGTTTTTTCAGCATACCGAATCTGATTC
>PLOL01000024.1 GCA_003142075.1 Patescibacteria group bacterium | reverse complement strand
AAGAAAATTTTTAATAAAATTTTAACGGGTTTCTCATTAGGAGTTCTACTTATTCGGCCCTATTAAATAAATTAACAGGGTAAACTTTCTTCTCCAAGCTCCGCTGTTGTTTTCAGCATCAATGCTTATGTGTATATATTACAACTTATAATGAAATAAACAAGGGATTTTACCCCTTGTTTATTTTTTGAAGAAGCTTTATTTATAACCCTCAGCCTGCAAATTAAATAATCTTGCATATTCGCCATTCAATTTCATAAGTTCTTCGTGGGTGCCGTCTTCACGAACTCTGCCTTCATCTATCACAATAATCCTGTCCGCAGTTCTAACGGTAGAAAATCTGTGTGAAATTAATATGACCGTTTTTTCTTTTGGAAGTTTAGCTAGAGATTCAAATATTTTTGACTCCGCATCAGCATCAATAGAAGAAGTCGGCTCGTCGAGAATCCAAATCTTCGGGTCACGATAAAACAATCTGGCAATTCCCAATTTCTGCCATTGTCCTCCGGAAGGCTCAACTCCATCTTTGAAAATTTTTCCGAGCTGTTGGTCATATTTATGATCCCATTTTTCTATGAAAACTGCATCGGCGCTTCTTGCGGAAGAAATCATTTTATTTTCATCATAAGGTTTTTTGACATCGCCGAAACTTATGAGCTCGCTAACTTTTGTAAAATCAAATTTTGCAAAATCCTGGAAAAGAATGCCGATATTTTCGTACCATAAATCTCTTTTTAAAGTTTTTATATTTTTTCCATCAACTAAAATTTTCCCTTTATTCGGATCGTAAAAACGGCAAATCAATTTTACAAGAGTTGTTTTGCCGGCGCCGTTCAATCCCACGATTGCAAGCTTTTCGCCTGGAGGAATTTTCAAAGATAAATTTTCGTAAACATTTTTCTTGCCTCCGGGATAAGAAAAAGAAACTCCTTCAAAAACAATTTCCGGAGCTTTGCCGGTATCTTCCAATTTATCTTTGCCGTCAATTATCTTGTCTTTTATCTTCAGAAAAGTCGAGAGATCATGAATATAAAGTCTGTCTTCCTGCTGTCTGCCAATACTTGAAAACAGAGCATTTATGGAATTCTGAAAACCAACCATACCTCCAAAAATAAATATAACCGTACCTGCCTGCATACTTCCCACAAGCGCCATTTTCGTAAAATAAATGATTGAGAACAAAAGCATTCCTTGACTTAAAATTGTCGCGAATATCTGTTCAAGCAGATATTTATTTTCATTTTTCAGCTGTTTATTTTCAACGCCAGTGATAAAATCATTTATCTTTCCGACAAATTTTTTGCCAAGACCGAATAATTTTATTTCCGTCAATGACGACAAAGATTGTATAAAATTTTTTACAGACCAAAATTTTTCTCTTTCGTCATTATCTACATCATCTCCCCAAATATACCATCCGCGTTTTCCATAGTTCGTACTTATTATCAATTGAGGCACTGAGGCCAAAAAAATCAAAACAAATATCAACAAAGATTGTTTTGCGATGATTACAGATGCAAAAATCACAGTAATAACGCTCTGATAATCATAAAAAAAATCCGTCAATATATTGCTTATAACATGAGTTCCTTTCTGATTGACTCTGTTTATGAAATTATTGAATTCGGTATTTTCATATTGCTGTACATCGATTTCTATCCTTTTTTGCGCCATCAAAAGATCAAAATGCTTTGACAGAAAAAAATATACGACTTTCGTGAAAAAGTTTTGAAGAATATATAAAAATGCGGGAATAATTAGCGATGCGCCCAATAGAACCAAAGAAAATACAACAGCTTTTTTATTTACCGTGTGACCGATGGAATTAACAATCGTATTAACCAAAACTCCGTTTGCATATGCTTGAAACAGCGCAGCAAGCGCGATACATGTCGAAACAAAAAGCAGAGACGTCAAAATCACATAGTGTTTTTTCCACACTATTTTGAACAGCCAAGCGATATCTTTGAAAAAATCTTTCCAATGGCTTAAAAATTTTATATTCTTTTTTTTCAATTTTTTCTTCTTCGGACATAAATAAAAAGCTTATTTAAGCTTCGGTGCAATTAAAGCACAACTTATAAATTAGTAAATTTCCACACCGACTTTTTCACGGACTTCTTTCATTTTCTTTTCAGCTTTCATTGAAGCTCTTTTTCCGCCTTCTTTCAGAATATCAAGAACCGAATCCATATCTTGTGCGAGCATTTCCCTTTTTTCCCTCATCGGCTTTATAAAAGCAATCAAATCTTTAATGAGTAATTCTTTTGCTTCTTTATAACCCATTCCGCCTTTTTTATATTTATTTTCTAGAGCTTTTGCTTCTTCACCGATTAAAAGCAATTTGTGAATTGAAAAAATAATCGATTCATCTGGATTTTTTGGTTCATCTACACCTTTTGAGTCAGTAGGAATTTTCATAACAGCTTTTTTGATTTCTTCGTCTGTTGCAAAAAGCGGAATTACATTGTCATAACTTTTGCTCATTTTTCTTCCGTCAATTCCTGGAACTACTTCAACTTGTGGAAGAATAAAATGTTCTGGCATCTTAAAAGTTTCTCCATAAATCCTATTGAACTTTTGTGCAGTATCTCTCGCATATTCAACATGCTGTTTTTGATCTTGTCCGACTGGAACCAAATCTGCATCTTGCATTAAAATATCTGAAGCCATGAGCATCGGGTAATCAAAAAGTCCTACATTTATTTCTTTATTTTTTGCTTCGGCATCTTTGTAAGCATGAGCGCGCATCAAATATGGCATCGTTGTTATACAATTAAACATCCAAGTAAGCTCAGTGACTTGTGGAACATCCGACTGCTTGAAAAGAATAACTTTTTTTGGATCGAGACCAATAGCAAGATAATCGAGTGCAACATCAATAATCCCCTGCATAAGCTCGGCTCTATTTTGAACTGTTGTCATCGCATGATAATCTGCAATAAAAATATAACATTCATATTTATCTTGAAGATCAACAAATTGTTTCATTGCACCAAAATAGTTTCCGATATGAACTCTTCCAGTTGGTTTGACTCCAGATAAAAGTATTTTTTTTGATTCTTTTGACATAAGAATAATATATCAGAAAAAGTATATATTTAAAAGAAATAAAATGTTATAAATTAATGGTTTAAATGATATTATAGTCAAAACTATGAACATAACCATAAATAATGTTTTTCTTTCAAATCTGATTATCATGTCGATTCTTGCAATCGCTATATTACTTTCTATTAAAAAGAAGGATAATTTTGACATGCTTTCCATCTCAGTTACCCAAGAATTAAAAGGTTTAGCAATTTTAGGCGTCATCTTTTGCCACATTGGCTATTTCCTATCTACAAATCATAATTTTTTATTTCCGTTGTCTATTATATCCGGAATAAGTGTTGATCTTTTTTTATTTTTATCCGGCTTTGGCTTGACAATGAGTGCGCTTAAGAAAGATATATCTATACCAAAATTTTACAAAAAAAATCTACCAAAACTTTATGTTCCATTTTGGATTATTTTGGTTATTTTATTTTCAATGAGTTTTTTTGTTGCGCACATCGGTTATTCTTTTTCGTACATAATAAAATCATTTGCCGGAATTTTTACTACAGCCGATATTTTTAAAGATATCAATTCCCCGCTCTGGTATTTTACCCTCATAGTCTTTTATTACTTATTATTTCCGCTATTTTTTTCAAAAAAGAAACCTTGGATTTCTGCGACAATAATTTTTCTTATTACTTTCATAATAATCAAATTAAATCTGATAAACGGAGTAAACGGCTTATACAGTGCGCATATAGTAGCTTTTCCGCTTGGAATAATAATTGCATCGATATTATCAAATGAAAAAATCACTGGAAATATAAAAAATATTTTTTCAAAAAGGAACGGGGTTTTTTATTTTCTAACTTTGCTTATATCAATATCTGTTTTTGCTTTGCTAGCATATTTCTCCGGTTCTGGACAAGGAGTCTTTGCAAAAGAATCTATAAGTATAATCGCGATGCTTTCTATCATAATTTTCTTTATTATCAAAAAATTTGATATCAAAATATTTTATATTCTCGGATTATATTCTTATGAAATATATTTGCTTCACTGGCCAATTATGTATCACTATGACTTTTTGTATAAATATACGCCTGCATGGTTTGCCACACCTTTATATATAATAATTTTCTTAGGGCTTGGATTTTTGCTTAAAAAATTTTCAGACAACATAACTAAAAAATTAAATAAATAAAAACTAGGCGGGCCGTAAACGGCACGCCTAGNNGCCCGCCTAGTTTTATTATATTCCCTCTTCCTTCAATTTTTCAAGATCTTTTTTCCTCTGTTTGGAGAGTCAAGTAGACACAGTTTGTATAACTGATAACTTAATACTTAGATAAGTATAAAATCCAAAATTTAATAGGAGGTTTTTATGTCAAGAAAATCCGCTTTCGTTAAGGTTTCTGGTGATCTCTATAAATCAAAAGAATTTATAGAAAAAATTGCAGAATTAAGTCAAAAATATTTTGTTGTTATTTGTGTGGGCGGAGGAACTCAAATAAATAAGATATTTGAGAAAAAAGGTATTAAACAAAAGCCGCACGGACCGCTTGGACGAGAACTTGATAATTTTGAGGACAAACAAAAAGCACGTGATATCCTTGAAAAAAATCAGGTTGAACTTCAGGATATTCTTGCAAAAAAGAGAATTCCTGCTACGGTTATAATTCCAGTTTTAGATATAGGAACAGTTCTTTGCCACGTAAACGGCGACCAGTTTCTTATCACAGTTTATCTGGGTTACGACGTTCTTTTTGTTGTTACTACTCACGATAGACTTGAACAGAAAAAGAAACATTTTGCTCATCTGCCAAAAATTAAAGTTATTGCTTTAAAATAATTTTAATAACAAATCAGCTTGTTTTTATTCAATTAAACTCAAAATTCCAATTTTATAAACCTCTTTTTTAATTTCTTCACGTACTTCCTTTTCTTTAGAATGACTCTCATCGCACACAGTTTGTCCTTTAATTAAATTATCACTTACGTAGATTAGGGCTGAACTTGGAACTTTAAAATGATTTGAAACAGCAAAAACAATGGCAGTTTCCATTTCAACACCATAAAAACCATCTTTTGACCAAGAATNNCGCCATCATAGCTTGAGCAGTAATTATTGGACCATTATAAACTTTTATTTTTTCATCAATTTTTTGTTCTAGTGATTTAGAAAGATTTTTATCAGAGAAATGTTTATGGTCTAAAACTTCACGTGCATATATTCTTGTTGTGCTTTCATTACCATAACTATAAATTGGTATTATCAAATCTAGAGAATTTATCTCTGGATAAAGTCCTCCACAACTACCAATATGTATATTTTTATTTGAACCAAAAAGACAAGCTAAGTGTTCATATTCAGATAAAATTGCACCTCCATAAACAACAGCAAACCAATAAGTTTTATTATCAATAACAAATTCTTGAATATTTTTTAAAAAACCAGTAAATTTTTTGCTTGTATATTTTATATTTAATCTATTTAATGTCTGAAACAAATAATCAAAATGTTTGTCATTGTCATATGCACCATAAGTCAAAAAACCAGAAACAGAATAATTTTCAGGTAGTTTTAGAAATTTTTTCCAGTCTGATGCTGTAAACGCTTTATACATAATAAAATTATAACATAAAATTAATGCGGGTTTCGCAAAGCGAAACCCGCATTAATTTTTATATATTTTCTTTCTTCAAATCTTCAATAATTTTCTTCGCTTTTCCAGAAAGTCGGCTTGGAATTTTGATATTCAATTTGACTAGCAAATCCCCTCTTTTATCAGCCGACGTAGGCACTCCTTTGCCTCTCAAACGCAATATTTGCCCGAATTCAGCCCCTTCCGGAACTTTAAGTTCTATCTCTCCGTCGAGCGTTTTAAGGCTATATTTGGCCCCCAAAATAGCATCGGTAAGTTTTATATTCAATTCCGTCACAAGATTTTTTCCTTCCTTTTTAAATAGAGGATCTTTTCTAACATGAATCTTAATATACAAATCTCCAGGATTTCCACCTTTCAAAGTTTCTCCTGCGCCAGAAAGTCTGACGGTTTCGCCATCATTAATATCAGCTGGAATTTGAACAGTAAATGATTCCTCATTTCTGATTATTCCAGATCCATGACAATTTGAACATTTTTCTTTTGGAATTTTTCCAGAACCACCGCAAGTATCACAAATTTTTTCTGTGACTATTGGACCGAGAAAAGATCTTTTTGTTTCACGAATTCTTCCGCTTCCACTGCAGTCTGGACAAGTTTGCATTTGAGTTCCAGTTTTTGCGCCAGTTCCGCCACAAACTTTACATTTAGAATTTTTTGTAAGTCTTATAGTTTTTTCAACTCCAAAAACAGCTTCAGAAAAAGTAAGTTCCAAATCTACAGAAACATCTTTGCCTTTTTTTGGCGATCTTCTGCTTGAAGCAGATGAATATCCACCGCCAAAAAAATCTCCGAAAATATCGCCGAGATCAAAATCTACATTTTGTCCGCCTTGGAAACCGGAAAAATCAAATCCTTCGAAACCGTTTCCTCCTTGATATTGTTGTCCGCCAAATCCTCCAGCTCCCGTCGGTCCGGCACTTCCATATGAATCATATTGCGCCCTTTTGTTGTCATCAGAAAGTACCGAGTAAGCTTCACTTACTTCTTTGAATTTTTCGGCATTTCCTCCTTTGTCTGGATGATGTTCCATTGCAAGTTTTCTGAAAGCTTTTTTAACATCTTCCTTGCTTGCACTTTTATCAATACCGAGCGTTTTGTAATAATCTTTGGACATATTATTTTTTGACAGTTTGTAAATTTTATGATATTTTAATCTTCAGAAAGTAAAACTATTTTATCAGGAGGTATTTTTATGACAGGAACTCATGTAATTTCTTTCAGAAATGCGGAGCTACATTTACCGCAATCGTAGTAGTTAAAACCGAATAAATCTCCAAACTCTGTCCGGAATTTGCGTTTAATAACGCGGATTCCGGACTTTTTTATTTTACTTTTTATCTCCAGTTTCTTTATATTCAGCATCCTTAACATTGTCTTCTGGTTTCTTTTCTTCAGTCCCCGCTGTTTGTCCAGGAGCTTCTTTTTGCACCTTTGCCATAGCTTCACCTATCTTTTGCATCTCAGTTGAAAGAGCTTCTGTCTTTGTTTTTATCAAAGTTGCATCGGTTCCGCTTGTTGCAGTTTTCAAATCTGCAATCTTATCTTCAACTCCTTTTATTGTTTCTGCAGGGATTTTGTCTTTGTTATCTTTGATAGCTTTTTCTGCAGTGTAAATCATCTGCTCGGCAATATTTTTTACTTCAACAGATTCTTTTTTCTTTGCATCTTCCGCTGCATTCATTTCAGCTTCTTTTTTCATTCTTTCAATATCTTCTTTTTTCAAACCGGAACTTGCTTCAATACGAATTGATTGTTCTTTTCCTGATGTTTTATCTTTTGCTTTTACATTCAAGATTCCATTTGCATCAACATCAAATGTGACTTCAACTTGTGGCATTCCTCTTCCAGCTGGTGGTATTCCATCAAGAATAAATTTACCAAGACTCTTGTTATCAGACGCCATTGGTCTTTCTCCTTGAACGATATGAATTTCTACAGAAGTTTGATTGTCTGCAGCTGTTGAAAATACTTGGCTTCTTGAAGTTGGGATTGTAGTATTTTTTTCTACCAAGTGAGTTGCAACTCCGCCCATGGTTTCAATACCAAGTGCTAGCGGAATAACATCAAGCAAGAGAACATCTTTTACATCGCCACGCAATATGCCTCCTTGAACTGCCGCACCGAGTGCAACAACTTCATCAGGATTTACGGAAAGGTTCGGTTCTTTTCCAAACAATTCTTTTACCGCTGCAACTATCGCGGGCATTCTTGTCTGACCTCCGACCATTATTATTTCGTTTATATCTCCGATTTTAAAAGGTGAAGCATCCATTGCTCTTTTTGAAATCATTATTGATCTGTCGATGAATTCTTTTGTGAGATTTTCTAGAGTTGCTCGGCTCATCTTTATCAATAAGTGTTTTGGACCTGAAGCGTCTGATGTGACAAATGGAATATTTATTTCCGTTTCAAGTGCGGTTGAAAGTTCAATCTTTGCTTTTTCTGCAGCTTCATCAAGTCTTTGAAGTGAAAGCGGATCTTTTCTCAAATCGATTCCATTTTCTTTCATGAATTGATCAGCCATAAAGTCTACGATTTTTCTGTCGATGTCACGGCCTCCAAGGTGCGAGTCTCCGTCTGTTGAACGAACTTCAATTACAGAATCTCCGATTTCAAGAATTGAAACATCAAAAGTTCCTCCGCCGAAATCGTAAACTGCGATTTTTTCATTTGTTTTTTTGTTGAGTCCGTAAGCGAGAGCTGCGGCCGTTGGCTCGTTTATAATTCTCAAAACATTTAATCCGGCAATCTGTCCAGCATCTTTTGTCGCTTGTCTTTGTGAATCGTTGAAATATGCAGGCACTGTAATGACAGCGTCAGTTATTTTTTCTCCGAGTCTTGCTTCTGCATCTGCTTTTAATTTTCCCAAAATCATCGCGGAAATTTCTTCCGGTCTGTATTTTTTATCAGCCATTAATATTTCTACTCCGCCGTTTGCAGATTTTGAAATATCAAATGAAACTGAGGTCTTATCTTTCTGAACTCCTGGATCATCATATTGATGTCCCATAAATCTTTTTACCTGGAAAACTGTATTCTTTGGATTTGTCACAGCTTGTCTTCTTGCCAAAAGCCCAACAAGCTTCTCGCCTGTTTTTGTCGTGGCGACAATTGACGGAGTTGTTCTTGCACCTTCAGCATTTTCAATTATTTTCGGAGCATTTCCCTCCATCACAGCCATCGCTGAGAATGTCGTTCCTAAGTCTATTCCTAATATTTTTGACATAATTTTATTTTAATTAATTTTATATTTTATAAAAAACCACTTTGTCATTCCCGCGGATGCGGGAATCCAGAATTAATTAATACAAATCTGGATCCCCGTCTTCACGGGGATGACAATACAAAAATTATTAAAAGTTAGGAGCTCTTGTTGGTTGTGCGACAACAAATGATAAATCTTTTACCAAACTTAAAACATCTGCAAAAAATGGACTGACAATCGGCTTAAAAGTTTCTGTTTCAAAATAGACTGGCAGCGCGAGAACTTTTTCTTGAGTTATGACATTTTCTTCAATAAGTTTTCCGCAAACAGCTTTAGCAACTATTTTTCCATTAATTTCTACGAGTTCGAAAACAACCAAAGCCAAAGAACCATTTGGCAACGTTATCGTTTTCTTTATGAATTTAGATTGTTTTTGTAAACTTAACATTTTTTTATTATATCAATATTTTCTGTCTTTGCGAGCAAAGACAGTATTCCGAATTACTTGCGAACAAAGAAGAACCGATAGAAGTCGTGCCACTCATCGACATCGACATCACGCCCGCAGTTGTACAACCACGACCCCGAAACGTCCCTGCCACAGCGGAAAAGCGACGGATTACCGTCACGGTCGCGTATAGCTTCCATTGCAATATTTGTCCATTGACCGCTTTTTTCATAATTCAAACGAATTGTTGGAGCAAGTTTGGCTGGAACGAGTTCAAGATTATTTTCTTTTGCTTTTGCTTTAATATCAGCGTATGTATGAATTTTTGTATCACCAAAAAGTTCTCCGACGGAAAAGGATACTATTTCATAGGAATTTTTTAGTTTTTCTTTCCAATCTACTTTGGTGAGCATATCTTTGGCATAATCATTTATTTTATGACCTTCTTTTTCTAGTTTTTTAATAGCTGTTTCTGATGATTCTATTTCTTTGTCTGGGATGATTTCTTTCAAGAATACTTTTCCGTCTGGAAATTTAGTATAAATATGTTCAATACTTTTTGGAAAAGATTTTAGAACTTTTGGAGTGAATTCTCCAATGTAAGCTTTCGTGTTTTTATTTATCTCTTTTGGTCCATGAGCGATTAGATTTGGCTCGCAATCAAAAACTATCGGTGCATCTTCTTGCGGATTTCTTTGTGAAATGATTTCTTCAATTCTTGGGTCTCTTTGATAACCAAAACCTTCAATCTTTGAATCTATTTCATAAATAAATAGAAGCTCGTCTTTGTTTAAATTTTCTCCTTTTTTAGTTTTGTTTTCTATTTTAGTAAGAAGCTTCATATCTGCTTCTTTTTTCTCATATTGTTTTCCGTCTGGGAATTGTGCAAGTTTTTCTTTTACAACATCTCCTATATATGGGTCCATGTTTTGGTCATGTGCAATTCCTCTGACTTCGCCTATTTTGTTTTCATTCATACGAATAGCGACACGAGGAATAGTTGGCTTACCTTCTTTATCGTTTGAATAATATACATAGAAGTCTCCACCTTTGAGCTGAGCTTCTGCTGTTGATTCTCCCGCAGTACACCAGCCAGTTCCATAACCTTGAAGAGAATTTACAAGTGGCATGTGGTCTGAATTTTGTTCATATTTAATCCACTCACCTTCTGTTGTTTCAAGTTCGTTCTTTTCTGTTGGTGTTACTTTTTCAATAGCATAGGCGTAGAGTTTGCCGAAACTAGCACCATCTAGGAGTTGTTTTAATTCTGGATTGTTTTCTGTAGCTTCTATCTTTTCATTATTTGCTTTTTTGATAATTGCATCTACTACATAAGCGAGGGCTTCTCTGTTTATATCTGGAAATGGTGCAACTGTGCCTTTGTCTCTCTTTGCAAAAGTGTGTTTTTCTTTATCAAATGTAGAAAGCTTGAGCATGCTTGTGAAAGCCCAGTATTTTGCCCACATAGGGTAAGCATCTGCGTCAGGTGAAGTGAAATAGCTAGTCCAATTGTCTAATGTGGTTTCTTGGTCTTTTACAACAACTTCACTGAGTTGTTTTCGCATTTCTTCTGTAATATCAATATCACCGTGACCTTGTTCTCTTGCGAGTCGCTTTTGGTTTTCATAATAACCTTCTGGAATTTCATTTGGGTCAATTACATATTCTTTGTGATAATAGTTTTTGATTCTTTCCATTACCTGTGGGTCATCTCTGTGGCCAGTGTGTGTTTGTTTAATGACTTCAAGCCAGTCAGATATTTTTTCTGCTGGTTTTTGTGATGTTTCTTCCTCGCGGGCTTCGAGCCTTTCTTTTTCATGTTCAACAGCTTCACTTGTGTGAAGTTTTGGGTCTCTCTTGTGTAAAAATTGTTCGCCGAAGTTTTCCATATGTTTATTATATCAAATTATTAATATATTTTATTTCTTGTCTTTGCGAGCGAAGCGAAGCAATCCAGAACCTGGTTTGCTTCGCTTCGCTCGCAATGACCTATTTCTTAAACTCTGCCACAACTACCTGCGCAGCTTTCATTACTCTGTCATTCAAAATATAACCTTTCTTTTTTACTTCGATAATTACTCCATCTTTCTTTTCATCATCAGTAGTGACATGTTCAACTGCAATATGGAATTTTGGATCAAACTTTTCTCCAATCGGATTCATTACTTTAAAATTATTTTCATCAAGAATCTTCAAAAGCTGAGTGTGAATATATTCGACACCTATTCTCCAATTCTTATCTACTTTTTCCCAAGCTTCCTTGTTTGAAAAAGCCATTTCAAAACTGTCGAGAACCTGCGTGATTTCTTCAAGCAAACTTTCATTTGCATATTTTATAACTTCAACTTTTTCATTTTCAATTCTCTTTTTGTAATTAATGAAATCGGCTCTTTCTCTTTGCCATCCATCAAGATTTTCCTGTTTTTCTTTTTCAAGAATTTTTATCTTTTCTTTCAGCTTTTTAACAAGCGCTTCTGGAGCTTCATTTTCTTCGTCCACGATAACATCATCAACCTGCTTTTTAGAGGTCTTTTTGCTTGCCACGAGGTCATCAGACTTTTCGTGCCCTTCTTCTTCGTATATTATATCGTCATTAATATCGTTTTTATTCATCCTATTTAGAAATTATAACAACTATACTTATATTAAAATCTGTCCTATTTTCAATAAAAATCAACTTTTCCTTGTGTCTTTCTACCCTGTGAATTTCTAACAGGACAAGTATTTATAGGTATTTTATCATATTTTTTATAATAATCAAATTTGGTGCTTGACGAAATAAATTAATATGTTATGATACTTTCATAGCGTTTCCCGGCTTTCAACATGACAGGGATAGGTTTGGAACACACGGAGCCGTGTCCAAAACCAAAAAAAGAGCTTCTGCCCCGGAGTAAAATCCGGGGTATTCTTTTATATAAATTCAAAAAAAATCGCCTTTCGGCGGTTTTTTTGTTTTATTGATTCTATCTTGCCCCAGTAGTAGAACCTCTTGAAGGAGAGGTTCACTACGGGACGTCGAAAAGTTTTTTTAAAAAGAAAACAGGTGGTAATTCCACCTGCTTCTTGTTTAATTTATCTCTTGCTCCACTGTGGAGCTTTTCTTGCCTTTTTGAGTCCGAATTTTCTTCTTTCTTTTGCTCTTGGATCTCTCTTCAAGAATCCTTCTTTCTTCAAATCTTTTCTGAGTTCAGGATTCATTTCTATCAAGATTCTTGCGATTCCGTGTCTGATAGCTTCAGCCTGAGAATTGACTCCTCCGCCAGAAACAATAACTGTGATAGCTAAATGCCCTGGAAGTTTTGCCGTAGCCAAAGATTCTCCGACAATTATTCTCTGAGCTTCAGTCTTGAAATAATCATCAATACTTTTTCCGTCATTTATTGAAAAAGAATTTTTAGCGGCTTCTGTAGCTCTGACTCTGGCGATTGAAGTTTTTCTTCTTCCGACAGCTTCTATGTATTTGTGTTTTATTGTTTCCGGCATTTTATTATTCCTTAATAATTAAATTTCTGATAATTCTTGATTTCAATTTATTTCTTGGAATCATTCCTGTAATAGCAAGTTTCAATAAGCCAGCTTTTCCTTTTCTGTCTATCATCTGCTCCATGCTTTTTTCATAAAGTCCTCCTGGAAAACCGGAATACTTTTTGTAAACTGTTTTTAATTTTCCTTCGAAAATATCGAGCTTGCCTGCATTTTCAATTTTTACTTCGACATTGAAAACAACGTTTCTCGCATAATCAACGCGATTCTTTCCGATGAGCAAAGCTGTAGCCTGAGTAGCTATTCTTCCTAGTTTCTTTCCTGTTGCATCTATTGTGTAAATTTTCTTTTCCATCCCAGTTGTAAAATTTTAATGTTTATAATGTTTGTAAATAAATTGTTTGCTGATTATATTTTTGCGTTTTCTATACTACATGTTTTCGCTGAATTTACAACGGGACACGTGTTATTTATATTATACAAATTCTATTTGAGCCATCTTTGTCGAGTCTGATAATCTTGTCTGAATCTTGGTAATTCTTAAATAACCACCTGCTCTTGTTTTATATTTTGGTGCGAGTACTTTGATTATTTTTACGGCTGAAACGCTTCCAATCTTTCCAGCGATAACTCTCAGAGAATTTAAACTTCCATCTTTTCCCTTCGTAATTAATTTTTCAACAAAAGGTTTCAAAACTTTAGCTTTGATTTCTGTCGTAGTAATTTTCTCATATCTTATTAAAGATACGGCAAGAGTCTTGATCAATGCATTTCTTTGATTCATTCCTCTGCTTAATTGTTTTTTCTTATTTCCGTGTAACATTGTTTTTATTTTGAAATTTTTAATCTGGTTTGCTTCGCTTTCGCTCGCAATGAAATTATTTTAAAGTTATGCCGTAATTTGAAAGGACTTTTTTGATTTCCTGAATTCCTTTTGAGCCCAAACCTTCTATGTCCGTCAAATCTTTTTCTTTCTTTTTTGCAAGACCGCCGACTGTTCTGATGTTTGCATTTGAAAGCGCATTCGCAGTTCTGACCGACAAATCCAAAGTTTCAACCCTTGTTTTCAAAAACTCTGAGTCGTCTTCCTTGTCTTCGTTTTCGCCTTTTTCGGATTTTTTGACTTCTTTTATTTCAACAGGTTCTTCAAAACCAACGATAGCTTTAAGCTGTTCAAGCATTATGAAAATTGATTTTTCCAAAGTTTCTTTCGGTGGGATTGAACCGTCGGTTGCAATCGTGAAAGTGAGTTTGTTGAAATCTGTTCTGTCTCCGACTCTCATATTTTCAACTTCATAGTTTACTCTTCTTACTGGAGTGAAAATTGCATCGGTAGCTATGACTCCTATTTCAACTTTATCTTTTTGTATTTCTTCTTTTGGAACAAAACCTAAACCTCTCTGTATTTTCATTTCTATGGAAAGTTCTGTCGCCTTGTCCGTGATTGATGCGATATGCTGATCCGGAGTCAAAACCTCAACCTGTCCTGGAACTGTTATATCTGCAGCGGTTACATCTTTTATTCCTTTTACATTCAAAGTAACTGTCTGTTCTTCATCGTTTACAACCTTAAATCTGATTTTTTTCAAATTCAAAATTATATTTATGATATCTTCCTTCACGCCTTTCATAGTTGAAAATTCATGATCAACTCCATTTATTTTTACCGTTGTGATGGCAACTCCAGGAATAGAAGAAAGAATAATCCTTCTTAAAGAATTACCCAATGTATGCCCATAGCCCGGATAGAGTCCGTCTATTTCATAAACTCCGGTATTTCCATCTTCTGAAACCACTCTTGGTTTTCCCGGCAATAATATTTTATATTGTTCAGACATTTTTTTGTGCCTCTTTGATTTTTAGAATCTCAGTAGGCCGATTAAATTAATAATTTATTTAATAATTTTAAAATTGATTATCTGCTGTAATATTGAAATATCTGGGAAACATCAAACGACAATTCATTTTCTGGTATTTTTGGAAGCCCTTGGACTTTAGCTTCTTTCTTTTCGACATTTAAAGCGAGCCATGATGGGATTTTTTGTTCTTTAATTTTTTCATCAACGTTTGCAAACAAAGCTTTCTTTTTGCTGTTCTCTCTTATTGTTATGATATCTCCGACTTTCAAAGAATATGATGGAATGGTATTTCTCTTTCCGTTCACGTCTATATGTCCGTGATTTACCATTTGTCTTGCAGCTTGTCTTGTCGGTGCAAAACCCAATCTGTATATCGCATTGTCCAATCTTATTTCAAGCGCTTGAACCAAAGCATCATTTATATTTATATCTGCACCTTTTTTTGCCAAAACTTTTTCAACTAAATTTTTAAATTGTCTTTCTCCAAGACCGTAAGTGAATCTGGCTCTTTGTTTTTCAATAAGCTGCAAGCCAAAATCTGATCCGGCTCTTTTTGTCCTTTTTACATCCTTTGAGCCTGCTCTCATGGCATATTTTTGAGATTGCGTTTTATCATAAACGCTTGTTCCCAATCTTCTTGCTACTTTGTATCTTGGTCCTGTTATCATAATTTATTTAAATTTTATTTTATACTCTTCGTGGTTTCTTTGGCTTAGGTCCGTTGTGAGGCACCGGCGTTTCGTCTTTGATGCTTGTGATATTTATGCCTTTTGAAATGAATCCCCTTATTGCCGACTCTCTTCCGGATCCGACTCCTTTTACAACGACTTCGATTTCTTTTACTCCGAGGTTCGCTGCTTTTTCACCGAGTGTCTCTCCGACTTTTGCCGCTGCAAACGGTGTTCCTTTCTTCGCACCTTTGAATCCAAGTGCACCTGCGGAAGATGCCATGATTGCATTTCCCTTTTTATCGGTCAAAAGCACCATCGTATTATTGTATGTTGATTGGACATACAAAATACCAGAATCAACTCTTTTCTTTGAGTTGACTTTTACCTCCGCTCCGGATTTAGCACCCTCGGCTTTTTTATTTTCTGTTGTCGCTACTCGTTTCTTACCCATTGTTCGTTATGTATATTATTATATTAAATTATTTTTTATCAGGAGCTTTTCTTCCGGTTCCCATGGTCTTCCTGGTATTTCCTCTCAAAGTTCTGGAATTGGTTTTTGTTCTCTGACCTCTTGATGGAAGTTTTCTTGCATGTCTTGAGCCTCTGTAACTTTTTATATCTTTCAATCTTTTTATATTCGCGCCGACTTCTCTTTTTAAATCTCCTTCTATTTTTCTGCTTTCAACGATTTGTCTGATTTTTGATTCTTCTTCAGGAGTTATATCTGTTGGCTTTTTATCTTCATCAACTTTTGCTTCCAAAAGAATTTTTCCAGCCAAAGAACGTCCAACGCCATAAAGCACTGTCAGTCCGACTTTCAATCTTTTGTTGTCTGGAATTGTTATACCTGCTATACGCATAAAATTATTATAAGAAATACTAGATTAGCATTTCTATCATTAAAAATCAACTCTTTTTAACCTTGTCTTTGTTTGTGCCTAGGGTTTGATGTACATGTAACATAAACTCGACCCTTTCTTCTGACGGTTCTGCATTTTGCACAAATTTTTTTGACTGAAGCTTTTACTTTCATATTATTTATATTCTTCTTATTATTCTTCCTTTTCCACCATATTCATCCAATAAAACTTCCACTTTATCTCCTATCAAAATTTTTATTCTGTGAAGTCTCATTTTTCCGGCCAAATAACATAGGAGTTCTCCTTTCTCGCCATCAAGTTGTACCTTGAATAGTGTATTTGGAAAAGCTTCTAAAACTATTCCTGTAGCCGTTTGCTTAATTTTCTGTGGTGTTTGCATTTTTAAATATACAATGTTTGATATGGTATCAAAAAATCCATAATAGTCAAGGCTGTCCGGCAATTATACAGCTTTCAGCTAGACAAAATCTAATTTGCATTACTTCTGATGGTATCAATAATTTTTATTTTATTTGCATTATCAGGAAAAGTGCTTCTCCACATAGGCCTTATCGTTGCTTCTATCTGGGACAAAGTGCTCGTACTATTTTCCATGACCGAATCAATTACAGATTTATCCTGGCCGACTACCGCATTTAATATTGAGTTTGGATCAAACTGCCAAACAACTTCAGCAGGACCGAAAAACTTGGCACTGAGAGAATTTTCCGTCCACGGCTCGGCGGTAGAACCTGATACAGTTACGATATCATTGTCATTCCATAGAACATCGACTTTTGAATTGTCGA
Source organism: Patescibacteria group bacterium (assembly GCA_003142075.1). Classification (GTDB taxonomy): domain Bacteria; phylum Patescibacteriota; class Minisyncoccia; order Phycocordibacterales; family GWA1-40-21; genus Bog-1340. Next base: position 12,173 of record PLOL01000024.1, on the reverse strand, counting down.
AACCTGTTATTTTATTTTGAGCTATGAATTCTGACAATTCATTCTTATCGAACATGATTGCATATATGGAACATTCTTCCGTGATTTTATAATCGCTGGCAGAAACATCATCCGGCAAATCGCTGCACTCCGTATAATAATCGTCTTTGAATAATATATATTCATCGGTCTGAGTCGCATACGCTTCCTTCACGAGTTCATCCTTCAAAGTATTCTGCAAATCTGTTCTTCCGGATTGCAAAACATCACTTGCAACTGTTTTGACATTTCCGGTCAAACCGCCTTCGATGTCGGAACTGAACTTCGCATAAAATGCTACATATTTATCGCTTCCGGAAAATCCTGGAATTGTCAAAGTCCCGCTTGCGTCAGAAAGTTTCGTATTATAAGTATCTCCTGCCTGGTCCGCGATTATGTCGACTTCGATTGATCCCGGAGTTTTTACTCCATTGACTGTCGTGTCTCCCGGAACATCAACTGAACTTCTTATCCTGTAAATCAAACCGCTTTTCGTTTCTAATCTTGTATTTATAATGAGCCTTTGAACAGCAGAACTGTATGAATTGTATATTATGGCTTTTCCAGTGGCTTTTTCCGCAGAATATTGCTGTCCGTTCGTATCAAGGCTTTTTGATAAATCCTGAGTAGTGCTCGCTACTTCATAATGCAGTCCGCTCACAGTTTTGTCCGGAGAAATATTGTATGAATCGTTCAAAGAAATCGTCTGATTTTTTGGAGTGACGTCAAGTGTCGCTGTGGCAAACGCAGATGACAGGAAAAAAAGAAGAGTTGCGATGGCAGCTATGCATATTATCCAGAGCAGAATCAGAGAATCCTTCGTGACATGCTTTTTTTCTTCAAGATATTCCAAACCATTGTCATAATTTTCTTCAATATTTTTTGGTGCGACCTTATTTATATTTATCGTATCATCCGTTTTTTTTATTTTATCTACAGGTTTTTTATTTTCAGCATAAAAACCATCTCTGACGTCGCTTCTCTTGACCATCCTGATGCTTTTTTTGACTACATATATGTCTTGGATCATTTTTTTCGGAGGCATGTTTTTTTGAATGAATTAGATTATTTTATTGACTGCTTATAATTTTAACATTTTATCTAAAAATATAACATCCATCTTTATATGCGGTTCGTTCGGAAAAACTTTGCCATTTAAAATTAAGCTGTCGAATACTCCTTCAACAATCGACGTTATTTCTATTTTTGATTCAAGCAGCTCAAATTGCTTTCCATCTTCTTTATTCGACAAAACTTTTACAAGTATTTCTGATACGACACTGTTCGGAACGATAAATAAATTATTTGGAATATTCATTTCAGTGCAGATTTTTGGCAACACGTCTTTAAGCTTGTTCATCCAAGCTTCAAAGCCGAATTTTAACATGTCTTCGCCATTGTTATGCGATGTTAGGTCGAATTTTTTGTCATTGCCGATGCACAGATAAGACATGAAAACGTCTCTGGAAAGATTGGTCTTGGACAAAGAAGTCTGTATCATATCTTCTTCTCCGAACGGAAACGAAGCGATGCCGAAAATTATATCATCGCGGACAACATAAATATCCGTGATTATTTTTCCGATATCTACATAAATAAAATCATTTTTGTTTGAATACATATCTCTGAAAAAAGTATAAGAAGACAATATGCTTGAGTTGTCCTGTTCCTTCGTATGCCTGCCGATTTTTTCGCTTATATATGTTGACAGCTTATTTTTTATTTCGTAAGGAATGAAAGAAACGAAAATTTCCACGGCGAGATTCATGGTTTTTTTGCCAAAAATATTATCGACTTTATAGCCGTTGATTTTTGACTGGATGATTTTTTCCAGCATAACTTTCCAATCCTTGAGTTGTGTTTCTGTCTCAAGCTCTTTTTCCGCCAATAATTCTTCACCGACGATTATTTTGCTGAGCAAAGCATTGTTTATTTCAAACGGCCTGTCTTTGATAATTTTTATGGTTTTGCTTTGAGAAACAGTCCAAGGCGAACCGATGAAAAAACGATAATCTTTTATTTTTTCCTTATTTCCGATTTTTATCAGGCTTTTTTTCAGAGAAGAAACAGAATCGTCCAAAGTTTTGATCATCAATGAAGAATATTTGCTGTAATCTTGAGAATCCTGATATTGGATTTCAAAATTCTGGCATAATATAATTTCAGGCTTTTTATCATTTTCAAATTTTACCGCTGAAACTGATATAGAAGAATCCCTTATATCAAATACGAATGACAAGAAGGGTTTATTTTTGAAGAAAAAACTCATATGAGCAGTATTATAATATGTAGCGCCTGTAAGTGCAATGATAAAGAGCGGATTTTTTGCTTCGAAAAAAATCTGCTCTTTATCAAAAATTAATTATTCCAAAATCGCTTTTATTCTTCTAACACCAGCACTTGAAGCTTCTTCCTTCACAATTTTAAAATGTCCAAGCTCGCTTGTATTTTTTACATGAGGACCTCCGCAAAATTCCACATCAAAATTCCCCACTTTGTAGACTTTTACAATATCGCCATATTTTGACAGATCAAATGAAAGAACGGTACAGATTTTCTTTGCTTCTTCTTTTGGAAGTTCAAACATTTCAACCGGAATTTTCTCGGCAATTTTTTCATTGACCAAATCTTCAACTTTTTTCAGTTGTTCAGGCGTAAGTTTTTCCGGCCAATTAAAATCAAAACGCATTCTTTCCGCCGTAATATTGCTTCCCTTTTGCACAATTTCTGCATTCAAAACTTTTCTCAAAGCGCCGAGAAGCAAGTGCGTTGCCGTGTGATATTTTGTTTCCTGTTCGCCTGTCGATGCAAGTCCGCCTTTGAATTTTTGTTCAGAACCGGCTTTTGAAATTTCTTGGTGTTTTTTCATATAACTCTTAAAGCTTTCTAAATTAACTTCAAGTCCTTTCTCTTTTGCTATTTCCAATATTAATTCAATAGGAAATCCAAAAGTTGTATACAAATTAAATGCCACATCACCAGGTAATACTTTTACAGAAATATTATTATTTATATAAGCAGTGATTATTTTTTCAAATTCTTTCAACCCATTAACCAAAGTTTTTCTGAATTTTTCTTCCTCCATCTCGATTTCTTTGAAAATATTTTCTGATTGAGCCGCGAGATTCGGATATGCCGACATATTTTGTTCGACAAACATTTGAGAAATATAAACAAGATCACTTTGATCGGTTTTGTTTTCTTGAACCAAGCCGATTTGGTCCACACATCTGACTGCTCTCCTCAAAAGTCTTCGTAAAACATAACCTTGCTCGGTATTTGAAGGAGTGACGCCATCGGAAATTATAAAAGTTGCTGCGCGGACATGGTCGGCAATTATTCTTGCGGATTTTTCATTGTAATTTTTTGCGAGCTTTTTTATTTCTGAAATCACAGGAGCAAAAATATCAGTTTCAAAAACATTATCTTTTCCTTGCATGACTACAGAAGTTCTTTCAAGTCCCATTCCAGTATCAACATTTGGTTTTGAAAGTTTTTCATATTTTCCGTCCGCAGTTTTATTGAACTCCATAAAAACATTATTCCAAATTTCAATAATTCTTCCGGACCTTACAAGCTCTTGAAAATTTCCTTCAACTTTTCCTTTTCCGACGACATCATAAAACATTTCAGTGTCTCCTCCGCATGGGCCAGTTTGTCCTGCAATCCAAAAATTGTCCGCTTTTCCAAGAGGAATAATTCTGACATCATCTTTTATTTTTTCATCAGCTTCGGCGACATCGGCATTGATTCCAAATTTTGAAAAATTTTCTTTCCAAACAGCGATTGATTCTTCGTCGCGAGGTATTCCATCTTCGCCGCGGAATACCGTGACATAAAGCCTTTTTGGATCAAGTCCGAGACCTTCTTCTTTGCTTGTCAAAAATTCCAAGCTCCAGGCGATTGCAGCTTTTTTAAAATAATCTCCGAGCGACCAATTGCCCATCATTTCAAAGAAAGTAAGGTGGCGATTGTCACCAACATCTTCAATATCGCCAGTTCTGACGCATTTCTGGACATCAACGAGGCGCACTCCGGCTGGATGCTTTTGTCCCAAAAGATAAGGAACGAGTGGCTGCATTCCGGCAGTTATAAAAAGAGACGATGGATCATTTTCTGGAACAAGCGGAGCAGAAGGAATTATTGTATGCCCTCTTTTTTCGAAAAATTTAAGATATCTTTGTCGGATTTCGTTTGATAACATAGTGAAAATATAACATAAAATAGAAAATTAAAAAGGCGGGTTTCGCTTCGCGAAACCCGCCTTTTTAATTTATTTTTCAAATCTTTTTTTCACTTCCTTCCAATTTATATTTTCCATAAATACATTTATATAGGCAGCTCTTTTAATTCCATAGTCCGTCATGTAAGCATGTTCAAAAACATCCATCACAAGGAGCGGCACAGCTCCTGCAAAATGACCGACATCGTGCTCGTTGATCCAAACATTGAACAATCTTCCGGTTTCGGCATCATGATACAAAACTACCCAACCGATTCCTCGCATCGCTGCCATTGATCTGAAATCTTTTTCCCAAAATTCAATCGAGCCAAATTCTTTTATAATACTTTTGGACAATTCGGAATCTTTTTCCATCGGAACAAAATTTTCCGTCATGTTTCCAAAATAAAGTTCGTGCAATCTCATTCCGTTCCATTCCCAGCCAAGTCGGCGATTTAATTCCGCGTATTCTGGCGTGCCAAACTTTCCATCTTTTTCCATCGCAACTAAAATATCATTTAATTTATTAAAATTGGCAACATAGCCAGCATACAGCGTAAAATGATTTGAAAGCATTGTATCGCTCAAACCTTTTATTCCAAGCAAACTATTAAAATCTTTTTGTTCGTAATTCATAATTTTTATTAAATATTTTTTAAGACTTCAAAATCTTTCCTCAATAAATCTTTTTGGTTTGGATTATAAACTGCAACACATGGATGATACAAACAAACTATTTTTATCGGACCATATGAAGCTTGTGCATCAAATGACTTTCCGTGCATTTTGCTTATTGGCTCAATTTTATCACTAAGTCCGAACTTCTGCATTATGTATCCCATTGAATATCGGCCAAGCGCACAAATCACTTTTGGTTTGAGTATTTCTATCTGTCTGTCTAAAAATGGTCCGTAAATTTTAATTTCTTCGGGAAGCGGATCGCGATTTTCCTGCGGTCTATCTTTAACAATATTTGTAATATAAACATCACTTCTTTTAATTCCGACATGTTCAAGAAGTTCATCCAAAACTTTTCCGGCCGTTCCGCAAAAAGGCCTGCCAGTCTTCGCTTCATTTCTTCCAGGAGCTTCGCCGACAAACATAATTTTTGCATCATGACTTCCCTCTCCGATAACAGGAAAATATTTGTTCTCGATTCGATAAGAATATAGCGGAGATTCTTTCAAATTTAAAACCTCATCTTTTATTTTTCTTAGTTCGTCGGTTTTCGTCATTTTGGAAAATAATTATTTCTTTCCGAATTTTTCCCTGCAATGCTCGCAAAGCCCGTTCACTTCATCTTGAATAGATTTTATTTTTCTGTCATCAAAATTGACGCTCTTCAATAATTCGGTATTCAAAAGATTTTTGGACAATATTATTCCTTTTGAAAGAAACAGATTCTTATCAGATGTTGTCAGCGTCGTCAGAGCTGTCAGAGGAATAAGCTCGTATTTTTCTATCATGTCATGGAGATTATTGTCATAAGGATAATTCCATCCGACAAATTTCAATGCAGGCTGGCATTGGCCATACTGAATAGCTGTCGCACTGAATTTTGTATTTGTAATCACCCAGCCTTCGGTCAATTTTCTTTTTTCTCCGCCATAAAAATATTCCTGTCCAAAAATATCGTCATATCTGGCTTTGACATAAAGTACGATTTTCAAATCCGATTTCAGATTGAAATCTGTGTGAAATTTTGCTTCAACCATTATAAGCTCGCCCGGTTTCCAAGCGATTATATCAACTTCATGCGGAACGCATTTTCCTTGCACTATCTGATCCGTCAAAGTTTCATAGCCTTCAGCTTTAAAAATCTCTGCAACAAATTTTTCAAAAGGAAAACCTGTCGGGCCGAGCTCGGCTACAGCTTTTTTCAAAGAATATCTGACAGCGATAGACCTCTGATTTTTTTTCAAAATCGAAAAAGCCTGCCTGTAAATATCTTGAGTTGAAACAACCTGTTTCGTTTTTGCTTCCAAACTTATTTCAGATACGACGCGAGAAATAAGATCGTCCGTCGCACCGGCTTTTTTTAGAGACATTTCAAGCTTCTTATAATCAAAAAGCTCTTTTTCTCCATTGTTTTTTATAACGTAAAATTCATTCATGAGATTTATCCGAGAAAATTTTTGTTGATGAAAATGTGTTGATGTTATATGACTTATACTTTTATGCAGATTTATCTTTTAAAAATGGTTCCTCTATCAGTTAATCATTTTCAACACGTCAACAAAAACTTTAACGGATTAATAATAACAAAGATTGCTGCCGTCTGCTAGCAGATTATTCCTCCGCCAAGACAAACTTCCCCGTCATAAATCACAGCGGATTGTCCGGAAGTAATTGCCTTTTGCGGTTTTGTAAAATAGAGTTCAAATTCCGTATTTTCTTTTGACTTTATGGACTTTTGACTTTTGACTAATATGCATTCTTCAAGCGGCTGGCGATATCTGATTCTTGCGACATATTTTTTCGATAAATCCGGTATTTCGCCAAGCGTCCAATTTACTTTTTCCAGCTTTGCGATTTTCGATTCATTTTCAGGAACATTTTTGAAATCCTGCGAAACTGTAATCGTATTTTCTTTTATATTTTTTCCGATTATATAATATGGCGAATCGTTCGGTGTTTTTTCCGTGATTTTAAAACCATGCCTTTGCCCGACGGTCAAATAAAAAGCTCCGTCGTGTTCGCCGATTATTTCGCCTTTTTCATTTAAAACTTTTCCTTTTTTTTCTTCAATATAATTTTTGAGGAAATCTTTAATATCTATTTTCCCGATGAAGCAAAGTCCTTGGCTGTCTTTCTTGATAGCAGTACTCAAACCATATTTTTCAGCAAGTTTCCTGACTTGCGGTTTTTCAATATCACCAACTGGAAATAAAGTTTTTGAAAGCTGCTTTTGCGTAATCGTCCAGAGAAAATAAGTTTGATCTTTATTGCCGTCACGGCCAGCTAAAAGTCTATAAAGTCTATCAAGTCCGTAAAGTCTATTCTTTGAATTATCTTTTGACTTTATAGACTTTTGACTTTCGACTCTGCTGTAGTGTCCCGTCGCAACAAAGTCAGCTCCTTGTTTCATCGCCCAGTCAAAAAATCCACCAAACTTTACATATTTATTGCACATTACATCTGGATTCGGAGTCCGTCCTCTTTTATATTCTTCAATCATATAATCCACGACTTCTTTTTTATATTCAGCTTCAAGGTTCAAAGTTAGGAAAGGAATATTTAATTTTGCGCAGACTCGCATCGCATCAAGTCTGTCGGCTCGCCAAGTGCATTCAAAAAATTCCGGCTGCCAAACTTTTATAAAAACTCCTGTGACATCGTAGCCAGCCTGCTTCAATAACAAAGCAGAAACAGAGCTATCAACTCCGCCTGACATTCCAACATATATTTTTTTAGATTTTAAATTCGATAACATCTCCATCTTTTACGACGTAATCTTTTCCTTCTGTTCGGACCAAACCTTTTTCGCGAGCTGAGCCGTAAGAACCTGAAGCTAAAAGCTTATCCCATTCTATGATTTCTGCACGAACAAATTTTTCTTTAAAATCTCCGTGAATCGCAGTTCCAGCTTCCGGCGCAGTCCAGCCTTTTTTGATAGTCCAAGCGCGAGTTTCATCTTCTCCTGTCGTAAAATAAGTGATAAGTCCGAGCAAATTGTATCCGGCTTTTATCAAATCATTCACGCCGTCATCTTTTATTCCAAGACCTTCGCGCATTTCTGTTTTATCTTTTCCTTCCAAATCTTTGAGCTCTTGTTCGATTCCTGCGTCGACAATTACATATTGCGATTTTGATTCTTTAAAAAATTTCAAAAGTTTTTCCCATCTTTCATCTTTTAATTCATCTAGATTTTTTCCGCCAGCTTTTTTATTTAAAATATAAAGAATAGGCTTCATCGTGATTAGACAAAGCTTGTTTATTTCAACGATTTCTTTTTCATCAAGCGAAACTGTGCTTGAAAGCTGTCCAGCTTCGAGAGCAACTTTTATTTTTTCTGCTGCGCCATTTTCTATTATTGCAGTCTTAGTTCCCTTTTTGATTTCACTTCCCAAACTTGATAATCTTTTTGTAACTGTCTGAAGATCGGCAAGAATAAGTTCAAGATTTATTGTTTCAATATCTGAAAGCGGTTCAACTTTATTTGAAACGTGAATTATATTTTCATCATCAAAAATTCTAACAACTTCGGCGATTGCATCCGTTTCTCTGATATTCGTAAGAAATTTATTTCCCAAACCTTCACCGGCAGACGCGCCTTTTACAAGCCCAGCAATATCCACGAACTCAACAGCGGCTGGAATAGTTTTTGCGGACTTTGAAAACTCCGCGAGCTTGAAAATTCTTTCATCTGGTACGGCAACAACGCCGACAGAAGGATCAATCGTCGCGAAAGGATAATTAGCCACGAGAACGCTTTTTCTCGTGAGTGCATTGAATAATGTTGATTTGCCTACGTTTGGCAGTCCGACGATTCCGATTGATAAACTCATGGAATGAACTTTAGCAGAAAATTAACTAAAGATAAAGACTACTTAGCTAAAATATTTTTATACTTTTTAAATTCCTTTTCATCTACTTTTTGAAAAACTTGATTTTCAAACTTTTGGACTTTCAAATACAACTCATCATCCAAAAAACGTGGGCGTATATGCATATGCAAGTGAGACACTTTATAAGTATTGTCAGGGATGAAAGGTCTGTAGTGTTCACAAATATCACAACCTGGTGCAATACTTTCTAAAACTTTTTCTTGCATTTTTATTGTCATATCAAAAAAATCATTTCTTTCCTCTTTTGTTAACTCACTTATTTTTTCTACGTGTCTTTTTGGAATAACAAGAAGATGACTCGGCATCAAACGAGGATTACTTAAAGTAACAAAAACATTTTTGTTTTCTATAAGAATATAATCTTTCTTATCTGTAACTATTTCACAAAATGGACATTTCATAATCATAAAATTATATAAAACCGCTAACTTGGAGATCCCACAAATTTTTATAAAGTCCGCTACCTTTATGGGAAAGCTCATTGTGAGTTCCATCCTCTACAATCGATCCGCCTTCCATGGAGATTATGCGATCCATCTTTCTGACAGTTGAAAGTCTGTGAGCAATAACAATAGTGGTACAATTTTTCATGAGATTTTCCAATGCACCCTGAATCAAAGATTCTGAATATGAATCAAGACTTGAAGTCGCTTCATCAAAAATAAGTATTGGAGCTTTTTTTAATATTGCTCTGGCTATCGCAACTCGCTGTCGTTCTCCGCCGGAAAGTTTGATTCCTCTTTCGCCGACAAAAGTATCATATTTCAAAGGTAGATTTTCTATAAACTCATCACAGTGTGCCAAATGTGCAGCCTCTTTTACTTCTTCATCTGTAACATCACGACAACCATAGCGAATATTTTCCATCAACGTTCGATGGAAAAGAACCGGATCTTGCGGAACAAAACTTATATTTTCACGCAAGCTATCCTGAGTCACAGCGCTTATATCCTGGCCATCAATGCTTATAGAACCGCCAGCTAAATTATAAAGTCTCATTATCAATCGGACCAAAGTAGTTTTTCCAGCTCCAGAATGTCCAACCACAGCGACTTTTTCTCCCGGCTTGATTGTGAGATTCAGATTGTCCAGCACTTTGTTATTATTGAAACCGAAAGAAACATTTTTAAAAACTATTTCTCCTTTTGTAACAACAAGATCTTTTGCATTCGGAATATCTTCAACTTCGTGTTTTGTCATGAGGATTTCAACCATTTCTTTTGAATCGGCAATGCCTTGATAAAAATTTCTGATGATCCTATTCAAACCCAAAAGTTGTTGAGCCAAACCGACTATATAAACCTGACATAAAACAAAAGTTCCGATGCTTATAGCACCGACTTTCCAATATTTGATTGCAAAATAAAATACAAAAAATTCTACAAGAGATATCAAAAACATTTGTATTATGTCGATGATATTTCCCAGACGCCAAGAAAATAAAGTTTTCTTTGCTTGCTCATTGGAAACATTTTTAAAACCTTTTGATTCAAATTCATGTCCGGTGAAAAAAGATATAGCGTTGTTGTTCGTTATTGAATCGGATAAATAACCTGTTGTTATTGAATCTGCTGCCGATGCGGCTTTATCATATTTTAATTTCCAAGTGGAAAAAATAATGCTGAATATTGTAAATACAGTAACCCAAACAGCTATAATTATAGAAAATGACGGAACAATGAACCATGTAACCCATATTGAACCTATGACAGCAACCACTAAAGGCATCATGTTGTAAATTACACTGTCGGTCAAAACTTCGAAAGCTCGGCTAAAGCGTCCGATTTTCTGTACAAGACTTCCGCTGAAATTATTCGCAAAAAAAGAATGCGAATTTTTGATTACATAATCAAAAGAACTCTGTTTTAGCCAAGCCATCACAGTCGCTTGCATTATATTATACATATACGTGGCGGATTGCCAAAATATCTGGTTTAGAAAATGCAGAAGTAAAATATAGACAATTATGCTGACTAGCATCGGAGCTGCAGTATTAGGACTTATAGGCTTTCCGAGTATATCAAAAAAATTCTTATAAAATAGCGGAACTATGACGCTGATTATTTGAGAAAGAAAAAACAAAAAAAAGGAAGCAAGAAACTGTCCTTTCATCGGCCCAACTCCCTTCCAAAATTGTGCCAATATCTGGCCAACTGATATATCATTATTAACGACTTTATTTTTCACAATTTTAAAAGTATACAACAAAAATCGAATAAAATAAATAATTGATTTAAGCAATTAATCTTTAATTTTTCACAGATGCAATTACTGGATTTTCAAATAACAACACAACAAAAGAGCGGCGCCTACGGCGCCGCTCTTTTGTATTTCTCTACTTAAGAAACTTTCAAACTCTCAAAATTATTTTGACATATTTCCTGTTGGAAGATTTGTCGGAGCACTTGGTGTCTTTGGACCACTCATAGGTGCTTTTGGAATATTCGGAGTCTTAGGCGTCTTATTATTTTTTCTGTAGAAGAAGATCAAACCTATCATAGCTATTAAGACAATTACTATCAAAGCTACCATCGGCTTGTTCGGAATATTCGAGAAGCCTTCAATAACAGCTGCAACTAATCCTGCATTTGAAGTTGAAGTTGCTTTAGCCATTGCAGATGTTGTAGAAGTTGTCGACAAGACTTCAGCTACATTACCATTTGCATTATTATTTATTTCTCCTACTCCGGCTGGAATCGTTATTCCTGTATCTGGTGTTCCGGAAGTTACTTCAGATGTTCCTGTTGTATTTGTTACACTCGTAGTAGATGCAACTGGTGTTGTTGGAACTGACGAAGCTGCATTTACAATAACCGTTCTTGTGGCAGATGATATGTTTCCAGCTTTATCAGATACTGAGTAAACTACTGAATATGTTCCGGGAACATTCATATTGATTGAACTTACAGCATTTATATTTGATGTAATATTTCCATCTACATTATCATTTGCTGTAGCTCCTGCATCCGTATATGAATCACCGACAGTTATGCTTGCTGGATTTGCTCCAAGAATTGTAATGACTGGCGCAACATTATCTGAAGATTCAGATGAACCTGTTGTCGTGGTCGTTGTAGGCGTAGGTATTATTCCTGATGCAACTGATCCTCCGCTGACGGGATTTGAAACAACTGGATTTGGTACAAGATTTAATTGTGCTGCAATTATTGCTGCTGTTGCGGCATCAACTTCTGCTTGTGTGTTTGCAGTTGTTACAATATTTGCTGCTACAACTGTTTGATAAGTTGTCCAACTTGCTGGTGTGTAATTTGCTTGTACTACTGCATTTAATGCTGCATTGTAAACTGTAAGATCTGATAATGTTGTTGTGGCTATTATTGCAGTAACTGTAATCAATGTTGAAG
>PLOL01000017.1 GCA_003142075.1 Patescibacteria group bacterium | reverse complement strand
CTGTAATTTTTTCTTCATTTTCATTTTCACACAACGATATGTTACTAATTCTTTTATTTTTATTTTTTTCATCGCTGACAATTACTCCATCTCTGATGTGAATAATCCTGTCAGCATGTTCTGCAATATCAAGCTCGTGTGTAATGAGAATAATTGTGTGACCTTCTTTTTTATTTAAATCTTGAAAAGTTTTTAAAACAATTTCGCCGGTTCTTGTGTCCAAATTTCCCGTTGGCTCGTCTGCCATAATAAGAGACGGGTCGTTTACAAGAGCTCTCGCGATAGCTACGCGTTGAATTTGTCCTCCGGAAAGCTGGTTTGAAAGATGATGCCATCTAGTTTGTTCAAGTCCAGCTGATAACAGCGCTTGTTCCGCTCTTTTTATTCTTTCCACTGGATCAACTTTTAAATAAATTAATGGGAGAATGACATTTTTAATAACTTCAGTTCTTGGCAAAAGGTTGAAAGATTGAAATACGAATCCGATTTGATTTGCTCGAATATCGGATAATTGATCGTCCGTAAGTTTAGAAACATCTTTTCCATCCAAAAAATATTGACCGGAAGTCGGAGTATCAAGTGCACCAAGAATGTGCATGAGGGTAGATTTTCCAGAACCGGATGGTCCCATTATTGCCACGAATTCTCCATCTTGGATAGTAAACGAAACACCTTTAACAGCTTTGGTTACTTCATCACCATTTACGTAATCTTTTTTTATGTCTTTGCATTCAATCATTATTGTAGAATAGAAAAATTATAGGCCTCTTGCTCCTCCGTAGCTTCCACCGCCAGCTCCACCACTTATCATCGCAGCTCCTCCGCCAAATCCACCTCCACCGGTAAATCCGCCAGCTCCTCCACTGACTCTTGTGGTTGCAGATGTCGCTGCACTTTTTGTCGCGGTTGTAGATGATTTTACTGTTGTTGTTTTTGTAACCACGAGCTGACCTGCAGTAATTCCTGTCAAGACTTCTNNTGAACTTTTACCACAGGATATTGTGTTGTTATTGATGCAGAAGACAATGTCCTGCTTGCAGATGAGCTTCCAAATTGTCTTGAAGATGATGCTCTTGTTGTTGAGGCAAAATTATAAGATGATGTTGCAAAACTTCTTGTTGTTGAAGCTGATGACGTGCCGTTGATCATTGGTATATTTGCAATCAATACATATTTTTTTCCTCCAGATGTTTGAATTGCTGAAGTCGGAATAATAAGTGTATTGTCGTGTTCTGTTGTCGTGATTGTGACTTCCGCAGTCATACCAGTTTCAATTTGGCTATTTTGCGTATCCATAGATATTTGAACGGCGTAACTCACAACACCTTGGCTTACTGTTCCAAGTGGATCTATATATGAAACTTTTCCTGTCATTGAAACATTTGGTAGTGCATCAAAAGTGATTGCAACGGCATCTCCGGCAGAAACTTTCGCGGCGTCTATTTCATTTAATGTAACATTAATTACTTTTTGAGATGTGATAAGTGTTCCAAGCGAATCAGAAGAAGAAACCTCTTGTCCAACACTTGCATTAAGACCCCCAATTTGTCCGTCAAATGGAGCGGTAATAATTCTGCTGTCATAAGCTTGCTGTGCTGTTGTAAGATTTGCTTCCGCATTGTCCAAACTTGCTTTGGCGACCGCAACGTCATCTGCAGATGGTGGTTCTTGCTGTATTGAGAAGTTTTCTTGATCCTGCTGAAGCTGTGTTATGTTGTTGTTATATGATTGCAAAGTTGATGTCAAACTGCTTATTAAAGAATCTATATTTCCTCTCGCACTTGAAGCAGTTCCTTTGTCTGAATTAATTGAAGATTGTCCGCTTGAATCTGATGAAACACTATAAAGTGAGAACAGTGTTGTCATATCGTCAAAATAATTTCTTACTGTATTCAAATCGGATATGGTTTGATTTATTGATCCTATTATGTAGTCGTCTGTAGTTGATGCGGCTATCATATTTTCTTGTTCTTGAATCGTGTTGTCCCAAGCACTGAGAATTGCTTGTATATTGTATCTTCCCTGATTTACATTATTTTGATATTGCTGGTTTGTGAAGTTAACCCCGTCTATATTTATGGTTGGATTTGCGGTGGTTGGATTTGTAAAAAATGAATCTGTGTTTAAATAAACATCATTTGTAACCGATGTATAAGCACTTTGCAGTTGTATTAAAATATTTTGCTTGGCATTGCTTAAGGTTGTTTGAGCNNAAACTGTTGTTAAGTGAAAATAATTGTGCATCGGTAAGTCCGCCAGTCAATTTATCGTAGCTTGCTTGAGAACTCATGACACTTGATTGTGCTTGATTCAAGGCTTGAAGCGCATTTTTTCCGTCAAGAATTGCAACAACTTGTCCAGCTTTTACATAATCTCCATTTTTAACTTCAACCGAAGTAATTTGTCCGAGTGTTTGAGTTTGTCCGGTTGTATTCGGCTTTATATCCACTTGGCTCAAGGTTGAAACCTGTCCTGAACCAGCGACACTTATGACTAGATTGCCTCTAGTTACTCTTTGAAATGTATATTGAATCGTGGAACCGGATGAAGAAATTTTTGAGAAACCGAAATATCCGGCAGCAATTATTGCAACCGCAATCACTATAGACCATATTTTGTGGACTTTGATGAAAGATTTTGTACTTTGAAAAATTTTGCTCGAAGCCATGTTTTTGAAAAATTTTGATGTGCTATTCATTTTATTATTTGGTTCCATGTTTTTATTTTTAATTTTGTAAATCTGTTCCAGTCGCAAACGGTATGCTTCCAGGATCAGGCATTATTCTTATAAGTTTCGCATCGACTTCCGCATTGTTTGTTGGATCGCCTATTACTGTTACAAATTCATCAACTTTCAAATCTTCTGGTTTTATAGAATTTTTGAATTGGACGATAGTTGTGCTTGCATCTGTCACTATTGTTTTTTCCGTTCCATCTTTGTCAGCAACAATGAACGTTGGTAGTTTTATGCTTATTATTTTTCCTGCCGCTCCGTGTGAATCTAATAAATCGCGATTCATTTCCATAAAATCATCATTCGGCATTCCATTCATCTGGCGAAAATATTGTTCGCCTGTCTGAAAAGAAAAGCTAGCTTTATTGAATCCGAAATACATTCCAGCCTGGAATATCAAAAGCGCAACTACGATTGCGCCGAGAGTGCATATTATCCATTTCATTTTAGATTTTTTCAAGATTTCTTTTACTTGTTCCATTTGATTATTAAAAATTAATTTACCTTATAAAAAATTGCTCTCGTATTTTTAAATATTGTCATCGCTTTATTTAGAGACCATGCAAAAACCCAGATTGAAGCGAAAAAAATCGTAATTTGAAGTATTGGCAGCGATTCTATGATAGACATGATATATGATTGCCAATAAGATATCAACGATGCGCCATCTGAGAATATAAGAGAAATATATTCAGAAAGTCCGGATTGATACGCATCTCTGACTATGCTGATTACAAAAAAAATTGCGGCCGATATGGAAACCAAAGATGCAGCAGAACTGAGAACCACTTCATATGTGGCTTTTTTTATTTCTTCTTTTCTGATTTTATCCATAATAGAACTTTTTAGATTTCCACTAGGTTCTATCATGCTGAATAATTGATTTTCGTTTTTCATACAATGATCTATACGTTTATTTTGATAATTTGGGTGCATTTATTATTGATTTTCTCATCTTTTGCAAAGCTCTTCTGTGATGGCTTTTTGCGGTGTCTATCGGTATTTTCATGACTTCCGCAACTTCTGCTAATGACATTTCATTCATATATTTAAGGACAATTACTTCTTTCTGCACAATCGTCAATATTTCCATAATTTTTTCTACATTCAGTTTGTTTTGACTGATGGCGAATACCTCGTCCGGCTTCAATTCCTCGTCGACTAATGTATCTTCGATGACATTTCCCCCGTCGTCATTGTCAAACGCTGACATCGGCACGTCTTTCCTTTTTCGAAGATGATCTATGCAAGTATTTTTTGCAATGGAAAAAATCCAAGTTCTGAAACTTTTTTTTGCGTTGAATTTTTTTAAATTTTTCCAGACTTTTAAGAAAATTTCCTGCGAGATATCTTCGGCTTCTTTCTGATTTCCTACTAGCCTGTATGCAAAATTGTAAATAGGTTTTAAATATCGATTTACAATTTCATTGAATGAATTTTCATCTCCTTCCAGATAATTTTCTACCAGCTGTTCATCCGTTTTTTCCATTTTTTATTAAACCAAAAATAAAATTATTTGTTCAAAGCTGCTCTCGTTCCAGGACCGACAGAACCCAATTGTTCAAGATTATTTTTCTTTTGGAATAATTTTACTGCTGTGGTTGTGAGCGAGCCATAATATCCTGTTATCGGTCCGGTGTAAACTCCTTTTGCAGTCAATCTTTTTTGCAATTCTGTCACAGCTTTGCTTGTCATACCGTATTCCAAGTGTACTGAAAATACATATCCGTCTCCAATAGTGGCAGAA
>PLOL01000006.1 GCA_003142075.1 Patescibacteria group bacterium | reverse complement strand
CATCACTCTCGCTCCTTTTTTCAAACGCAAAACTTCTGGCGCAAGACAACTTTTTTTCAACGCATCAACAAGCGGCTTTCTTCCTTTATCTTCCATTTGATATGTAAAAATCTGTCCGGGAAGTTTGTTGAGTTCGATGTCATTTATTGTGTCGACATTTATATTGTGAGTGTGGAGTTTTGTCGGCTCAATTCCCTCTTTCAAACACGCATTATTTCTTGAATTCAAACAAAGCAAAGATTCTTCGCTCAAATTTCCTCCGCGAATTCCATTTAAAATTTTTATAAATTTATCATCTTTGTGCCTGAATTGTTCTTCCAAATAACAAATTTTTAAATTGAGCTTTTTCCAAGTTTCTGATTTATATGCAAATTGAGATTCTTTTTCTCCGAAACGTGAAACTGGCGGCAGTTGGAAAAAATCTCCGCAAAGTATCACCTGCATTCCACCAAATGGAAGTTGATTTCTTTTTAAATGTCTTGCGATTCTCTCTATCAAATCTAAGCGAAAATGATGAATCATTGAAATCTCATCAAGTATCAAAACATCAGTATTTGTAAATCTATCATGTAAATATTTCTTGCTTTCCAAATCTTCCAAATCATATTCTGTAAGTTCATCTCGTATGCCGAGCCCGCTCCAAGAATGAATTGTCGTTCCACCCATATGAGTCGCGGCAATTCCCGTACTTGCTGTAACGCCAACCTCAACTCCTTTATTTTTGAGGAATTTTATATATTCATTTAAAAGATGTGTTTTACCAGAACCCGCTGCTCCCGTGATGTAGCAGTTGTATCCCATCTTCAAAATTTCTAGCGCATCCTTTTGGGTCATAGAAAATGATTATATCATTTTCAAGTTGAAAGTAGAAAGTTTAAAGTCCATAAAGTAAATTCAAATACAATTTGACATCCTAGTTTTATGTACTAATATCAACTACAGAAATAGTTCTCGAGCGGAGACGCTCAGACAAAACACCCTAGCGGGATCCTGGAGACAGGAGAAGGAGGAAGTATGAACTACAAGAAGATGTTAAGGCAAATGTTAGACGGTTCAAGAAAGATAGATTTGATGAGAGAGGAGATCAAATCTGTTATTGGAATTTATTCTTCTCTATATTTTTTTTGCGATAAGATCGAGAAAAATAACTATCTGCCCATCGCAGATTATAAAAATCTCAAGTGGCGGATACAGAACTTTTCCGGCAATTTGTCTCTTGTGTGCATCGGCACACTTGATACTATCCATGTGGACAGCAGGAATCTCCAGCAGTCAATTAAATCATCCTGGATAAAGGAGATCTTTGAAAGTTTACCCACGCTTGTTGAAGGAATCCAGACCAAATATGGTAATTGGAATCCCCAAATAATGGAAACTCTCATAGAAGCAAGTAAAGTTAGATTATAAATTAGGCGGGCACCTTTGGTGCCCGCTTTTTTTATCTATTTTTATTTCTCCACTCATCAATCCAATTTATGATATAATTTCAACATGGAAAAACCTAAAAATTATTGGCTTAGAGCTTATGTTGCAAATATTGCAGCAGCGCTATGTTTAATACCACTTATAATATTACTTTCACCAACTATATATCATTTTGTAGCATTAACTTTTACTTTATTATGGGAAATTGCTCTTATATTAATTCCTATTGGTGCCCTAATTGCTATTTTTGCCGGCCCACTTTCTATTGTAAGAGGAGTTGAATTCAAGGACTGGAAATATATACTCTGGGGTATTATATCTTTAATAATGCTTTGTATAGCTTTTGTTATACTAGGTAAACTGCTTTCAAATGGTTTTGGTTTTGTAGGATAATTATTATAATTATTATTTAATTCCCTTTCTCCATTCATCAATCAATTTATGATTTCCTGAAAGCAAAACTTTCGGAACAATGTATTTCTTATTCTTATATTTCAAAACTTCTGGTCTTGTATAAACTTCACTACTAGAAATTCTTTCTTCCTCAAGAGAAGCTTTATTTCCAAGCACACCTTCTATTTGTCTTGAGACTGAATCCATAATAAGCATAGCTGGAAGTTCCCCGCCAGTAAGCACAAATGGTCCAACAGTTATTTTTTCTGTTTTAAATATTTTATTTACTCTTTCGTCTATTCCTTCATATCTTCCGGAAATAAAAATAACATTTGTAAACTTTTTTGCAGTTTCTTTTGCATAAGCAGTATTAAACTGTTTTCCGCTCGGTGACAAGAAAATTATCTTTGTTTTTACTTTTTTGGTTTTCTTTAGAGCTTTTTCAATTGCTTTTGCAACTGGCTCGGCTTGCATTACCATTCCTGGACCACCACCATAAGGAATATCATCCACTCTTTTATACGGCTTGTTTTTTGCTTTTTGAACCTTTGTAACTTTTGCAAAATCTCGAGGATTATAAAAATTTACTTTCACTTTTTTTTCTCTAATTGCCCGTGCCAAAATCGACTCATTTAAATATGAGGTAAAGGATTCTGGAAATAATGTGATTATGTGAAAATTCATTTACCCGAGAAAATTTTTGCCAATAAAAATTGCGCAACTTTAAGGTTTAACTAGATAACGTTTATAACTCTAACCCAATATCACAAAAATCGCAATTTTTGCTAGCGCGTTGGCAAAAACTTTAACGGGTGAATCAAAATACAATAAAAAATGGCAAAATACAATGATTAAAATTCAGTCGATTCTTGATATTGACTTTAGTTTAAAAAATTGTAATATCTCTCCAGAAAGCACAAAAACAAAAGGGGTGAGAAAATGGACAATCAGGAACTGGACCAGCTTGAAAAACTCTTAGTAGAGGCGGGTATAGACACAGAGAAAGCTATGGATCTTGTTATAAAAGCCATGAAGATATCTTTAGACAAAGATATCTCGGTGATAAAAGCACTCAGATCACTCGCTGACATAGGAGCGCCCTCGGACTCAATGAAATACCAGCTGGCCATAGCTCTACAAAATATTAACAATGTAGAGCTCGAGAGACTAAAATCTCTCACTGCTGTCTGAAAAGATGTGTGAACGCCGCGCCCGAAAAAGGTGCGGCTTTTCATTTGCCCATTGACCTTTTTCACTAAAGACTATAGTATTACGTTTGGAAGGTATTCTATTAAAAAAAGGGAGGTGATACAAATGTATTTGAAGCAGGAGGAAGAATTGTGGGTAAGAAAAATCCTCGCTGATGCCAATTGCCCGGAACCAAAAATTGAGGATTATATAACGTTAATAAGAAAAATAATGGAAGAAGACAATCTTCCATTAAGCCGAGTTCTCCTCATGGTTTCGGGTGGAGATGAGGATTTCCGAAGCCTGTTAGAAAAAAATGGGCTAATGAGAAAACTCACTCGTACGATCTTCAAATAAAAAACCGCACGTATTTTCTTACGGGCGGTTTTTTTAATTAATTATAAAGGGCGGCACCTCCGGTGCCGCCCTTTATAATTAATTTTTTGAACTTTAATTAGAGCTTCAAATCTGCCATCGCTTCATCAACCGTCTTTGTGACTGGTTCTTTTGAAACGGTTGCTCTTGGTTCTGCTCCTTCTGGTTCGTTGATTTTCAAATTGACTCTTGAATTGTTTTTCATTCCAACAACTCTCAAAAGTGTTCTTATTGCCTTTGCGGTATTGCCTGATCTTCCGATGACTTTGCCCATATCAGCATTGTCCACAACAAGAGTTAGTAATACGCCCATTTCATCGACTGTCCTGACAATTTTTACTTTATCTGGAGCGTCGACTAAAGCCTTAACAACGAAATCTAAAAATTTTGCATCTTGTTCCATGATTGTTTTATTTTAATTCTGATTCTGAATATATTGCAGTAGTTCGACCGGTAACTTATAAAAAATACTGCTTAGAGAATATAATACCACAAGAAAAAAAGTGTGCAAATAAAAAATGGGCGGCGCCTTTGGCGCCGCCCATTTTTTATTTTAATTTAATATTTTTCTTATGCTTTCGTATCTTCTGCGGGTGCTGGTGTTTCTGCAACTGGTGCTGGTGCCGCTTCTGGAGCTGGCTTCGGAGCTTTTGCTGCTGCTTCTGCTTTCTCTGCTTCTTCCTTTGCTTTCTTTGCGTTTATAATTTTATTTTTTGGAAGTACATTTATTTTCTTTCCTGTGAGAATCTTTTGATCTACAAGAAAGTTATGGACTGTATCTGAAACTTGAGCGCCTTTTGAAATCCAATATTTTACTTTCTCTCCATCAACATGATTTGTGCCCTTTCCTTTTCTTGCATCATAAGAACCCAATACTTCAACGGCTTTTCCGCTTTTTGGTCCAAATTTTGAATCTGTCAGGACAATACGAAATGACGGTTCGTGTGTTCTTCCTACTCTTTGTAATCTGATTATTAACATAGACGATATACTAACAAAATATTTCAAAAAAGCAAGGCTTATGCTATGCTTATTCCATAAATGAAAAAAGATAAACAATTCTGGAGGAAAGACAAAAGAGACAATGGAAAAGCTGAAAATCCCGGCAAACAAAAAACTCTGACTGGAAAAATCAAAGCAATTCGCGGCCATACCGCCTATTTTATAGCCGACACAAACAATCTTGAAGTTGAAATCACGACAAGACAGATAAATACTGCAATGTCCGGCGACAAGGTTGAAATAAAACTATTCAAGAAAAATAAAACCGGAGTTCATGAAGGCGAAGTATTGAAAGTCATAAGCCGTGCAAAAAATTATTTTGTCGGCGTTATTGAAATTACCGAAAAAGGAATTCTCGTCGTGCCGGATGACAGAAGAGTAAAAATTTCCGTAAAAATCGCAAAAGAAAAATCCGGCACGCTGAAAAATGACGACAAAGTCAGAGTTAAAATTACAAAATGGGTTCAAACACCTGGTTTTTCTGAAGGAGAAATTGTAAATATTCTTGGAAAAAAAGGCGACAATTCGACAGAAATGAATTCCATCGCGGTAGATAAAGGTTTTGATATAAATTTTTCTGAAAGAGTTCTCGACGAATCGCATAATATTTTTGAACAAAATAAAAAAATCTCGCCGGAAGAAATTGCAAAAAGAAAAGATCTGAGAAATACTTTTACCTGCACGATTGATCCAAAAACCGCAAAAGATTTCGACGATGCAATTTCATTCAAGAAACTTTCAAATGGAAATTTTGAAATCGGAATTCATATCGCCGACGTTTCTTATTATGTCACTGAAAAAAGTGAGCTCGACAAAGAAGCTTACGAACGCGGTTGTTCGGTTTATTTGCCCGATAGAACGATTCCAATGCTTCCCTTTGAGCTTTCAGACAACCTCTGTTCTTTGAGCGAAGGCGACGAAAAACTTGCCTTTTCTGCTATTTTTGAAATCACCCCCCATGCAAAAGTCCATACAAGGTGGTTTGGGAAATCCGTCATTAAATCCGCAAAAAGATTTTCTTATGAAAGTGCGCAAGAAATATTAGATAGCGGCAACTCCTTTTTGTCATTGCGAGTGGAACGAAGCAATCCAGAAAAATCAGAAACAGATTCCCGTCTGCACGGGAATGACAACATGAAATATTTTGAAGCTCTTGATACTTTGAATAAAATTTCCAAAATATTAAGGAAAGAAAAAACACAAAAAGGCGCGATAGATTTTGAATCAGATGAAATCGCTTTTGAGCTCGACTCAGAAGGCCGACCGATTAGAATTTATAAAAAACAAAGACTCGACACGCACAAGCTCGTCGAGGAATTCATGCTTCTTGCAAACAAAGAAGTCGCTGAGTTCGTTTATAAATATGAAAAGAATTCTAAAAAACTTTTTCCTCTGCCATATCGTATTCACGATTTGCCAAATAAAGAAAGAATCGCTGAGCTCGCTGTTTTCGTAAAAGCTTTAGGCCACGAGCTTTTTGTCGGACCATCTGGAAATGTCACCGGCAAGGATTTGCAGGCTCTATTTGAGCAGATTGAAGGCAAAGCTGAAGAAGGACTCATAAAAACAGCTGCACTCCGCTCGATGTCAAAAGCAATTTACTCAACAAAAAATATCGGCCACTTCGGTTTGGCTTTTGAATATTATGCACACTTCACCTCGCCTATCAGAAGATATCCGGATCTTTTGGTCCACAGAATTTTGAATAAAATTTTGACTAAAGACAGCATCGCAGAAAAAAATCTCGCATTTTATGAAAAAGCTTGTCTTCACTCGACCGACCAAGAAATAAAAGCTTCAGAAGCTGAACGTGATGGAAGAAAATACAAGCAGATTGAATTCATGCAAGACAAAGTCGGCAAAACTTTTGACGGCATAATCACCGGCGTCACCGAATGGGGCATCTATGCGGAAGATTCAGAAACTAAAGCTGAAGGTATGATAAAACTTTCTTCACTCGGAGATGATTTCTACAAGCTTGATAAAAAAACTTACTCTATTATTGGAGAAAAAACAAAAAAGGTTTATTCACTCGGCCAAAAAGTAAAAATCAAACTTGTTTCTGCTGATTTGGACAGAAGACAGATGGATTATGAGATAATAAATTAAATATAAAAAATCTTACCAAATTTTCTACTCCTCCATCGCACTTGTTGTGGCATCTTCTGAAGTAACTATCTTACACGATGTCATGTTTGGCCTAATAATCTGGTTATTCTTTTCAGAAATGAATGCGCCACGAGTAAAACCATAAACGGTTATCATTTCGTTCTCAGCAACATCAGTCTGTCCAACGTAATAAATGGAAATCACATCATCTGGACTAAAAATATTTTGTTTTGGAATCTGCAATAATATTGTCCATTTTCCATTCAAGTCTAGAACTTGTCTTACATATCCTGTAATTTTTACTAAACGTCTTGAGTATGATTCAGAGTTTGAGTTTGACTTAAGTTGTTTATAATTAATCGTTTCAGTTGAGCTCGCAGAATAATTAATATCTGGCGAACACTGATCGGATTTTTGAATCATATTATCTATACTTATATATCGTTCTGAATTGTCAAAAGGTTTGATAATTAAAAGTAATAAAATGGCAAATACTATCAGTAATACCGCTAAAATTAAATACCAAATTATTCCATTTTTTCTTTGTTTTTCCATATTTATATAATTTTATAAGATACGTTTTATAACATGACGATTATATCATAAATAAATTGAAATAAGAAAAGGGCTCCTTGCAAGTTGTAAAAACTTGTTCGGAGCCCTATGCTGAAAAGCCATTTATCGATTGATCGCAAACCCTACTGTGCCAGCTTGGCAGTTCTCGCTACCTGATATATCAACACCATCCTCATATACTGTATAAAGTATATTCTGTGTCAAACAGTATCCTTCCACATGAAAACTGTTTGTATAAACAGTTTTCGATGTCCAGACATAACCAGGTGAAGATATGGAGTATTCTGTGTCGGTATAAACACCGTTGGAGTTCCACACTCCAACATACACCATGATAGGGCTTGCAGTATTATTTTCACTAGCGATAGTGACATAATACGCATGTATTATTGGTGTTACAGTCGCCGTCGGACTTGGTTGGCTCACAACGTTAGTCGATGTAAACGTAGCTGTTGCATTCACAATAGTTGTGGATGTTTCCGTCGCTGTTGTTGTGTTCACCACGACACCGTTTGTTGGTGTCGAAGTTGCAGTTGCTTTTCCAGCTTCTGCAGTTTGCGTTTCCTGTGCGCAGTTTGCGCAAGCAGGTCCAGGTCCAGCAGGGTTAGGATTTTTAGTGCACCCTGTGGCGACGCTTAAAAATACTACCGTAACAATTACAAGAAAAATATTTACATTTTTCATGGCGCACCTCCAGAGTGCTTTTATTTTTTTCTTTCAAATATATTAAGTGGCTTTCAAAGTACAAAGCCAACATTATTTTCTTACAAATCAAAAGATTTGACAAAAACAACGTAGCGTTTTCTGCTAATATTCTACCACGCATTCATTACTTTTGTCAAACCTCTATCCACAGATTATTTAATGATCAAAATATGGCTAGAAATAGAGTTTAACTACAGATTTTCAGAATAATTATAAATAAAACGTTGAAGAGGAAATTTTTGCAATCCCATTGGTGAGTTCCAAGTAACTAGTACGCTTATCAATGCTTCATCTTTATTATCATTAGCTGGATTTTCTTCTATGTTTATATATCTTGTAAATTTTGAAAGTTTTACAGCTTCACCAGGAGGTGCAGTGCTAGGCGTAAAAACAGTATTAACATAACCATCATATCCATATTTCAAAAAAGTGGTAGCACCTGTTTGCGGATTAACATTATAGGTCAATGTCATCGGTAGAGCGGGATATGGCCCTAGATCTATACTTTGATGAGAAGTAGAAAAAGTGGATACAGCCCAATTAAATGAGGTTGAATCTAGTGTACAATACACAACACTTTTTGGTGAATCAAAATTACATTTATCACCAGTAAGGTTACAAACACATGGTCCCAATGATAATGACCCAATC
The DNA here is from genome assembly GCA_003142075.1 of Patescibacteria group bacterium. Taxonomy (GTDB): domain Bacteria; phylum Patescibacteriota; class Minisyncoccia; order Phycocordibacterales; family GWA1-40-21; genus Bog-1340. The sequence continues at coordinate 5,675 of PLOL01000006.1, read as the reverse complement.
CATGGTGCGGGATTTGTTCCCAACAGCCAATCTCCTGAAGTATTATTTATCGCAATTGTATCTCTTATACCTATAACAGATTCAATTGCATCTTGCGCCAAGTAGCCTGCCTCCGCCTGATCCATGGCCAAATTTGCTTCAGACAAACTTTTTGATGCTAAATACATCGGGCCCGTGATGGCAACCATGAGGACCGCGATTGCAACAAGAGCTTCGATGAGAGTAAAAGCTTTTTGTGGATTGTTTCTCTTATTAAAAATTTTCATTGGGTTTATTATACAACGTGATAATTATTTCGCCACCTGCACTGCCTCTTCAAACTGAATTGAAAGTAATCTTGAAACTCCGTCAGAGCCCATTGTGACTCCATAAATCACGCCGGCTCGAGCCATCGTTTCCCTATTGTGAGTGATGAGAATAAGCTGGGAATATTTTGAAAGCTCGGAAATCATATCGCCGTATTTTTTTGAATTGGCTTCATCAAGCGCCGCGTCCGTTTCATCAAGAATAATAAATGGTGGCGGATTTACTTGAGAAATTGCAAAGAGAAGTGCGATGGAAGTCAAAGCTCTTTCTCCGCCGGAGAGCATCATCAAACCTTTTGTTTTTTTTCTTGGAAGATTTACTTCTATTTCCAAGCCTTCCTCGGTTTCTTCTTCCTCAGCCATTTCTTCGCCGTCAGATTCGCCTTCTGGCAAATCAGTATCAGATTTTTTCTTTTTCTTTTCAGCAATAACAGAAAGCGAAGCAGAACCTCCGCCAAACATTGCTGCGAAAAATTGATTAAATTGTGAATTGATTTTTGCAACTCCCGTCCTAAATTCTGTCGCAAGTTTTTCTTCAAGTTCTTTAATGAGATTTTTCAAAGACACGGAAGAATTTATTAAATCTGTAAGTTCTTTTTCAAGAAAAGTATCACGCTCGGTCGTTTCTTTGTATTCTTTTACAACTTCATCGCCACCGGCAACTCCAGCATCTTCTAGACGGATTTTAATTTTTTCCATCGCGCGCTTTTTGTCTTCCTGAACTTGTCTTGGTTCTTTTACAACTTGATCAATTGAAAGTGCAACACCTTCTGCATTTGTCGGCCAAAAATCTTTGTAGTGAAGTGCAGAAACTCCAACTAAAATCGAAGCTTCTTGAAGCTCACGCTCTAATTCCTCTTCATCATGTCGCAATCTGAATTCCCTGCTTTCAAGACCGTTCAGTCTTCCGCGAATTTCATTTTGCTCAGCGACAATTCTAAACAAAGATTTTTCCGCATCCCTGTTTGAATCTTTTTCTTTTTCAATATCATTTTTTAAGAACGAATATTGCTCGGAAAGTTCGACTTCAAGATTATTCGCGTCTTTCAGCTTGATTTCATAACCGGACTTTTCAATCTCCAGCTTTTTGATTTCATTTTCCAAATCATCGATTGCCTGCTTGTCTTCATTTTCTTTGTTTCTTTCGATGAAATCGCGGAGAATTTTTTTAATCGAAGCAAAAATTTCTTTTACTTTTGAAAAATCATTTTCTGAAGCGCCGTCAATTTCCAAATCAATCTGCTTCGCGACATTTTCAATCTGCGACAAATCCACTGTCTTTTTTGACATCGCAGAGTTTGCTTCATTTTGTTTTTTAATCAATCTGGCAAGCGAGGAAATTTCTCCTTCGATTCTTCCAACGCTTCGCATCAAAGAATCTTTGAATATGCGGACTTCTTTGAGCTTTCCTTCAACTTTCACGACTTCATCGCTTCGAGAATCTTTTGATTCAGATTTTGCCAAAACTTCTTTCGCTTCGGCAAGTTCTTTTTCAAGTTTGTGCGAGCTTTCAATAAGCGGATTTTTTTCACTAGCGATGCTTTCTTTTTCAAATTTAATATATTCTTCTTCGCGCCTGAAATAATCGTGATACATTTTTGTGAGATCTTCTTTCATCTCGACTGTTTTCTCGATTTTCTCGACAGCTTTTTTCAAAAATTTGATATGCGGAGCGATTTCTCTTCGCAGAGATTCGACTTGTTTTATATTTTCTTCCGTTTTTTCAAGCTTGCGGATGCTTTCATCTTTTTTGTTCTGGAATATTTTAAGACCGAGCGCATCTTCTATTATTTCCCTTCGCTCGCGGATATTCGAATTCAAAATTTTGTCGGCTTCACCCTGAGAAATTATCTGGTGGCCCGAAGCTCCGATATGCGCCGAAGAAAGAAGCTCAATGATATCTTTCAGGCGGACAGAACTTCCATTTATCAAATACTCGCTCGAAGAATCCCTGTTCACGACACGCTCGATTGCAACTTCATCAAAATCAATATTAAAAATTCTCTGAATATTATTGAAAGTTAATTTAACAGAAGCGCGATTTGAACGAGTTGCGTCTTTTCCACCGTTGAAAATTAAATCTTCGGCTCTTTTTCCGCGCAAAGATTTGATGGATTGTTCACCCAAAACAAAACTGAACGCTTCAGCGACATTTGATTTACCTGAGCCATTCGGCCCGACAATAGAAGAAATCGGCACATTAAAATCCAGCGTGGCTTTTTTACCGAATGACTTGAATCCCGAAATTTCTATGCTCTTTAAATACATTTATACATGCTATTCTACCAAATTTTTTTAAAATTCGGTAGTGATTTTTTTGCCTGAAAATCAATATAAAAACCTCCTGATTTAGGAGGCTTTTTCTTGAACATTTATTATCATACTATTAATAATTGATTCTATCTTTCCATCTTTATTATCGTAAAATTCATATTCAGACTGATCTGGTAATTTTTCACCAGACATCATAGCTATAAATGCGTTAGCCAAGAAATATTTATCACGCTTTAAATTATTCTCATTCAAATATTCCATAAACTCTGGTCTCATAGTCGAGTCTAAATTGGGCAATAAATATTCAGCAATCTCAGACTTTAAACTATCAAAGTTTGTGAATTTTTCTGGCCTTTCTTGCTGTTCTTCCGATATTAAATTTAAATTTTCCATACTTTTCATATTTTTTATAAATATTATTTGTGTGTTTCTGAAAATTTAGCATCGAAACCCCTTACGAATTTTTCTATATCTTTTTCTGGCGTATCAAATTTTTCAATATCGTCCGGCGGAGTGCTACAAATAACTCTATGCCATAAAATATAGTCTAGCGGATTATATCCCTTGTCTTCCAATTCTAAAATAAAATCTTTTGCAGCTTTTTGGCGTGCTATAAATTTATCCAAAGCGTGTGGAGCATTTTTATCCACCAATAACAAAGCATTCATCTCGGAAAGAATTTCATTCTGTTCCGCGGTCAAATTTTCATATTCTTTTTTTTGGCTAAAATTTTCCATAATTTTAATTTATCGTCCATCCTTTTTCTAGAAGCGCATTCTTTGCAGCTTCCTGTTCAGCTTCTTGTTTTGATTTTCCTGTTCCTTCCGCAATTTTTTCTTTGCCTAGAAAAACTCCGACGGTAAACTGTTTGTCGTGATCTGGACCTTCCTCTTTCAAAGTCTTGTAAGCCGGCGTGACACTTTCATTTTCCTGCGCTTGCTCCTGGAATTTGCTTTTCGCATCAAGCCAAGTTTTTTCCTCGACTATTTTTTCGATAAGATTGAAAATGTATCTTGAAATGAAATATTTTGCCATTTCATATCCTTGATCCAAGAATATTGCGCCAATCAAAGCTTCTATAGTATTCGCCAAAATAATTTGCCTAGCTCTTCCGGTATCTTTTGCTTCGCCTTTTGAAAGCAGAAGATAATCATTCATACCAATTTTTGAAGCGGCGTCTGACATTGTAACTGCATTTACAAGTGCAGATCTGAAAGATGTCAGCTCTCCTTCATTGCTGTCAGGATATTTTTCATATAAATGTTCAGTGACAATAAGTTCAAGAACCGCATCGCCCAAAAATTCTAATCTTTCATTGTGAACCAGTTCGGAATCTTTGTGCTCATTCAAATAAGACCTATGAGTAAAAGCCTGTTTCAAAAGATTTTTGTCTTTAAAAGTGATTCCTATATTTTTTTCGAAACTTGAAAAATCTGGCTTCATAAACTTCTCGCTAAAATTTTATTAGTTATTTCTGCTGCTTATTATTGTTATTGCTTTCGTGATGATCGGCAAGATGTCATTGTAAAAATTGAGATTTTGAATATCTTGAAGCTTGAACCATTTTGCATCATCAAGCCCTCCGCTGTCTCCGAGATGTAATTCTTTTCTATCAGTTCTCGCAAGAAAATAAACGACTTGTTTTCTTATCTTTCCTTCTTCAGGATGGTTTGCTACGTATTCATTTTTCAAAAGCTCATCTTCAACTGTGATATCCAAACCAACTTCTTCTTTTATTTTTCTGACCACGCCAATTCTTGGATCTTCGCCTTCATTTATTTTTCCTTTCGAAAGTGTCCATTTTCCGAAAACATCGTGAACAAAAGCAAAATAAATATTTCCGTCTTCAATACTATATATCACGGCTCCTGCGAGTTGTTTAATCGGCATCTTATCGAATGGAATATCTTTGTGTTTCTTGGAAACTTCTTCTTTGCCTGGCTCGCCGAGCTCTTTGTAAATTGTTCCCAAAACTCCATTTATAAAACCGCCGCTTTTTTCTCCGCTATAAGTTTTTGCAAGCTCAATAGCTTCGTTGATTGCAACTTTTGCCGGAACTTCTTTTCTATCAGAGAACAAAAGCTCATAAAGCCCGATGCGCAAAATATTTCTGTCAGCAATAGAAATTTTATCTATTGGCCAATCCGGCGCTGCCTTCACAATAATACTGTCCAAGTCCGCTTTTTTGTCTATTACTCCTTTCAAAAGATTTTCTGAAAATGCTTTTNNGAGCTTCTTCTCTAGAAGAATTGCGAAAATCCCACTCAAAGGCGGATTGAAATACTATTGATCTTGCAAGGTGCCTAGAAGACATATATTTTGCTTAGCTTTTTATGGCTTATTTGATTACTGAGATTATTCTATAATAAAAAAAGAAAAAAGAAAAGGCCTCGTGATAGTATGTGCGAAGCCTTCTTTCTAACATATAATTGTTGATTTTTTCTTTAATAATTTTATCAACCTTCTTGTTTGCTTATCATTACCTTCCAAACCCTCCAAAATTTTTTCCTTTCTTTCATCAGCACTTTTAAGATATTTTTTCACAGCAATAATAATCTGTGAATTAATATTAAAAGGTTCTGAAGAGTATGGTTGCTGAACGACTTTAAACTTATACATAAATGGATCCATAACAATATGAACATCGTACCTCGATCTCGAATAGCATGAGTGATCGTTTAAAGCCGGATATATATACAACTTCATTCCACGACTTTTCAAAGCTTTGCACATTTCCAGCCACTCTTTTTTTACACTTCCTGACATTCCGCACAAAACAAGTTCAACCGCCATGGAATAACTATCTTTTGTAAAGATTTTTTTATTCATAAAAACCTCCCTGTCCATTTTGGACAAAATAGAATGACCTTCTACAAATAAGATTAGCACAAGATATAATGTAGTCAAAGAAAATACAAAAGGGCGGTCGCTTCGCGACCGCCCTTTTATATTTTATCGTAGATTGACTTGGAAAGAAGTACTCTTCTAGACAAGGCAAGTTGTGCTTAGAAGTCCGCGGAGGCGGACTCTTATAATGAAAAGAAAACCTGGTATTTTAAAAGCAGTCCTTCAACTGCTTTTAAAATTTTTCTTATT
>PLOL01000012.1 GCA_003142075.1 Patescibacteria group bacterium | reverse complement strand
ATGAAAAAAATATTTATATCTCTCCTTTCAGTATTTGCCATCGGAATTGTTTTTTGCGGAACGGCAAATGCGCAGACGAGTTCATCTGCTTCTGTATCCGGAGGCGTGCTTGTTGCGACAGTAAATATAGATAATGCAAAAATAGTCTCGCAGGATGACAGAAATTTTTCAATCTCTTTTGATATTTCAAATAGAATCGGCGCACAACCACAAATAAAGTACGCCGTTCAATTGACAAAAGTTTCATCGACGGGTCAGGATGTCATAGATGAGAAAGTATATGATGAAGTTCTCTCTCTTGGAGAAAATACCACAGTAAACAAAACAATAAATTATACGGTTCCTTCTTCAATACCCGCTGGAACCTATGAATTGTCGCTCGAAAGCAAAAACGAAAGCGGTTTGATTTTAGCCTATATCTCTTTAGGTACAGTGAATATTTCGGAAAATAAAACACAAACGGTTGAAATAGTTCCTGGTTCATGTCAATTAACTGTTCAAGGTGGTTCTACCACTACGGATTATATATCTAATGGTCCATTGCCTATAACTGTCGATCAAAAAATTATTGCAAATTGTATTATTAGCAGTTCCTTTTCTGGTGAAATTTCACTTTTACCAAATTTTGTAACAATGGAACATACTGTTTTTGGTAGCATTGTCTCAACATCTGGCGGTTCGGTGGAAAGTATAAATATAAAAAATGGTACGAGTAGAATATCAGTTGAATTGCCACAGACTTTAAAGCCGGAAGATTATGATGTAGAATTTTCGTTGATCTCAAGCGATAAATCTGTTGTGTCAAATAAAGTTTATTTTGATTATATTTTGGTTGGAGACAGTGGAGTAATTGAAAATGCCGTTTTTAATAAAACTTTTTACAAAGCAGGAGATATAGCTAATATCCAATTATCATTAGTTACAAATATAGCTTCAATTTCCAATGTGCAACCTATTTTAACAAATAATCTAGCGTCAACCTCTATATATATATCCATAACAAGTGATTCAGGAAGAATTTGCGGTAGTACAACAAGTATGGAGCTCACCAATTTTCCAAATGTGCAAGTGCCAATAATTAATGATTGTTCAAATCCGCAGGCAAATATTGTCTTATCAATGATTGATGCAACAGGTAAAGAAATTGTTCTTGATCAAAAAAATTTTCAAATCAATACGCCTAATGCTCAAGCTAACAGTCCGACAAAATTGAATGCGGAAACAATTATTTTGATATCTGCTGGTCTTATTGTTGTCCTGATATTATTAGCTATCATAATTAAAAGGAAACATTCTGTAATCCAGGTTTTGATAATTTTTCTACTGAGTTCATCAATGATGTTTGGTTTTTTAAATAAAGTTTTTGCTGACACTTATTCCTGGAGCATGAATTTTACTTATATGGTAAAAGATGGTTTGTATTGTACTGGAAGGTCTTGGCCTAAAGGTACAGACACTTATTATGTTAATACGAATGTTAACTCATCTTCACCTGTTTATAATTCAAATCAGACAATCAGTCTAACTTATTCAATTAATTCCCCAATCATTGGGTTAGATCCTAGTTGTCCCACCAGTGAACCAACAGCATTTGCCGGTATGGCTTTTGATAACACCAATTACCAGTATATTAGCAGCCCTTGGGGAAATAATACTTATAGTTTGCCATCATATTCAACAAGTGGAACATCTAGCCATTCTATGAATTTTAAATTTGGTGAATCAAGCGGTCAGTCTATCACAGGTAATATTCCTTTTACAGTTGTTTCCGCCGATCAGCCTCCTGTCGGAGAATTTAATCCTATCAGTGGTTCATTGTCTTTGAATCAAATTACCACTCAGATGGCGAACAGCAAAACTTCTAATTTTTTAAGTTTTTTTAACAATATAATTGCGGAGGTAAAAAATATCGGAACTAAAAATGTTTTTGCTTCAACTTTAAGAACAATAACAGCAACTGCTGGAGCAGACGGTTCAATAAATCCATCGGGGACTATATACTTACCGCAGTTGGCTACACAAGAATTTACAATTCAAGCCAATTCTGGGTACAGAGTATCTAATGTAACGGTTGATGGTGTCTCTCAAGGAGCAATTGTTGAATATATGCTACCATCAGATTTTTCAAATCACACAATATCGGCAACTTTCGTTTTGCAAGGTGCAGGTTCAACCTCTGGAGGAACTGGCACAACTGGTGGTAGTACTGGCGGAACAACTGGTGGTGGATCTGTTGGTACTGGTGGAAATACTAATACTAATACTGTGACAGGAACTTATACAATAACATTATCCGCAGGATCAGGAGGATTAATAAGTCCATCTGGCAGTCAAAGTGTAGATCCAGGAACTACGATGCCTGTCCGCATTGTTCCAGATTCAGGCAACGTTGTATCTTCTGTTTTGGTGGACGGAAATTATGTAGCAACAACTTCGTCTTATTCGTTCTCAAGAATTTATGCCGATCACAGCATATCAGTAACTTTTGCACCTGCTCCTGTTGTACCAAAAATTTACACAATCACAGCATCTGCTGGAGCTGGAGGGACAATAGTTTCAGCAGGAACATGGAATTTACCTGCAGGCAGCTATCAAACATTTACTATCACTCCTAATTCAGATTATACTGCGGATGTAATGGTGGACGGTTCCGATAAAGGAGCAATTTCAACTTATACATTTTCAAATGTTACCGCCAATCACACGATATCGGCGACTTTTGTAGCAATTCCAGTAAATAATCCAACTCAACCAACCCAAACAACCCAAACAACTCAATCAGTTACACCAGCTTTAGTATCCGCTCCTGTATCATCAAGCTGTCGCGTGGAAGGATGGGTTTGTGATCCTGATGATTATTCTGCCCAATTGCCCGTTACAATAAGTTCAGGGGCAACAACACTCGGAACAGTAATTGCTAATCAAGCCGATTGGTATTCCTCATCATCTGTAATTCCTGCGATACCAATAGGAACTTCCTGGGTAAATCAAGCATCACCAAAAACGAGCGGTTGGAGTTCGGTGGTTTATGGCGATGGAAAATTTGTCGCTGTCGGTCCAGCAAATGTAATGACTTCTTCTGATGGAATAAATTGGACATCTGTAACGGTATCTGGAGTTGGAGTCAGCGGAGCGACTTCGGTGACATACGGTGGTGGACTATTCGTAGCTTCTTTTGGTACTGGAATTATGACTTCAAAAGATGGTATAAATTGGATTGGTGTAAATTTGCCGTTCAGTGCTGTAGATTCAGTAGCTTATGGCAATGGAGAGTTTATTGTGACTGGATCCGGGGGAGTCAGTAAAACTGGCTATGATGTGCTGATTTCTTCTGACGGAATAACTTGGACAGAAAGCGATTCTCCAGATTTAAGTAATTCTACCGTAACTTATGGCAATGGATTATTTGTTGCAGTTGCAGATTCTGGCACAAACAAAGTGATGACTTCTAAAGATGGAATAACTTGGACGGCACAAACTATTCCAAAAGATGATGAAAGTATTTGGTGGAGATCAGTAAATTATATTGATGGACAATTTGTCGCTGTAGCTGACAATTTTTTGATGACTTCTCCTGATGGGATAACTTGGACAGATCAAACTGTACCGGAAGGTTCAGACTATTCTGTAACTTATGGTAATGGATTATTTGTTGCAGTCGGTCAAAGTAATGTGATGACTTCTCCGGATGGAATAAATTGGACAGAACAAAAATCTACGGGACAATATTCTTGGGACTCAGTAGCTTACAATGATGGAATATTTGCTGCAGTGTCTTACGATGGAAAAATAATGACTTCGCAATCTGTGGCCAGCACTACGACTAATGTGTCCTCAGTATCTTGCGGAGGTTTTCCAAATCATAGCTATGTATTTAATATTCCTTCGGGCTCTGTTTTCGAAGACGGGAAATCGCATCCGATTACCGCTACTGTTCAAAGTGTAGATTATTCCGGAGTCCCTAATAATTCTAATAATAAAGTTTGGAATTCAACTTTAACTTGTTCATCGTCTAATACTGGCGGAGGAGTTTTTATTGGTTCCAGTACGTCAACAGGACAAACACTCGTGAATTGGAGTGCAACTGCTGGTTCATGTTCTTTAGAAAAAAATGGTGCCGCAGCAATACCACCAATATCAGGATTGCAGGGAACTGTAACTCCAACTCAAGATGATCTTGATAACGGCGTTAACTATGTTCTCACATGTTTATATGATGGAAACTCTACCAGTGCAACACTGAATCTTTATCCAGGATTGAGATGTACTCCATCACAATCCGGCAATGCTACTGGTGACACTAATATATATGTAAATAAACAAATGACATGGAATCTATCAGCTACGGATAATAATAAAAGCAAAGTAAGCGGCGCTTCATGGACTGGTGGATTAAATTCATATAGCACAATTTATACAACTATAGGTCAAAAATCTTTCTCCGTCTCGGCAACAGTGGGAGGCAAGCCAGCTTCAACAGAATGTATGACAACTGTAAAATTGGGAGTTTCAACAAGTTCGGAAATATAAAAAGATGAATAAAAAATCGGTGATGCTTTGCATCGCCGATTTTTTATTATCATTTGTTTTTTTATTTGTTATAATATGTCTAAGAAATTTGTCGTCATTTAATAATTTATTAATTTAATTTACGTCGCGCGGGAAGGACGACTGCAGAGACGTGATTTTGCAAAATCAAAATGAAAAAAATATTTATATCTCTCCTTTCAGTATTTGCCATCGGAATTGTTTTTTGCGGAACGGCAAATGCGCAGACGAGTTCATCTGCTTCTGTATCCGGAGGCGTGCTTGTCGCGACTGTAAATATTTATAATGCAAAAATCGTTTCTCAGAACGACAGGAATTTTTCAATATCTTTTGACATCTCGAACAGAATCGGAGCTCAGCCGCAGATAAAATATGCAATTCAACTATTAGATACTTCTTCAAATCAAAATATAGTCGATGAAAAAGTGTATGATGAAGTTCTCTCGCTTGGAGAAAATACGACAGTAAACAAAATAATAAATTATACGGTTCCTTCTTCAATACCGGCTGGAACATACAATTTATATGTTTTGAGTGAGAATGAAAGCAATTTGATACTTGCTCAAAGTTCTTTGGGAGAAGTGAATATTGCAAAAAGTTCCGCAAGCTCGGTTGAAATAGTTCCAAATTCTTGCGAGCTTTACGCGAATGGGGAATTATTAACTTCATCATCAATTGTTGATTCTACATCAACTATTACAGCAAAATGCACAGTGAATAGCACTTATACAAAAAGTGTTGTCCTAGTGCCTAATTTTATTACTAAGGTAAATACGGAATTTGGAAACGTGGCCAGTACAACTGGAACTTCATCTGAAAGTATTACCATACAGGAAGGAGAAAATAATATTTCCATAGAACTTCCAAAAGCCTTGTCTCCGCAAAATTATTATGTAGCTTTTTCTCTTGCATCAGCAGACAATTCAATCGTTTCAAATACATATGGTCTAAATTATTCCATAATAGGTGAATCAGGAATGATCAGGAATATTTTATTTGATAAAACATCCTATAAAGCAGGAGATATGGCGAGTATTCAAATTTTAACATCTGCAAATGTTTCATCCACTACAATATCATTGTTGATATATGATGGTTCCGGAGAATTATGCAGCAATCAAATAAGCACTTCATCGATTTTTTTTACAACAATAAAAGTTCCAATCATAAAAGATTGTGTAAATCCTAATGCTAATGTAATTCTTTTGGCTAATGGAGTAGTTCTTGATACGAGAAGCTATCAAGTGGCATCTTCAGGAAATAATATTTCATCTTCAACGCCATTTTCAATACAATCTAGCAGTTTCGGAATGATTTTAATTTCAATAATAATTTTAATTCTATTAGTTATACTTTTTTATTTTATTTATAAAAAAAATCACTCCGTTATAAAAAGTATGATTATTGTTTTTTTTGGAGCTTCCTTATTCTATTTTGCGGGAAATGTTAAAGCAGATACGTATACTTTTAACGGTGTAGGAGGATCCACATTTTCTTCAGTGGGATATGTTTCCGGATATACATATGACATTAATTTTAATAAGGATCTGACAACTTATCATACCGGTGATATCATGACTGTAATAGGTGATTATTCCGCATGGGCTAACAGTAACGGTGTCAGATATACGAATGCATATATAAATGAACCGACCGTTTGTGGTGGTTCTCAAGTTTGTTCACAATCTTCAAGTAATTATTTGACTGGAACCCCATATAATAAAAAAGGAAGCGAAACTTATACTCTAACATCTTATGGAAGTTACAATTTTATTGCTAACTTATATTGGGTGGATACAGTTTACAATAATTATGGCACTACTAATTGTTCCGGCGGTTGGCAACATTGTACTTATTCAAATAGTGGCAATCAAGCCATATCAATACCTTTCATAGTGACAACACCTGTCAGTATGAAGCTTAGTGCAACTTCAACTTCTATTTTGTCTGGAGATAGTTCGACTATTTCATGGAGTTCATATGGAGCTGATTCTTGTACTATTACTGAAAACGGAGAAGCTTTTATTACACCAGTTGATGTTATTTCTGGTTGTACCAATCTGTTTGGGTCATGGAATTCAGCTTCTAGTACCTGTAGAGTAGATTTTTCAGAGACGACAAATCAAACGCAAGCAACCACTTATTGCACAAATCTCGATGGTGTTGTTGGAATAAATGGTAGCGGTACGGTTTTTACTAGTAAATATTATTGTACGATACCAGCATCAAATATTTCTGTAACTCCTTATACTTCAGGTTCAGTTAAATCAGGTCCTTTGACCGATAATACAACTTTTATTGCAACTTGTTCTAATACACAATATTTATCATCTACATCGGTTACTGTAAATGTTCAGCGGACTGTTGGAAAATTTCCAACAAATCCTGTTTGTGTTGATAATCCGCCTGTAATTACATGTTCTCCGATAACAAGTAATGATCCAGGTTATTCTTGTTCTGTAAATGACGAAGAAAAAAGTATTATTAATTCTGAAAATTTTACGACTGCAGCCGATATATCTTCTTCTACTGAGTATACATTGACTTGTACAGACAACACGAACAACAAGAGTTCCACTACGATTAAACCGTCGGCAGGTTTAATTTGTACACCTTCACAATCTGGCAGCACAAATATATATGTAGATAAACAAATGACATGGACTGCATCTGCTTCGGATGGAAGCCGAATAAACAATGTATTGTGGTCAGATGGATCAAATGGAACCATAGATAATAAAATTTACACGACTATAGGCGCAAAATCTATTAGTGCCACAGCAACAGTAGATGGGAACACTGTATATTGCACCGGTACAACTACCGTAAAAATGGGGACTTCGACAACCTCGGAATTTTAAAATAAAATTAAAAAGGCGGGTTTGCGAAGCAAACCCGCCTTTTTAATTTGCCAAACAGTGCCGAGATAATTTTTTATGTGTGAAGCTTTCAGTTGCTGTTGAACTTAAGTATTTTCTGATATAATTATCAGGAATCGTAAAAAAATGGCACTAGAAAGCAAACAACTTAAAGATTTTTTGATAGATACAGGTCTTGTTACAAAGACTGAGTATGATGATATTGAAAGTCTTATAAAAAATGGGAAGCTGAAAGATACTCCCGAGAAAGTTTTAGTCAGTCAGGGGAAAATTTCCGATGATGATCTTCGCAAAGCGCAAGCTTATGTTTCCGGAATTCCTTTTGTCGACTTGAAAAATCAAAAGATAGATTTTTCTGTGCTTTCAATAATTCCCGAACCACTTGCCAGAAAAAATAATATAGTAGCTTTCAAGAAAAATCCAGATTCTCTCGAAGTTGCGATGCTTGATATAAATGATCTGCCGGAAATAGAATTTATAAAAAAGAAAGTCGGCTTGAAAATTTTGCCAAGACTGACAGACACAGCTTCGATAAAAAGCGCGCTTCTCCAATATCAAAAAAGTTTGAAAGCTGAGTTCGGGGAATTGATACAGAAAGATGTTCAAGCTCTGAAAGACTCGGGAAATCTTGAAATTGGAAATAAAGGCGAACCTCTCGAAGAAACTTTGAAAAATATGGCGGAAGATCTTCCGGTCATCCGCATCGTAGAAACTCTTTTGAAACACGCAGCTTTGCAGAATGCTTCGGACATACATATTGAGTGTCTGGAAAATGATATTCTTGTCAGATACAGAATCGACGGGCTTTTGCATGATGCAATGATTCTTCCAAAAAATGCCGGGGAAAGCATAACCGCCAGGATAAAAGTTCTTTCAAGCCTAAAGCTTGATGAAAAAAGATTGCCTCAGGATGGAAGGTTTAAAATCGATATCAATGGAGAAAAAGTTTCTTTCAGAGTTTCTATTATCCCGACATATTTCGGAGAAAAAACTGTCATGCGTCTTTTACGAGAAAATGTCGGAGCGTACACTTTGGAATCCATGGGTTTTCATGGAATCAATTTGGAAAGAATTCATGACGCAATGAAGGAAGCGAATGGAATGATTTTGACAACCGGACCTACCGGAAGCGGAAAGACGACAACTCTCTACACAGTTTTGGAAGTATTGAATACTCCCGATGTAAACATTGCAACCATTGAAGACCCGATTGAATATCAAGTTGCGAGAATAAATCAGACACAGGTAAAACCGGAAATAGGATTCAGTTTTGCAAACGGACTTCGTTCACTCGTCAGACAAGATCCGGATATTATCATGGTTGGAGAAATCAGAGATGATGAAACCGCTTCTCTTGCCGTGAATGCAGCTTTGACTGGACACATGGTGCTCTCGACTTTGCACACGAATTCTGCGGCCGGAGCGATTCCAAGACTTATGGATATGAAAATTGAGCCGTTTCTTCTCGTTTCGACAATAAATATTGTTTTAGCACAGAGACTTATCAGACAATTGACTAAAGAAAAAGAAAAATATCTTTTGACCAAAGCGGAGCTGACATCGCTCGCAAAAATTGTCGATTTGAATAGAGTTTTGGAAACGTTAAGGAATGAAAATCTGATTTCGAAGACTGACGACTGGGAAAATATTTATTTTTATAAAGCCAAAGCATCTATTGATGCGCCAGACGGATATGCCGGAAGAGTCGGAATTCATGAAACATTAAAAATGACTCCGGCGATAAGAGATCTCGTTATGAAAGGCTCAACCTCGCAGGAAATAGAAAATCAAGCAAAAAAAGAGGGAATGCTTACAATGCTTGAAGATGGAATATTCAAATGTGTGACAGGAATGACGACAATTGAGGAAGTTTTGAGAGTCGTGACAGAATAATTCACCCGTTAAAGTTTTTGCCAACGTTTCTTCAAAATTGTAGCAAAGAATGTCTAGTTGTTAGATAATAAGCCGTGTTATAATTAACTTGTATTATAAATTAAAGTCGAAACAATTTTATTGGCAAAAATTTTCTCGGGTAAATGAAATTTAAAATCAAAGCTATTAAAAAAGACGGCGAGAAGTATGAAGGTACGAAAGAATCTACCGATAAATTTGCTTTGTATGAAGAATTGAAAGAGCAGGGCGACACTCTGATATCCGCTTCTGAAATTTCTAAATCGAAATGGGATATAAATCTTCCTTTTTTTAATTCTGTTCCCGAACTGCAGAAAATAATTTTTGCGAGAAACTTGGGCGGAATGATAAACGCAGGGCTTCCTCTCGCTAAAGGTTTGAATATTCTTGAAAATCAGGTGACGAATAAAAAACTGAGGGGAATCATCGGAGATTTAGGTTTGGAAATAAGAAAAGGAAAACCGCTGAGCGAAGCTTGTGCAGAATATCCAGATGTATTCGAGAAATTATTCGTTTCAATGGTAAAAGCTGGAGAGGAGTCAGGAAAATTATCTGAATCTTTGAAAATTATCGCAAACCAGATGGAAGGAAGCTACAAGATAAAAGAAAAGGTCAAAGGAGCAATGATATATCCTGGAGTAATATTATCCGTGATGCTAGTTATCGGCGTGCTCATGATGATATTTGTCGTTCCGCAAATCACTTCCACTCTTGCAAATCTGAACGTTCCGCTTCCCTTTATGACCAAAGTTCTGATCGGCACGAGCGACTTCTTGAAAAATAATATTCCGCTGACTTTGCTCGGAGCCTTTCTTATTTATTTGGGCGTATATTTTGCTCTTCGTTCAAAGCTAGGAAAGCATGTTTTTGATTTCATAGTTTTAAAAATTCCAGTAGTCGGAGAACTGATTAAAGAGACAAATTCTGCGAGAATTACGAGAACGCTATCATCACTGCTATCTTCCGGAGTCGCTTATGAAGAATCGATTTCCATAACAAGAGATGTCATACAAAATGATTATTTTAAGGCTATTTTAGCTACGGCAAAAAGCAAAGTTGAAAAAGGCGGAACGATTTCAAGCGTATTTTTAGAAAACACAAAATTATGCCCTCCATTTGTCGGAGAAATGATGGTCGTCGGAGAAGAAACAGGAAGACTTCCAGCCATGCTTTTGGAAGTGGCGACATTTTATGAAGATTCCGTGGATCAAAAAACAAAAAACATGTCGGATATAATCGAGCCCGTGCTTATGGTAGTCATAGGAACTGCCGTAGGATTTTTTGCGTTAGCCGTAATAAAACCTATTTATTCTTTGACGAGTTCGATAAGCTAAAATTTGATGAAGAGTTTTACTCAGATTTTTTTCTTTTAAAAAATAGAGATAATACAAAAATTATTATAAGCGCGTAAATAGCAAGCCAGTACCAAAAATTATTATTGGACGATGTTGTTTCTGCACCAGGATTATTCTGGCTGGCATTTTCGTTCGAGCCGGAAGCTGAAATTTCATTTGCCGAAACGACATCACTGGTGCTTGAAGCATAATGAATCGCTTTATAAACATTGATATCGAAGTTGTGGGACATACTGGATATTATTTCTGGTGGAACCGGTCGGGGAGAATCGCTCGTTGTCGGAAGATTTTCCAATATGATTGCCGAACAATCAGCTGTAAATGAAAAGCCGATTAAAAATATTATTAATAATATTATTAATTTTTTAGTCATGATTTTTTAATTGCTGGTCCAGTTTATCTGCTGATAGCCTGAGGAGGAAAAAGGGAAACTTGGCGGAGGACCGTATAAAAGATTGCTGTCATAGTTGTAATATGAATTTGCATAACCAGATTCGACATCTGTGCTGATGCCGTTCGTCCACACGAAGTTGTCAAACCACCAGCCGAATTCTATAATCGCGCCATAGATTGTAATATTATTTTTTATGTCTCCATCATAATCGAAAAACTGGATGCTACTATTTTGTGAAATGATTGCGGCATCAATTTCCAGATTGTTCGGCGCATAATAAGTTGGAATAATATCTTTCTGCCCGATGAGTCCCAATACATCCGAACCGTCTTTTGCCTTGTAAACTATATTGTTTGGAATAAAAATCGTAGGAGCCAATAAAGAATTATATGGAAGCGTCGCAGCGGCCACAGTGACTCTTCCGCTTACTGTGCCTTCAACCCAAACATTATCTTCAACATAAATAATTCCATTTGACGGTATGGAAACTTTATATTGCAGAGTCCTAGTATTATAATCCGTACATTCATCTTCAGTTATCCAAGTCATATTCACATCATAAGTGTTGCCGGACGGATTGGATTTTAAACTTGTAACTTTATAGACGCTTACTGTTCCGTCGCTGTTGAAAACTAGCGAATAACCTTTATTGTTTGATGGAGGCAAATAAATTCCTCCGCTTTGTGCCAAATTTTTTATGCTTGCTATATTGGAAGTGAAGGCAGAAAAATCAATTGCCGGCATAGGATATTGCCAGAAAGATGAATTGCCCGAACCCCAGACTCCGGGCATTTTTCCTTGCGGACAGTCTTGCCAAGACGGGCAGGTATAAGTTGCTTCCGCGGAAGAAATCGGAGCGTTTCCCGTCACGTCAAAGCGAACGCCATTGTTCGATTCGACTTGTCCGCTGAATACCGATGGAGAATAATAAATCCAAACCGGGCCATTATTTAATATTGCATATTGAGCTAAAGACGGTATTCCATATTTTACAGTGACGGTTCTTTTTATCTTTGGATTATCAATTGTCGAGCCCGTGGATTTTATGGTGACGATTGTTGAGCCGGTTGTTGGCGGAGTTATTACCAAGCTGAATTGTCCGATAGTTTTTTGCGTATCAAAATCTACATAATTATGCACGTAAGGTCCAGTGGTGCTTGCTCCGTCTTTGTAATCGGATGGAAAATGCGCCAGATGCCACTGATAATAATTTGCTCCAGCATCGGCAATCTGCAGAGCCTCTTCATTGTCAATCGTAGAATTTGCCACTTTCATTTCTGTTACTACCAAATTTATGAGAGGCATGAGCATTGTGGAAAAAATAAAAATAATGATGAGCAGATATACCAGTGCATAACCTTTTTTTTGATTGATTTTTTTTTCCATAAATTTAATTTCCCAGATTGGTTTTTAGATTTCTTATCGAAGCGCCGGCGGAAATGTTGAATGTTGTTGTTGATGTATTTGCCTGTTTCAAAATATTCATATTCATTATCACATATTTTACCTGGTTGACATTGATCGGCTGGACAAGGGGAGTCGAACTGCCGTTATAGTTGCCATCATAATAATAAAATATAGGTTTGCCGTTATTTGAAACATCATTTTGAACATCCTGGATTTTTTCTTGCGATAAATTGTAAGACAGCGGACTTCCTGAAGGAATCACAATTCCTTTGTATAATGTTTTTCCTGACAAATAATATCGTATGCGCGCCACGATCCCCAGATTTTGCTTGTAGTTTGAGTAAAAAATTATTTGCGTGTCGCTGGCTTGGTTGATCGGATAGTCGCCGGTATTTCCGGTTGATGCGATTCGGATTTCATTTGTAAAATTCGTTGCCACCATCTGAGCCTGATCTATATCGCTGATTGCTGCAAATCGCCCTTTTGAATTTATAAATATATTTGTGAATAAAGTGCTTACGCCGAGTGCCAAAATGGTAAAAATTAATATGGCTACCATAGTTTCTATCAAAGTGAATCCTGATTCTTTTTTATTTTTTTCAATCATTTAATTTTTTATTGGCTCATTAGAATTTCCAAAGTTTGATATCCGTCGATAACCAGCGGACTGATTGTTTGAGTAGTGTAGCCTGATGCACTTGCGGTTATCTGATATGGAGTGTTGCTTGATGATGACAGACTTGGAAAGAAAACCTGTCCTGGCGTATAACATCCGGAAACATAATTTACATTTACGCTTGTCAGCACGGGAGTTTTTGAATTATCATTGGTGCTCAAAAAAACTTTGTAGCGGACATATCTTGCGCCTGGTGCATTTATTGTTGTTCCAGAAGTCGTATAAAAGCTTCCGCTTGTTCCATCCGGTCCGATAAAATTCCAAGTCGTGCTTGCATTATCGGTATTGCTTACAGCTATTTGAAACTCGATTAATGTAGCAGGATCATTGGAAGTCGGCTGCCAATTTAGCGTTGTATAAGTTGTCGAAGCGGTTCCAGTATCAAAAGTTGAAGAAGTTAAGCTTCCGCTCATAGTGTATGTGGCTCCGCCGTCATAGCTCAGCAATCGCAAAGCTGTCGGCAAAACATCTGCGCTTAAACCTGAACTGTCAGAATATTTTGTTTCATCCGTCCAATCCATCTGGCCACTGCCACCAGTCCAATCGGAAGAACTCCAGACGCTGCCTCCGGTAATTTCGCTTTCATCCGTGTCCAAGAAAGTATTTTGCAATTCAACGTTGGCATTTTCAATCGGATTCAAACTTGTCGCATCTTTGACTATGACGAGCAAGCTGTTTGTAGTTTTTGGTCCGAGAAGTAAAGTAAAGTTTTGGTTTGTATTCGGTAGAATGCTGACTTGCTGTATCGGCGATGAACCGTAAATCATATAATTTGCCCCGGTCAGAGTTGGAGTGTAATTGTCCCATTCAATTGTTCCAAGTGAAATCGCACCAGAGGCATCAGAGGAATAATTATTGTTAAATTTTAGCACATTGGGACTGCCGATAAGTTTTGCACCTTTAATATTCATTCCAATACTGGAAAGAATCTGGCAATTTTGATCCAGTGTAGTGAAAGAAAGCGAACTTAATTTATCAATTGAAAAGCTGATCTGCGTGACTTGTCCGTTGGCGATAGTTGCATCGGATTTTATTGGATCGGGATTGCTTTGCGTGCTTGGATAAGTCTGGTCGCTTGAGTATCCGACTTTTGTCGCTGTAATATGATAGCTGCTTACGCTGTCAGGCAATCCGACCTCAATCCAATTTCCATTTGCGTCTGTTGTTCTGGTAAGATTTATATTCGGCGTTATGCTTGTGTTTGTATTATTTATTGTGGCATTCGGCACAGGCTGTCCGACGGCATTAAAAACCTCGATTGAGAGTGCTCCGCCGTTTTCTAAACCTTCCAGTCCCTTTGGCACAATGTTCGTGACAAAATTGTATATTTGTCCTGAACTTGAATTTTTTATATAAAGTTTGACTTGCTTATAATCATCTGGAGCAAAATCTGTTCCGGCCAAAGCAGTTCCGTCTGCTGGATCATCAATATAATTGACCACATAATAAATTTGGTATTTTATGCTGTCTACATTTACATTATACGCATTCGGCAAGTCTGGAAGATTTCCATGCGGATTTCCGCTTAAAGTTCCAACGCTCGAATATGGCAAGTTGTGGACTATTTCCATATATTCATCGGCGAGGCTGGAGATGCTGACATTTTGGCGATATGCGCCGACAGTTTTAACTAGCAGGGTGGAAGTCTGATATATTGCAACCGCCAGCACCGCAAAAATTCCAAGAGCAATCAAGTTTTCAACAAGTGAAAATCCGCGGTTATTTTTTTTATTTTTAATCATGCTTTTTCTTGCCGAGTTTCCATACTGCATGGGCTTACAGCATAGATTTTATCATGTTTAGTTTCATACTTCTATAGATGGAAAAATGTGGAAGCTTGCATAAAAATATTTTTTCAGTTTGCTTTTAAAAAACGATATTAAGTGCTATCATTTATTTTATGGAAATCGAAAACAAGCCAATAAATATAAATATTACTCCAAGCTCCATATTTAAGGGTATAGGATTAGTTTTGCTGGTTTGGTTTCTTTATTATATAAAGGATGTCGTTCTTGTTGTTTTAGTTTCAGTTGTAATTGCATCTGGAATGGAACCTCTTATTACTTGGTTCAAAAAATATAAAGTCAGCAGGCTTCCGGCTTCGATTATTTCGTACGTCGGAATATTCAGTATCTTTATCGCGCTGATATTTTTCTTCGTGCCGCCAGTACTCGATGAAGCATCATCTTTTTTGAATGATTTGCCACAATATTTGGAAACAACATCTCTTTGGAATCCTTTAAATGTCAGCACAGAAAGCGTTTCAACTTCTCAGCAAGTTGTAAATACTTTGTCTGCCGGAATAAATGGCACCGGCCAATTAGTGAAGACTGTTACACAAGGCCAAACAAGCGTGGCAGCTCCAGCGGGAACTTTTGGGTTGGAAGATCTCATTAAAGGCATCCAAAGCATTACTTCAAACTTCTCTACAAATTTCATAAAAATAATCAGTGCGATTTTCGGAGGTCTGCTTTCATTTATTTTGATTTTGGTTTTGTCTTTTTATTTTCTCGTTCAGGAAGATGGTGTTGCCGACTTTTTGAAATTGATTACTCCGCTTAGAAATGAAAAATATGTCGTCGATTTATGGAAAAGATCTCAGAGAAAAATCGGCCAATGGATGCAAGGGCAATTTTTACTTGGAATTATTATTGCGGTTCTTTTGTATTTGGGTCTTATGATACTTGGCGTAAAAGACGCTTTGCTTTTGGCAGTCCTTGCCGGCTTGTTGGAAATTATCCCGGTATTTGGTCCGATAATTGCTGCAGTTCCGGCGGTAATAATTGCTTTTGTAGGCGGAGGATTTACAGCAGCGATTCTAGTTCTCGGTCTTTATTTAATCGTCCAACAATTTGAAAGCCATCTTATTTATCCTTTGGTTGTAAAAAAAGTTGTTGGAGTTTCTCCGATATTAGTCATTCTTGCTCTTATTATAGGTGCAAAACTTGCAGGGTTTTTGGGAATCGTATTGTCAGCTCCGGCTGTTGCCGCTCTCATGGAATTTTTTGACGATGTCGGTAAACGGAAAGTGATGCAGTGGCAGAAAGTGGAAGAAAAAAGCAAAGCATAATTTATTTTAAAATTTAAATTGGAATGTCCGATTCAAGCTCAAAAAATTTCTATCGCCGACGTAGTGCGAGCGAAAAGAATCCGTATCCTACGGATTCTTTTTCGAGCCGAGGAGAGCGAAATAAGAGCGCAAGCTGCTTTTATATAACAACGACATTGCCGTACGTTAATGCGAATCCTCACATGGGACACGCATTGGAATTTGTCCGTGCAGATGTAATAGCAAGATATAAGAGCCTCCAGGGTTACGAAGTGTTTTTTAATACCGGAACGGACGATCATGGAATAAAAATTTATAATAAAGCGATTGAGAGCGGAAAAACTCCGCAGGAATATGCGGATTTTTATGCCGAAAAAGTCAAAGAATTATTAAAACTTTTAGGAATTGATGAAAATGTAAATTTTACAAGAAATTTCATAAGAACGACGGACCAAAGCCACATAAAATCTGCGCAAGAATTTTGGAAAATTTGCGACAAGAACGGTTTCACATACAAGAAAAATTATAAAATAAAATATTGCGTCGGTTGCGAGCTTGAAAAATCAGACTCCGAGCTTGTGGATTGCAAATGCCCAGAACACCCGAATATGGAAATTGAGCTCATTGATGAAGAAAATTATTTTTTTAAATTTTCCGCGTTTCAAGAAAAACTTTTGAAATTTTATGATGAAAATTCGGATTTTGTAATTCCAGATTTCAGATTCAACGAAATAAAAGCTTTTGTAAAAAGAGGTTTGCAGGATTTCAGTATTTCAAGATTGAAGTCAAAAATGCCATGGGGAATAGAAGTACCCGGAGATGAAACGCAAGTTATGTATGTTTGGTTTGATGCGCTTGTAAATTATATTTCTGCAATCGGCTGGCCGGATGACATGGAAAAATTTAATAAATGGCAAGTTGAAACTGGTGGAATGGTTCAATATTGCGGGAAAGACAATCTTCGCCAGCAGTCTGCGATGTGGCAGGCGATGCTTATGGCTGCCGGATTGCCAAATTCAAAAACAATTGTCGTTGATGGTTTTATAACGGGAGCTGGCGGAATAAAAATGAGCAAATCGCTCGGCAATGTAGTTGATCCAGTTGAATTAATAAATGAATACGGCACCGACGCGATGAGATATTATGTTTTAAGAGAAGTTTCTCCATTTGAAGATACGCCTTTCACAAAAGAAATGTTCAAAGATGCTTACAATGCAAATTTGGCGAATGGTTTGGGAAATCTTGTAAGTAGGGTGATGACAATGGCACAAAATAATTTGGAGGCACCTTTTGATATTTCAAATATACAGAAAGTTGATCCAAGAACAATAAATGGCTTTGAAAATTATAATCTTCAACAAGTTACGGATTCAATATGGGATGCAATTAAATTTTCTGATGGATATATTCAATCTGAACAACCATTTAAACTTATTAAAACCGATAAGGTGGAAGGGTTAAAGAAGATCAATTTTTTAGTAGGAGAACTATACAGAATATCCTTAATGCTAGAGCCAATTATGCCTGAAACCGCAGAAAAAATTAAAAAACTTGTTGAAGAAAACAAAAAACCAGAAACTCCTTTATTCGTAAGAAAAGAATAAAATGGAAATCAAGTATATCGATATTCATTCTCACTTAGGTTTTGGCGATTACCAAAATGATTTTAAGGATGTTTTAAAAAGGATGGAAAATTTTGGCGTGGCGACAATAACTGTCGGAACGGATTTGGAAAGTTCAAAGGAAGCGGTCAGAATTACCGATGAAAATGAAAATATTTGGGCTTGTATTGGAGCACACCCAGCGGATAAAAGAGATTTTGTTTTTGAAGAAAAAGATTTTGCCGAACTAGTGAAAAATCCGAAAGTTGTCGCGGTAGGTGAATGCGGTTTGGATTACTTTAAAATGGAAGATGAATTCAACAAAGGCCTCTCCTCAAGGAGCGAAGCGGTGAGAGGTGAGTCCTTGGTTGAATTTATTCAAGAAGAAAAGGAAAGACAAAAGTTTGAATTCAAGAAACAAATAGAGTTTGCAATTAAATATGACAAACCGCTTATGCTTCATATTCGAGAAGCTTATGAAGACGCTTATGAAATCTTGAAAAAATATGAAGGAAAGACAACGGGGAATATGCATTTTTTCGCCGGAAGTCTCGACTTTGCAAAAAAAATTATTGAACTCGGTTTTACAATTTCTTTTACCGGAGTAATCACTTTTGCTCGTCAATATGATGAAATTATAAAAAATATTCCGCTTGAAAAAATGCACGCAGAAACCGACGCGCCTTTTGTTGCGCCGATTCCTTATCGCGGAAAGAGAAATGAGCCGATTTATGTTATAGAAGTCGTGAAAAAGATTGCTGAAATACGCGGAGAAGATTTTGAAACTGTTCGCAAGCAATTATTGAAAAATTCAAAAGATTTTTTCAATCTTAAATAACATTTTTTTTATTAAAATATTTATGCTATTGTATTTGAAATGGAACCGAAAATACTAACAACAAAACCAAGCGCGGATTATGAGCTTATCGACAGCGGAAACGAAGAGAAGCTCGAACGTTATGGAAAATATATTTTGAGAAGACCGGATCCGCAAGCTTTGTGGAAAAAGTCTCAGCTAGAAACCGAATGGAAAAATGCGGATGCCATATTTCTCGCGGACAGAAAAACTTGGAAAAAGAAAAATGAAAGCATGCAAAATGAATGGCAGATTTCTTTTGGCGATTTGAAATTTAATATCAAGCCGACAGCTTTCAAGCATACGGGAGTTTTTCCTGAAGAAGAATCAAACTGGCAATTCATTAAGGAGAAAGTCCAAAGTCGAAAGTCTAAAGGTAATACAGAACCGATAAAAGTTTTGAATCTTTTCGGTTACACCGGTGGTGCGACGCTTGCCGCGCTTTCTTCCGGAGCGGAAGTCACGCATGTTGATGGTTCAAAATCTGCAATCACTTGGGCGAAAGAAAATGCGGAACTTTCCGGACTCATAAATAAACCAGTCAGATGGATTATTGATGATGCAAGAAAATTTGTGATGAGAGAAATAAAACGCGGTGGAAAATACGATGCAATAATAATGGACCCGCCATCTTTTGGAAGAGGAGGAAAGGGTGAAATTTGGAAAATTGAAACCGACTTCATAAAACTTTTGGATGAATGCCAGAAAATCCTTTCTGACAATCCTTTATTTTTCATAATAAACGGCTATGCTTCAGGTTATTCTTCGATTGCATATTATAATGTTTTGAAATCAATAACAGAAAAATATGGCGGACAATTTGAATTTGGCGAGCTTACTATTTTGGAATCAAAGGGAAAAAGACTTTTACCTTGCGGTATTTTTGTCCGCTGGTATAAATAATTATTTTGACAAATCTTTATTATTTGATTAGTCTAGTATTAGACTAGCTTTAATATATAAAAATATAAGGGGGGACACCATGAATCTTAGTGATTTTGAAAGTCGTCGTGTTGTTAAGATTGCATTGTCATATTTGGGTACACATCGTAGTCAAACATTTAAATGTGTTGATTTTGTTAGGAAAGTGTATAAAGAAATAGGTGTAGTTATACCTAGACTTCTATCAAGTAGTCCGCCTAAAGAGTTTAATATTACAAGGGAAGATTTAGCCAAGCCACCAGTTGGACATCTTATATTTTTGAAGGATAGAAATGATTCTCGTAATCGGGAGTGGACACACGTGGCGATTATTCTTCCAGACAATTATTGCATTCACTGCTCATTTTTCTACGGAGAAAAAGTAATTATTTTTTCATTAAAAGATTTGTTTGAAAAAAGATACGATTTTGTTGAAAGTAAAGCCTGCTAATTACACAATGTGTGTATTGGTAGGCTTTTTATTTACGGTTATGATAGAATTTATAATCAAAATGAAAATTTTAGATGGAAAAAAAGTCCGCGATTTTATTGCGGAGAAAATAAAATTGAAATTGAAAAAACTCGGTGAAAAACCGAAACTGATTATTATTCAGGTCGGAGATGACGAACGCGCGTCTGTCTATGTAAAGCAGAAAAAGAATTTTGGAGAAAAGCTCGGATTTTTTGTTGAGCATATTTTGTTTGATAAAAAAATATCGGAAGAAGAGCTTATTTCAAGAATTGAATTTTTAAATTCTGATAAAACCACGAACGGAATCATTGTTCAATTGCCTTTGCCGAAAAATATCGATACTCTGAAAATTGTAGATGCAATAAGTCCTGAAAAAGATGTCGACGGTTTAAATTCAAAAAATTTGAGATTTCTTATTGAAGGCCTGACCGATAAAAATAATGCGTTTGTTCCTGCGACGACGAAAGGAATATTTTCTCTTTTGGATTTTTATAAAATTCCGATAGAAGGCAAAAAGGTTGCAATGGTCGGGAGGTCTCTTCTTGTCGGAAGGCCGACGGCTTTTGCTTTTTTGAATAGAAATGCGACGGTAACTGTCTGCCATAGCAAAACAAAAAATTTGAAAGATGAAATAAAAAATGCCGATATCGTTGTTGTAGCTATTGGAAAACCAAAATTTATAAATAAAAGTTATGTTAAGAAAGGTCAGGTTATTATAGACGTTGGAATAACAAAGGTAGGGAATGACCTTTTAGGTGATGTGGATTTTAAGTCTGTGTCTAAAATTGTTCGCGCTATTACACCAGTTCCGGGGGGTGTGGGTCCGATGACAGTAGTTTCACTTTTTGAAAATCTTCTCATTGCATACGGCAGACAAAGGAAAAATATGGTAAAATAATGGAGTTATTAATTAATTTTAAATAGAGAGAAAAAATATTTTCTATTTTAAAAACATGGATGATAATAAAAAAGTTTGTTGTGCAGAATGGAAAAATCATAAGTGCGCTCATATAGCTTTAAGCATACTCGTTATACTTATTTCTATATTTTTAATAGTAAAAATTTATAATGATTGCAATAAAGAAACTAAACTTGATCAGCAGGACACTATAGTTGTCAGCGGAACAGGCAAGCTGACTGTAAAACCGGATATTGCAACTGTTGATTTTTCAGTTATGCAGGAAAACATGGATGTTTCAAAAGCTTCCGATGCTGTGAATACTCAGATAAGTAAAATAGTTGACGCATTGAAAGCGGATGGAGTTGCTGAAGCTGATATAAAAACTACGGATTATGAAATAAGTCCACAGTATAATTATGTGAACAATGCGACAGTGATATATCCATATGGAGGTGGAACTCAGGTTCTCGCCGGTTATGATGTGACACAAAGCATAGAAGTAAAAATAAGAGATCTTACAAAAGCCAGCAAGGTTGTCACTGATCTCGGAACATTGAATGTGACAAATATGAGCGGGCTCAATTTTACTGAAGACAAGTACGATGATTTAATTTTGCAGGCAAGAGATGCAGCGGTTGTTGATGCAAGAGCTCAGGCATCAAAACTTGCAAAATCTTTGGGAGTGAAACTTGTAAAGATTGTTGGATATTCTGAAGGAAATAATCCTACGCCTATCTATAACGAAATGATGGCCGTCGGATCTGTAGCTAAAGCTCCAACTGCAGCTGTATTGCCAACGGGAGAGAATACGATTACGTCTAGCGTAAGCATTACTTACGAAATACAATAATAAGCCTTTGAAATAGGCTTAAAATGCAATAGGCGGGGCGCGAAGCGCCCCGCCTATTATTTTACTGTTTGTTCAACTTCCTCCATATCTTCCACATCTTCTTTCATTCCATTTATTACTGGTTCAATTTTGGTACAAAGCTTGTCGGACAAAGCAAACATGGAATCTAGTTCTGCTCTTGTACCAACAAATTTTGGCATATAAATATAAAGTTTATTTTTAGAAAATTCAAATCCTAATGTTTTTGATGTTTCAATTAATTCTTCCATAAAATCTGGTGTGAAAATTTCGTATGCCTCAGTTTCAAAACCTTTTTCTACAGAAAGAGAAAAATATTTATTAAAATCTCCCTCGAGAGAAATATGTTCGCTACCGGAAAAATTCGGACCGTCTTCAGAAAGAAAAATTGAAACATTATGAAGCACTATATGTGGAATTTCCCCGCTAAAAGTATTCTCAAAAATAGTATAGTTGCAAGTGTGGGAATCTCTTCCATAACCCACAGTATATTGATACAAATAAATCCTAACTGGACGATCTTTATCTGTGCCAGAAATAACATCGTAAATTCTTTGACTGTGTCCGATGCTGAAAAGTGAACCCTGAACACTGGCAAAATCTCCCGTGTCAGAATAAGTGTATCCGAGTGAATCAGCAAATTGCTTCATCATGTAACCTCGCATTTTATTTGCAATAACAATATATATTCCAAAAAGGGCAATTAAAGCAAATAAAGCTACAGTATCAGATGCATAAAAACTCAAATAAGTTCCAACAAAAACAATTATAAAAATTAAAACGTAATAAAGCGGGTGTTCCGCAAGATATGCAAATGTCGCTTGTCTGACATCAGTAATTGGAGTTTTTTCAGCATCATCTTTTTTGTCCATATCGAAAAGTATATCAGATTTGGCCTCATT
The DNA here is from genome assembly GCA_003142075.1 of Patescibacteria group bacterium. Taxonomy (GTDB): domain Bacteria; phylum Patescibacteriota; class Minisyncoccia; order Phycocordibacterales; family GWA1-40-21; genus Bog-1340. The sequence continues at coordinate 14,734 of PLOL01000012.1, read as the reverse complement.
TTAAAGCATAAATTAATTTTTACTGCCTATTGCATTTTAAGTATATTTTGTGTTACTATATCGCGGTAGCCCCCTCGGGGGTTTTTAAATACAAATTAATAAAAAATATACTTGTCCCGTTGTAAATTCAGCGAGGATAGATAAAGATAGAGGTATATATCATTTACAAGACAGATAAGTCGAAATAAGATTATAAAAAATTTAATTTACAATTGGGATGTCTAAACTATCAAATTATATTTCAGAGACAAGAGAAGAAATGAAACACATGAGCTGGCCGACAAGAAATCAGACAATTATATTTTCTGTTCTTGTCATTGTTATTTCAATAGCAGTAGCGGCCTATCTTGGATTATTTGATTATTTATTCTCGCTAGGACTTAAGAATTTAATTTAAAACAATATGGCAAAACAAACTATTGAAGAAGGCAGACATTGGTATGCTATACATACTTATGCGGGTTATGAAAATGCAGTTGCAAGAAATCTCAAGCAGAGAATCGATTCTTTGAATATGAATGACAAGATTTTCAGTGTCGTTGTTCCTGTCGAGAAAAAAATAAAAATAAAAGGAAACAAAAGGGTTGAGGAAGATGAAAAGATATATCCCGGTTATATTTTGGTGGATATGACAGTTACTGATGAATCTTGGTATGTCGTCAGAAATACTCCTCGCGTTACTGGTTTTGTCGGAACAGGAGTTCACCCGGTTCCACTTTCTCAAAAAGAAGTTGATTTCTTCCTTGGAAACATGGATGTCAATAAAGTTTCTCATGCAGTGGATTTTGGAATCGGAGATACTGTGAAGATAGTCGATGGACCATTCAAAGATCTTGAAGGAAAAATAAGCGAGATAGACGGAGAAAAAGGAAAGGCTAGAGTCATGGTGTTGATGTTTGGAAGGGAAACATCTGTTGAGCTTGATTTATTGCAAATAAGAAAGTCATAGCTTCAGCTTTACTTTTAAACTTATATTTGATAATTTAATAGAGCTTGTGAAATATCTAATACTTAGATTAAACCGTCAAATTTCCAGCGAAAATTATGAAGCTTGATAAGGCATATCGAGATATACCGCCGAAAGATGAATAATTTGCAGCGGAAATTTGGGGGTTTAAGCAAGTAAACAAGTGCAATGCCTCTACATTGTGTTTAGATATTGAATAAGCTCTTAGCCTCTGATTAACTAAATAAATAAAAAAAATGGCCAAAAAAATATTAAAAAAATTAAAACTTCAAATTCCAGCGGGAAAAGCTACACCAGCTCCTCCTATCGGTCCAGCTCTTGGACAAGCGGGAATAAACATTGGTGATTTCGTAAATAAATTCAATACTGCGACTAAGAGTCAGATTGGAGATACTCTTCCAGTTGTGATTACAGTTTATGAAGACAGATCTTATGATTTTATACTAAAAACTCCTCCGACAGCCGGCATGATATTGAAGGCGATAGGAAAGGAAAAAGGTTCTGGAAAGCCAAATACCGAAAAAGTCGGAGTAATCACGAAAGCTCAGATTAGAGAAATTGCCGAAAAGAAAATGGTAGATATGAATGCAAATGACATAAATGCGGCCATGAAAATGGTAGAAGGTGCGGCAAGATCAATGGGTGTTGATGTAAAATAATAAATGAATAAAGGGCGGCCGCTTCGCGGCCGCCCTTTTTGTTTCTGCTACGCGATGCAATTGTTTTATTTTTTAAAAGGATTAAAATAATAAGCATGTTAGGACCAAGAGAAAATCATATATCGTGGGATGAATGCTTTATGAGAATTTCTTTTACTATTGCAGAAAGATCAAAAGATCCTTCAACTCAGGCAGGCGCTGTGATTGTGAATCCGGAAAATGTAGTCGTTGGAATGGGTTACAATGGCTGGCCAAGAGGAATTGAAAGCAATGATTTGCCTTGGGACAGGGAAGGTTCTCTTGAAGATACAAAATATGCATATGTCTGTCACGCTGAAGAAAATGCAGTTTACAATTCAAACAATAGTACAAAGGGCGGAAAAATATATTGCACTTTATTTCCTTGCAATGAATGCGCAAAAACAATAATCCAAAATGGAATCAAAGAAGTAATTTACGACAGCGATAAATATGGAGAAACTCCGGCCACAAGAGCATCAAAGAAAATGTTCAAATTAGCGGGAGTGACATTAAGGCAATATTCTTGCAAAAAATAATTACTTGTCCCGTTATATATGACGAGATGAATCAAATAATAAAAATTATTTGAAGATGAAAATATAATAGTGATAGCAAGTTAAACATTAGCAGCTTTAAAAATATATAACTGGGATGTCAAAAATAATCATCGGACTTGTCGGGCAAATTGCGTGCGGAAAAGGAGCCGCAAAAAAATATTTGGCGCAAAAATACAATATTGAAGATTGCAGATTTTCTACTCCGCTTCGCGATGTTGTAAAAAGACTTGATATTCCTGAAAGTAGAGAAAACTTGCAGAAAATTTCCACAGTATTGCGCGGCGCTTTCGGCGAAGATCTTCTAGCTAAAGTTATTGCAAAAGATGCATCAAATCTCGATTCTGATATTGTCATCGTGGACGGCGTGAGAAGAATGGCTGATATAAAATATCTGAAAGACTTGCCGAATTTTTATTTGATAAGAGTCGATGCCGATCCGCAAATCAGATATGAAAGAATGAAAAACAGGAATGAGAATGCCGGCGACAAGGACAAAACGTATGAACAATTTTTAGCTGACCAAAACAATGAAGCCGAAAAAGAAATTCCTGTCGTCATGGATTTTGCAAAATTAAAAATCGACAATAGCGGAACTTTAGATGAGCTTTATTATCAGACAGACAAGATAATTGGTGATATTTTAAAAAACTAGCTTTTCAAGTCGGGAAGTGCTAATTTTAGAAAGGAAAGAAGTACCTACAAAATAAAAATGGGAGGAAAAAAAATGGATGCAAAAAAGGGATTGTTAATTGCGCTTGATGGTGGTGAAGGCTCTGGAAAATCGACGTTGTTAAAAATGGTCAAAGATTTTTACGGAGATGAGATTGTTATCTCCAGGGAACCAGGAGGTTCTCCATATGCGGAGGAAATAAGAAATCTAATATTGAATTCTCCAAATGCGGAGCAGGCTGATGCTTTAACTATGTTTGCCTTGTTCTGGGCAGCCAGGGCGGATCATTTGAAGAATACTATTATTCCAGCTTTAAACATCGGGAAGATAGTTGTGAGCGACAGATTTGATTCTTCGACTTATGCTTACCAGATAGAGGCTCAGGGTGCTAGAGATCTGGAAAGTTTTTTCTGGAAGATGAGAGACAGATATCTTAGGAAATATAAGCCAGATATTTATATTTATCTGGATGTTAAGCCTGAAGTTGGTCTTGCTAGGAAAAATATGCAGCAAGATGAAAAGAAAAATCATTTTGACAAAAGGAAACTCGATTTTCACTACAGGCTTCGCGAGGGATTCAAAGAATTTTTCGCACAGAAAAATCATGGCATTAAAAGCGTGATTATCGACGCGGAAAAGTCTAAGGAGGAAGTCTTCGAGGATTTCAAAAAAATAATTTCTTCTCTTAAGTGACGGAATATTCGTCAAAGAAAAAAGAGCGTTGCCTTTCGGTAACGCTCTTTTGTTTTCTATTTATTTTTTCACGAGTTCAAGATAATCAAACTCATATTTGTGCTTTTCATCTTTCGAGTGATGTTCTTCTGAAGACAGTGTCCAATCTTTTTTATTATAATTGAATACTGTGTCGCCTTCAAAATTTGCATCAACTTCAGTGATGTAAAGCTTTTTTGCTATCGGAAGAAACTGATTGTATATAGTGCTTCCACCGATTACGAAAATTTCCTCCTTGCTTTGCGAAAAAAAATGAATTACTGCGTCAACAGATTCAAGAACTGTGCATCCAGGAGCCGAAAAATCTTTTTGCGTTGTTATAACAACGTTTGTTCTTTCCGGAAGCGGTTTGCCCAGTCTTTTGAATATGGACTCATACGTTTTTCTGCCCATTATCACAGTGTGACCTTTTGTGATTTTGGCGAAGCGTTTGAAGTCATCGGTAAGATACCATGGAATTTCTCCCTTGTTTCCGATTACTCCATTTTTTGCAATAGCTACAATTATTGAAAACATTTCTCTCTCCTTTTCTAACTGATTTTTTAGACCAGTTAAATTTAGACGATCATTTCTGCCTTGATTGCTGGATGATGTTCGTAGTCGACAAGTTTGATGTCATCCATCGTAAACTTATCAATATCTTTTATATCCGGATTGAGCCAGAGTTTAGGCAACTTCATCGGCTCGCGCGTGAGCTGTTCTTTTACTGCATCAAAGTGCTCGTGATAAATATGAGCATCATCGAGAGTAAGAACGCACTCGTGCGGTTTCAAATCCGTTACTTGTGCGACCATTGCGAGAAGCAGAGCATAAGACGCGATGTTGAAGGGAACTCCCAAAAACATATCACAGCTTCTTTGAAGCATGTGAAGCGAGAGTTTTCCATTCGCAACGAAAAACTGGAAAGTCATGTGACATGGAGGTAAAGCCATCTGATCGAGCTCGCCAGGATTCCAAGCAGTGACGATGAGACGTCTGTCGTTCGGATCCTTTTTGATCCTCTCGATGATTTCAGTCAACTGATCCAGTTCTTTCCCGTCAGGTCTCTTCCAGTGTCTCCACTGAACACCATAAACCCTTCCAAGATCTCCTTCAAATTTTGCTTTTGGTTTCCAGTAAGGTGCTTCGGCATTGTCGGTCCAGATTGTGTGTTTTGCCGGCACACCATCTTTGCTCATGATCTCTTTCAGTCTGATGTCGCTTCCGCTACCCTCGATAAACCAGAGAAGTTCGCCTTTGACAGCATTGAATGCAAGCTGTTTTGTGGTGACTGCGGGGAAACCATCTTCCAGATTGAAACGCAACTGCTTTGCCCACAAAGCTCTCGTTACTGCATTTCTGCCTTTCCTGTCCACCCCATGTTCCAAGATGTCTTTCAAAACTTCATTGTACTGTTTCATTTTTTTCCTCCTTATATTATTTTTACAACTTTTCGTCTAGTTGTAATGCTACTCATTTATAAATAAAAATCAACTAACTCTTTTCTTGATTATATCATTTATTAAATGACAGTGCATGACCTGTATTTTAGTGATATTCTACATATAATTAATTATTAGCCATTAACAATACGATTGCGTCGCGCTAAAAGGACGGTTGCGCGACGTGATTTTGCAAAATCAAAAATGAAAGACAAACAAATCGAAAAGCTCATAAAAGCGGAGGAAGCAAGGCAGAAAAAAACTATCTCTCTTATCGCATCGGAAAATTATGTTTCGGACGATGTCTTGGAAGCTCTCGGCTCAAAGTTCACCAACAAATATTCCGAAGGTTATCCGCACAAAAGGTATTACAAAGGCCAGACAAATACTGATAAGCTTGAAGAACTCGCGCAAGCACGTGCACCCAAAGCTTTTGGTTTGGATAAAAATATCTGGCATGTAAATGTTCAAGGACTTTCCGGCTCGCCGGCAAATTTGGCGGTGTATCTTGCACTTGTTCCTATCGGAGGAAAAGTTATGGGAATGTCGCTTGATCACGGCGGACATCTTACGCATGGACACAAAGTTTCTGCGACAGGAAAAATCTGGACTCAAGTTCCTTATGGAGTAAATAAAAATACTGAAGTGATTGATTATAATGAACTCAAAAAGATTGCGATGGAAAACAAACCGAATATGATTATCGCCGGCTTCACTGCATATCCAAGAATTGTAGATTTTAAAAAGTTCAGAGAGATCGCAGATGCATGCGGAGCAATACTTATGGTGGACATGTCGCACTTTGCCGGGCTTGTTGCAGGCGGAGCATATCCTTCGCCATTTCCATATGCGGATGTCGTGACGACAACAGTTCACAAAACTTTGCGCGGTCCAAGAAGTGCACTTATTTTTTCAAGAAAAGATAAAACACAATTGAGTGCAAAAGGAAATCAAATAAGTTTCGGCGATTTGATAGACAAAGCGATTTTTCCCGGACTTCAAGGCGGACCACACATGAACCAAGTTGCTGCCGTCGCAGTCGCTTTAAAGGAAGCAGCAACTCCCGCATTTAAAAAATATGCAAAACAAGTTGTGAAAAATGCAAAAACTCTCGCAGAAGAATTGAAAAAACTCGGCTGGAAAATAATTTCCGGCGGAACAGACAGTCATTTAATTTTGATGGATACTTGGATGGAAGGCAAAGGCATAAGCGGGGAAGAAGCGGCGACAAAACTTGAAAAAGCCGGAATAATCGTGAACAAAAACACGATTCCTAACGAAACAAGAAGCCCGATGGATCCTTCAGGAATCCGCCTTGGTACTGCAGGAGAAACAACTCGCGGAGCTAAAGAAAAAGATATGATTAAATTGGCGAAGAGGATTGATAAAATACTTAGGAAATAATATATGAAAGAATTTGAGGGTGAATTAAAAAAAATAAGTCCATCTAAAATAATAAACAAAGATGAAGAAGTAAATGAAATAGACGATTTCTTTTTAGTTTTGGGCGTAATATACAATGACCTAAAAGGGTTAATGCTTTTTTTAGATTTGTTTCAAGAAAATTATAAAAAACCGGCTGTAGATGAGCTGACTGCAAACTCTGGACAATATAGTTCAACACAAAATCAAATAAATAGATTGATGGTTGGTTTTATGAATGAATTCTTATCATTTTTAAAAAATAATAAAAATATTTTTTCAAATATACGTTTTAAATTAATAGAAAAAGGTCTTAATATAACAGTAAAGCAAGAATGGGATAATATTTTATCAGTTTTAGATGATAAAGAATCGGATAATTTTTTATCTAAAATAGCAAGAATAAGAAGTAACATAATATTTCATTATTCGGGTAAAGAACTAAGACGTGAATATTTAAAATATTTTTTTGAAATTCCTAAAGATGAACGTAATAAAAATGCATATTATTCTCTTGGTATGAATATGCGTTCGACACAATTTTATTATTGCGATGCAGCAGTTGGTTCATATTTGAGGGAACATTTGAAAATAGGACTGGAGGATAGCCACTTTAATAAAATGGGTGATTTAATTGCAAAAACAAATGATACTATTCGTTTTTTAATGGAAGGATATTTAAAATATAAAATATCAAAAAAATAATATAAAACCTGCTATAATTGAACCTCGTTACATTTAATAATTAAATAATAAAATTTATGGAAGCAATAATATATATAGTCATCTTTGTAGTTATCGTCATATTTGCCGGTTTGAAAGTTTTGAATGAATATGAAAGGGGAGTTATTTTTACACTTGGAAAATTTGGCGGAGTAAAAGGTCCGGGGCTTATCGTTGTTTTTCCTGTGTTTCAAAAGATGGTTAAGATTTCTCTTCGAACAGTGACGATGAATATTCCTTCACAGAAAATCATCACAAAAGATAATGTTTCTATTGATATTGCCGGAGTCGCTTATTATAAAATTGTTGATTCGCAGAAAGCTGTCATTGCCATTGAAGATGTTTTTAGCGCTGTAAATCAGATAAGCCAGACGACGATGAGAAATGTTGTCGGACAATTTATGCTCGACCAGCTTTTGTCTCAGACTGAAGAAATAAATACGCAGATTAAAAATGTCATAGACTTGCATACAGAACCTTGGGGAGCTCAAGTGACAGCAGTTGAAATTAAAGACATTACACTGCCTGACAATATGCAAAGAGCGATGGCAAAAGAAGCTGAAGCGGAAAGAGAAAGAAGAGCGAAGATTGTTGCAGCAGAAGGAGAACTCCAAGCTTCAGAAAAGCTCGGACAAGCTGCAGACATAATGGCGGCACATCCAATTTCTTTACAGCTTAGAACTTTGCAAACGCTTGCTGAAATGAGCGATGAGAATAACACAACAATTTTATTCCCGATGCAGCTTATGAATGCAGTTCAGGATGTTTATTCTTCGATGAAGAAGCCGAATTAATTTTGAGTGAAAAAATGAAATTAAAGATAAAAAAACTTCATGCTGATGCAAAAGTGCCAGCTTATTCGCATCATGACGATGCGGGATTTGATTTGTTCACACCGGAAAATATTGTCGTGAAAAAAGGAGAAAGAATCGGCGTGCCAACGGGAATTGCGATGGAAATACCTGAAGGATATGTCGGACTTATTTGGGACAAAAGTGGACTTTCAATAAAAAATGGAATAAAAACGCTTGGAGGAGTAATTGATTCAACTTATCGCGGTGAAGTACTTGTTGGAATGATAAATCTAAGCGACGCGGATTACACATTTCTAAAAGGTCATAAAGTCGCGCAGATGGTAATTCAGAAAAAAGAATTTGTAGATTTTGAAGAAGTTTCTGAACTCTCTGATACTGTAAGAGGCGAGGGAGGTTTTGGTAGTACTGGAAAATAGAATACAAGAATGGAAACATCAATAATAATAAGAACAAAAAACGAGGAGAAGTGGCTCGGTAAAGTTTTGGAGAAATTAAGTGAACAAACTTACAAAGATTTTGAAATTATTATCATTGATTCTGGCTCTACTGATAAAACTTTAGAAATTGCTAAAAAATTTAACACAAAAATTTTTCAGATTAAACCTGAAGATTTTTCTTATCCGTATGCGATAAATTATGGTTGCGAAAGAGCTCAAGCTACAAAATATTTTGTTATTTTAAGCGCTCACTCCATACCGATTTCAAAAACTTGGCTGGCAGACGGCGTAAGTGATTTCATAAATGATAAAGTTCTCGGTGTTTATGGAATGATGCAAGCGCTGCCTGATGGCTCATGGGCAGAAAAATTATTTTGGAATGGTTTCAAAGTAAAAATTGCATGTCTTTTGAATTATAAAAGAATAGACCGAAAACTCGGTACTGGTGTTATGGATTTTACGCATGCGATAATCAGAAAAAATTTATGGGAACAGCATAAGATTGACGAAGCCTATGGAATGGGAGGGGAAGATCAAGCTTGGTCAGGATATTGGTTCAAAAAAGGTTATATCGCCATCAAGGATGCAAAATTTACTGTCATGCATTCGCATGGTCTGGGGATAAAAGGTTTATTGGACCAAAATAAACATTGGAGTGAGATAAGTAAGCCACTGCCATATAAAAAACAAGAATATAGAAAATAATTAAAGGCGGACCGTAAACGGCCCGCCTTTAGATTTCATTTAGTATCTATTTCTTTCCAAGAATTGACGCGAATTATATTTTTCGGCAATTTTTCTTTGGTTTGGTTCCATTGATAATTCAGAAGATAAACTTTTCTATTTGGTCCGGCACATTCCAGGGCATATTTAATATTATCTTCAATAAAAATATCTATGTCCAAACTATCGCAGATTTTTTTCTTGGTCGTGCTTTTTGTACTGGCATTTGAAAACTCATCGGTAAAATATATTTTTGAAAAAATATTCGGATAATATTTGTTCACCCATTCTTCGGTTTCTTTTCTTATATTGTCTCTTCTTGCAGTGATGACAAAAAGCTCATTATTTTTTTTGAGTTTTTTCAGAACTTCTTTTGCGCCTTCCATCGGTTTTATATTTTTAAAATATTGCGTCTTGTGGAATTCTTCAACTTTGTCTATCGCTTCCGCGAGAGTTCCGCCCCAGACTTTTTCAAAATTATAAGATGTGAAATCTTCTGTCTTCAAGTTTGTCCCATAATTGTGATTATGAAATGCAATAAGTTCCGGCAGAGAATGCCCCAAAACTTCATCTAAATCTATTCCGATTTTCATCCCGTAAAGAAATTTTAATGTTTTGATAACTGCGACTTTTAAATTTATTGATTCTATATCTATTTTGTAATATTTAAACCGAATTGAATTTCACACGGGACATGTATAATCAAGTCTAGCAAAAATTAATTTTAAAGACCAATTTTAATTTTAAAATTCGCTTTTTATCAAGTTTTGCTCTAATATATCAATCAATGAAAACCCCGTAAAGAATTTTGGGGGAATGACCCGGATACACCGGAATATGAGTATAATTAATGAAAATATATGAATTTAAAATCAAAACAAAGTAAAAATTCACACGGGGCAAGGAAAGACGTAAAACCGAATATCTGGGATGTAGTTGTCATCGGCGGAGGGCCTGCGGGGCTTATGTCTTCTTCTGTAGCTGCCAAATTGGGCGCTAAAGTATTGCTTATTGAGAAGAATGACGTAATGGGCAAGAAGCTACTTCTCACCGGCGGAGGACGCTGCAATCTTACAAATGCAAATCCGGATCAAAGAGATTTTATTTCGAAATTCGGCAAAAAAGGAAATCTTCTTTTTACTCCGCTTTCAATTTTCGGAGTTGATGACACGATAAGATTTTTTGAAAAGCTCGGAATTAAAACGAAAGTTGAAGCAGGTTTCAGAGTTTTCCCGGTGAGCGATAATGCACTTGATATACTTCTCGCACTTACAAAAAATTCAGTGCAAAGCGGAGTCCAGCTTGAACTCGGTGCTGAAGTTTCTCATATAAAAAAAGAAAAAAATAAAATTGTTTCAGTGATACTATCAGACGGAAGAGAAATAAAAGGAAAAAATTTTATTTTGGCGACAGGCGGACTTTCACATCCAGAAACTGGTTCGACTGGCGACGGTTTCAATTGGCTGAAAGAAATCGGGCATAAAGTTGTTGAACCGAATCCTTCGCTTGTCCCGATAAAAGTAAAAGAAAATTGGGTTTCAGATTTGGCTGGAATTACGCTCGATGATGTCGGAATTTCAGTTTGGACTGTAGATAAAATTAATTTTCAAAATAAAAAAGTTATTTCAAAGAAAGGCAGAATACTTTTCACTCACGATGGACTTTCAGGTCCGACGATTTTGAACATGAGTAAAGATATTGGCGATTTGCTTGCCAAGAAAGACGAAGTAAAAGTTTCGATTGATTTCTTTCCAGGAGTCGGTCTTGATGTCATGCATGCAAATGTTTTGAAACTTTTTGAAGCAAATCCAAAAAAGAAAATCAAAAATTTGTCTTTCAAGGAAGTTCCAGAAAAAATATATTTAAAAATTCTAGATATCATCGGAATGGATGGCGAGTGGTTTGCAAATGAAGTCAAAAGGCCGGAAAGAATGGCGATTGTTGAAATGTTCAAAAAATTTGAGCTGACAGTGGACAGCTTGCTCGGCTATGACAAAGCGATTGTTTCTTCCGGCGGAGTGGATTTATCCGAAGTCGATTTCAAAGAAATGAAATCTAAACTTTATGATAATTTATTTTTAGTTGGAGATATTTTGGATTTTGACAGGAATTCCGGCGGATATTCATTACAGCTTTGCTGGACTACGGGATATATTGCGGGAAAGAGTGCGGCAAAAAATTTATAAAATGTTCAAAAAACTTTCATATATTAAGATATTTTTAATCATAATTTTTTTGCTGATTATTGGTTTTGCGTTTTATTTTTTATTAGCCAACAAAATGCCTACTCCTAAAAGTTCAGTTTCTACATCAACTGCAACTTCATCTTTAACTTGGGATACTTATATAAATACAGTTTTAGGATTTCAGATTGATTTTTCAAGTGGCGAGGCAATAACAGATTATAAAGATAGGGTTAGTTTTAATGAAGATGATAGAGGCGAAAATGGTGGTATCGGTATGTGGGAAATAGGTGTAAGTGTTACAACTCCAGGACAGACAATTGATGAGATACTAAAACAATACAATACCGATAATATTTTTGAGAAGAAATTTACTATTGATGGATTTGATGCTTATGAATACGGGCTACCACAAGAAAAGGGTGAAACTATTTATGAGTACGGTGTGTTGGTTATGAATGGTGAAAAATTATACGATATTAGTTTAAATGGTTCTCAAGATAATGATCAAATCACTCAATATAATAATCAAATTATTAGTAGTTTCCATTTTTTGAAATAATAAATTAAAAGGGCGGCACCGGAGGTGCCGCCCTTTTAATTTATTATTATTTTTTCGTATTTACCGGATAAAGCGTCGCATCTATCACTCTCGTAAAACAAGTAGTCGTCGCTTCGTGTTGCCAGTTTTCATTTATTGAATTTGTTTGAATAGGGTATGAAACTGGTGCCGCTGCTATTGTATTTTGATTGCTCGTTGTTGCGACAGTTTTAAAATTTGCGCAAAGTTCAAAACTACTTGTTGAAATCATTTTATAAATATAACTTTCGCCGGTTTGAGGATCTGTCGGAACAATGAAGCCACTGATTGGATCATTTAATTCGCTCAAGCTGGTTGGGACAGTTCCTTTAGTTTCCCATTGAACATAAACAATCTGATTTTGAATATTGCTCAAATCGCTGATTCTTTGTTCGTCAAGCTGTTTTGCTTTTTGTGAAGCGGGCGAGCCTATGAGTATTATTCCATAAATTATACTTGCGAGAATGACAGCCGATATAAAAGCAAGAAAAATATTCATATAATCCTTGTATTCGAAGATTGGTCTTTTAAGATTATAAAGATAAAATACGAATATTGTGACTGCGGATGCAAGGACGAAAAATACTTTCAAGAAAAATCTTAAAGTTAAATCTTCCGCTCCCAAAAATTGATAAATTAGAACTGCCAAATCTATTGCCGCCGTAAGTCCGGCAATGAAAAGATTCAAGAATATCATCCATTTTCTGACCCAGATTTCTTTTTTCTCAGGATTCACTTTCAAATCTTTGTAGATGAGCCATGTCAGATAGAAAAAAGTGGGGAAGAAAATTATCAGGGTAGCAATGCAGATTCTGATTGTATTTTCATATCCTCCGGTGTAGTCGCCCGCAAGCGGAAATACTTTGTCGATGATGGTAAAAACAAGATTGAGAAAACTTACGACGCTGGCGTAAAGCCCAATCGTAATTCCTAAATAGAGAAAGAAATCCTTTGCTGTTGTTTTTGGTTTATTGTCCATAATTAAATAGTTAAATTAGTAATAGAGTCATTATAGCATGGGGAAGGCGGATAATATGTCTCACGAAAATCCGCCTTTAATTTAGCTTATAACTATAGTATTATAAGTTGAATGATTCGAAACATATTGGAAAAATCAATAAAGCAGGCGCTTTCTACACTTGATATAAAGGAAGGGAAAATAATTTTAGAACATCCCGAGGAAATAACCAATGGGGATTATTCTTGCAATATCGCTATGATACTTGCAAAACAAGTCGCTAAAAATCCCCGAGAACTTGCAGAAAAGATTGTCGCAGAAATAAATAAAAATTTACCAAAAGAAATTTCTAAAGTTGAAGTCGCTGGCCCAGGATTTATAAATTTTTATTTATCCCCAGAATTTTTTGTTGATGAAAACAGAAAAATATTGAAAGAAGAAAAAGAATTTGGCAGAAGTAAAATTGGAAAAGGGAAAAAAGTTATTGTTGAATATTCTTCGCCAAATATTGCGAAACCTTTTACAATCGGACATCTTCGCTCCACTGTCATCGGCGATGCAATCGCAAATATTCTGGATTTTTCGGGATATGAAGTGATTCGCGATAATCATTTAGGCGATTGGGGAACTCAGTTTGGCAAGCTGATTGTTGCCATAAAAAATTGGTCATCAATTGAAAAAATACAGAAATCTGCCGAGCCTATAAAAGATTTGGTAGCTTTGTATGTAAAATTTCATGACGAAGCTGAAAAAGATCTGGCACTTGATAATGAAGCTCGAGATTGGTTTACAAAACTTGAAAATGGCGATAAAGAAGCCAAAAATATTTGGAATATCTGCGTTAAACTTTCATTGAAAGAATTTGAAAAGATATATGAGAGACTTGGCGTAAAGTTTGATACCGCCTACGGCGAAAGTTTTTTTGAAAAGAAAATGCAGGAAGTTTTGAAAGATATAAATAAGCTTAAACTTGCGAAAGAAAGTGAGGGGGCTTATCTAATTTTTTTCAAAGATGATAAATATCCTCCGATGATGGTTTTAAAAAAAGACGGTTCAACTATTTATGCGCTTCGTGATCTTGCGACGGACAAATTTAGAAAAGAAAAATATGGAAAAGATGTTGTCATTATAAATGAAGTTGGAATGGAACAAAGTTTGCATTTCCAGCAGGTTATAGAAGCAGAAAAATTACTCGGCTATTCAAATGGTCACGACAGAATACATGTTAAACATGGTTTTTATCGTTTTCCTGAAGGAAAAATGAGTACAAGAAAAGGAAATGGTATTTGGCTGGAGGAAGTTCTTGATGAAGCGGTAGAAAAAGCAAAAGTTTTTGATAAAGACACCGCTGAAGCTGTCGGTATTGGAGCAATAAAATTTAATGATTTAAAAAGAGAAAGTTCAAAGGATATAATTTTCAGTTGGGATGAAGCCTTGAATCTAAAAGGCGATTCCGGACCATATCTGCAATATTCGTATGCTCGCGCAAAATCAATTTTGCGAAAAGCAAAAGAGGAAAAAATTAAAAAAGTTGATTGGAAAAAAATTCAGGAAAACGAAGCAACTAATTTGGAAAAAATTCTTTACAGATTTCCTGAAGTCGTCGAAAGGGCAGGAGCGGAATATTCGCCACATTACATTGCAACTTATCTTATTGAGCTTGCATCAGCTTTCAATAATTTTTATGGACAAGGGAAAATTGTCGACAAAACAGATTCAAATTCTCCATATAAAGTTGCGCTTACCGAAGCTTTTTCTATTGTTTTGAAAAATGGATTAAACTTGCTTGGTATACAAGCACCGGAAAAAATGTAACAAAAAAGAAAAAGGGCGGATTTGCTTCGCAAATCCGCCCTTTTTCTTTTT
>PLOL01000021.1 GCA_003142075.1 Patescibacteria group bacterium | reverse complement strand
AATGGAAAAAAATAATTCCAAGAATGGGGCGTTTTGTCGATATGGAAAATGATTACAGAACGATGACTCCGACTTATACGGAGTCCGTTTGGTGGGTTTTCAAAGAGCTTCAAAAGAAAGGTTTGATTTACGAGGGTTTCAAGTCGATGCATCTTTGCCCGCACTGCGGAACGACGCTTTCGAATTTTGAAGTCGCTCAAGGTTACAAAGATATCACGGATATTTCCGTGACAGTGAAGTTTGAATTGAAAGATGAACCGGGAACATATTTCCTGGCTTGGACGACCACGCCTTGGACTCTTCCCGGAAATGTTGCACTTGCTGTAAATCCGGATATTGATTATGTAAAAATAAAAATTGGCAATGACAAATTTATTTTAGCTGAATCAAGATTGTCTGTAATAAAAGAGCTGTATGAAATTGTAGAAAAAATGAAAGGTGATGCTTTAGTTGGCATGTCTTATAAACCTGTCTTTGATTATTATGTCAATGATAAATTAAAAAATATTGAAAACGGTTTTAAAGTTTATGATGCTTCTTTCGTAACAACGGAAGACGGAACAGGAATAGTTCATATTGCGCCGGCATTTGGAGAAGATGATTTGAATCTCGGCAAGGAAAAGAAATTGCCATTTATTCAGCATGTCGCGATGGACGGCACTTTCAAAAAAGAAGTGACGGATTTTGCCGGACAAAAAGTAAAGCCGATAGAAAATCCTCAGCTTGCCGATATTGAAGTGATTAAATTTTTGGCGGGAAAGGGAACACTTTATGCAAAAGAAAAATTCGTCCACTCATATCCGCATTGTTATAGATGTCAAACTCCGCTTTTGAATTATGCGACCGGTTCATGGTTTGTGGAAGTTACAAAAATCAAAGACCAGCTTGTCGAAATAAACAAAGGAATAAAATGGGTTCCGTCGGAAGTTGGCGATGGAAGATTCGGAAAATGGCTCGAGGGCGCTCGCGATTGGGCGATTTCAAGAACAAGATTCTGGGGTGCGCCTATTCCGGTTTGGAAATGCAATTGTTGTCCGGAAAAAGAATTCATCGGCTCGATTGAAGAAATAAAAGAAAGAACGAAAAGCACAAACAAAATTTTTGTGGCGAGACATGGAGAATCCGAGAGTAATGTTTTGGGAATACTCAGCTCAAATCCGAAAACCGTAAATCATTTGACGGAAAAAGGAAAAGAGCAGGCTGTGAAAGCCACAGAAAATCTTAAAGACAAGATTGATATTATTTATTGTTCTCCGTTTATGAGAACGAAAGAAACAGCGGAAATTATTGCTGAAAATATCGGCTACCCGAAAGATAAAATTATTTATGATCCGAGATTGCACGAAATATCTGGCGGAGAATTTGATGGCAAAAAAGATGCTGATTATCAGGCATTTTTCGGCAACAGAGAAGAAAAATTTACAAAAAGGCCTGAAGGAGGAGAAACATATGAAGACGCAAAAAAAAGAATGTGTGATTTTTTGTATGAAATAGATGCAAAAAATAATGGAAAAAATATTCTGATTGTTTCTCACAACACTCCTATTTGGCTTATGTTCTGCGGAGCTG
Source organism: Patescibacteria group bacterium (assembly GCA_003142075.1). Taxonomy (GTDB): domain Bacteria; phylum Patescibacteriota; class Minisyncoccia; order Phycocordibacterales; family GWA1-40-21; genus Bog-1340. The sequence continues at coordinate 29,314 of PLOL01000021.1, read as the reverse complement.
CAGGTTTAAATCATGCACAGGCTTTGAAAACAAGAAAACAAGGCGAAGCATTTATCGAAAATTCAGAGATAAGAGAAATGATTTTTGCCCCAATTCCGCACAATAGAAATTATGAGCTCGATCTGCACAGGCCTTTCATAGATGAAATAACTCTGAAGTGTTCATGCGGCGGAGAAATGAAAAGAATTCCTGAAATTTTTGATTGCTGGTTTGAATCTGGATCGATGCCTTATGGACAAATGCATTATCCTTTTGAAAATCTTGATAAATTTGATCCTGAAAAAAATCTGGCTTTTCCGGCGGATTTTATTTCCGAGGGACTTGATCAGACGAGAGGATGGTTTTATTCAATGCTCGTACTTTCCGTAGCTCTTTTTGGAAAAACTTCATATAAAAATGTTACGGTAAATGGAATGATTCTTGCGGAGGATGGTAAAAAAATGTCAAAACATCTGATGAATTATTCTGATCCGGTAGAAATTGTAAATACTTATAGTGCCGATGCGCTCAGATACTATCTTCTCACTTCTCCAGCCGTAAAAGCCGAACCTATTAAATTTTCAGACAAAGGAGTCGATGAAGTTTTGAAAAAAGTTATTATGAGGTTTCAGAATGTATATTCTTTCTTTGAAATGTACGGAGGTTTTGATTTGGATTTAACTTGTGCCGAAAAGTACAAGAAGCCCAAAAATATTTTGGACAAATGGATTCTTTTAAGATTAAAAGAAACAGCGACTCAGATGACAAAGGCTGTTGATGCTTATGAATTTGATCGCGCAACTCGGCCCATCGGCGATTTTGTCGACGATCTTTCAACTTGGTTTTTGAGAAGATCACGCGATAGATTTAAATCTGAAGATGTCGAAGACAGAAATTCAGCAATGTTCACAACGAGAACAGTTATTTTGGAATTTTCAAAACTTTTAGCTCCATCGATGCCATTTTTGGCTGAAGATTTGTATTTGAAAATTACCGGAGGAATGGAAAAAGAAAGCGTTCATTTGGAAGATTGGAACGATGGACTTGTTGGCGAACTTTCAAATGAAGAAAATGAAATTTTGGAAAATATGAAAGAAACAAGACTTATCGTATCAATCGGACTTGAAGCTCGCGCGAAAGTCGGAATCAAAGTCAGACAGCCACTTATGGGAATTAAAGTCAAAAGCCAAAAGTTGAAAAATCAAAATGAATATTTCAATCTGATAATGGATGAAATTAATGTAAAAGGAATTATTTTCGATGAATCGAATGTGAATGACGTCGAGCTTGATACAACTATCACAGAGGAACTCAAACAAGAGGGAATTATGCGAGATATTGTCAGAACGATTCAAGGAATGAGAAAAGATAAAAAATTAAATCCAAATGATCAAATAGAACTTGTTGTTGATACGACTGCGGAAGGAAAGAAAATTTTTGAAAAGTTCAATGATGAAATATCAAAAACGACCGGTTTGAAAGAAATAACATATGAGCAGATGGAAGGCGGAGAACTTATAGAAATGGAAGGATTTAAAGGAAGGTTGATGATTGAAAATTAAAGTAAAAAGGCGGGCCGTAAATGGCCCGCCTTTTTATGATATAATTTATTGTATGAAAAAAACATTAAAAGGTATTCTGTGCGTACTTATAGTTTTATCACCATTAATAATACTATCTCCTGTTTTATTTCCTTTTTATTCACCTGACTTAAGAAGTAATTTGGCCAAAGTATTTTTAAATCCTCAAGATAATTGGTTAAAAAATGTTTTATTTTATATAGTGATAGTTTTATCTATATTAGAGGTTTTAAGTCTAGCGATTTGGACAAAATTTGCAATTGGAAATGATGTAAAAAATTCTTTAAAATTTAAGAAAATATTTTTTTGGATTCTCTTTATATTATTTTTTGTTTTTATTGATTGGGGTTTAGTATGGTTGCTTACGCAAACATTTTGTGGCAACTGTGGCTCAACTTCACCATTACCTGTTATTCCAACCTTAAACTAAGAAGATGATATGCATCATATTTATACCACCAAAGCCATAATCATAAAAAGTGTTCCTATAGGTGAAGCAAATAAATATTATTTTTTACTGACACAAGATCTGGGTTTTATTCGGGCAAGTGCGCAAGGAGTTCGCTTGGATAAATCAAAACTAAAAGGACATCTACAGGATTTTTGCTTGATTGAGATTTCTTTGGTAAAAGGCAGGGACATTTGGCGAATTATCAGCGTTGAAACTATAAAACATGGCAATTTCTTGGATGATATAAACAAGCTTATTGCATTAAAAAATGTATTTAATTTACTTCTTAGACTTCTTCATGGAGAAGAAAAAAATGAACAGCTTTTTTACAGTGTCGAATGTTTTTATAATTTTTTATCCAATAATGAATTGTCGCAGGAGAACATAAAAAATCTTGAAACTATAACTGTTCTGAGAATTTTATATCATCTTGGATATATGAAAATAACTCCTAGTTTTTCTGATTTTTTAAAGGATGATGAATTGTCTTTTTCAACTCTCGATTTGTTCAATAGCATCAGAAAGCAGGCTGTTGCCAATATAAACGATTCCTTAAATGAAACACACTTATAATATTCCTGGCTTAAAAATATTGTGGTATAATAATTCTCATGTACGAGTCGAATGATAAAGACGATAAAATAAAAGAAGCAGAAGAAGAATTATATTCCAAAAATCCAGATGGGATTTTTGTGAAAAGAAGGCATGTGCTTCAAGAAAAAAGCGCTCCGCAGGAGCCAACAGCCTGGAATATAAAAGAAGATAAGCCAGAAAGCAATTTTAAGATTCCTTACACAAAAATTTTGATAGGAGCTTTTATATTTTTTGTTTTAGCGATGGTTTTTACTTTTTCAAAATTCTTTTTTGGAGCAAATGTCGTTTCTGGAAATAATATAGATATTCTGATTGGTGGTCCGGCTTCAATTGCCGGTGGGGAAGTTTTACCTCTCGATATTCAGGTTAAAAATAATAACAGCACAGATCTTCAAGTCGTGGACCTACATATTGCATATCCGGATGGGACAAAAGATGCTACGGATCAAACGACGGATTTGAAAAATTTTGAACAGACTCTCGGAGACATAAGTGCTGGACAATCCAAGGAAATTTTGACGAAGGCAATTCTTTTTGGCCAGGAAAATTCACAGGAAACTGTCAATGTCACGGTGCAATATAGGATTCCCGGTTCGAACGCTGTTTTCAGCAAAGAAAAAGATTTCGTTATTCTCATAAGTTCTTCTCCAGTAAATATAAGCATATCTGGTCCGACGGAGGTCAATTCCAATCAGACGGCTGATTTTTCTATTGAAGTTGATTCCAATTCAGCCAGCATCGTCAAAAATCTTATTTTAAAAATAGATTATCCTTTCGGTTTTACTTTTTCATCATCCGATCCAAGTCCGGCTAGCTCTGACAATAGTGTTTTTAATCTGGGCGATTTGTCTCCGGGCGAAAAAAGAATTATAAAAGTTTCCGGAGTAGTCCAAGGCCAGGATGGAGAAGAAAGAGTATTCAAATTTACAGTAGGAAATCCTAGTCCAACTGACAGCACAGTTGTTGAAACAGCTTTCGCTTCGTATGTTTCGACGATATCTTTGATGAAATCTTCAGTCGGAGTCGCTGTTTCAGTCAATGATCAGACTGGAGACAATACTGCTGTTGAGGTGGGAAATAAAAATACTTTCAAAATTGATTGGCAGAATAATCTGGCCCAAAAAGTTTATGATATGTCGGTAAATGTAAAAATTAATGGCCAGACTTTGGATCAAGGATCTGTCGTTCCGGACAGCGGTTTCTATGATTCTTCAAACAATACAATTGTTTTCGACAAGAGCGGTAATTCTTTACTTGAAACGGTAAATCCTTCAGATCAAGGCAGTACGCAATTTACTTTCAACACATTGCCATTTTCTTCTGATTCATCGATTCCATTTGGAAACTCGACTATAACATTTGATATCAGCGTTCTAGGAAGTCTGGCTGGTTCTGACGGCTCGAATAATCAGGAAGTCTTGTATTCTGATACTCAGACAGTTAAAATTTCATCAGAATTGAATTTATTGGCCAGAGGATTCAAGACTAGCGGACTATTTGAAAACTATATTCAAAACAGCGGACCATTTCCTCCTCAGGCAAATAGTGAAAGCACTTATGTTATTACATGGACTGCATCAGATTCATTCAATAATATAAATGGAGCTGTAGTATCGGCAACTCTTCCTCCAAATGTAACATGGACCGGAAATACCGGATCGTCGACAGAAAATATTTCTTATGATCCAGGAACTGGAGAAGTCACTTGGAATATTGGTAACATGCAATCCGGAGTTGGTCTGAATTCTTCTCCCAGACAAGTATCTTTCCAAGTCGCAGTAACTCCTAGTATTACGCAAGTTGGACAAGAATTAAATTTACTTAATGAATCGACTATAAGAGGAACAGATGTTTTTACTGGAGCTGTAGTAGGAGAAAACAAAGATATTATAACTACGAATATCACTTCGGATCCTGCATATGTAGACGATATAGGAAAAGTCGTGCCACAGTCAAACTAGGACTAGCAAAAAAATTAATTTTAAAGTAGATTAGATAACATGAGTAAAAAAGATGAAAAGAATCAAAGAATGGAAGATTTAATTTCTCTTTGCAAGAGAAGGGGTTTTATTTTTCAAGGTTCTGAAATATATGGAGGATTAGCCGGAACTTGGGACTACGGTCATTTTGGTCTTGCACTAAAAAATAATATCAAATCTTTGTGGTGGAAAAAGTTTGTTACGGATAGGGAAGATATGTATGGAATCGATGCCGATATTTTAATGAATCAAAAAGTCTGGCAGGCGACAGGTCATGCAGAAAATTTTTCTGATCCGCTTATTGAATGCAAAAAATGTAAAAAAAGATTTCGCGCCGACAAAATTCCGGATGTAAAAAAATGTCCTGATTGCGGGGGAGAGATGGGCGAACCGAAACAATTCAATATGATGTTCAAGACTCATGTCGGTGCAATTGAGGACGCATCATCCGTTTCATATTTAAGGCCGGAAACAGCTCAAGGAATGTTTGTTAATTATAAAAATGTTATTGATGCGTATCACCCTAAACTTCCATTCGGTATGGCTCAGATCGGCAAGGCTTTTAGAAATGAAATTTCTCCAGGTGATTTTACTTTTCGTTCAAGAGAATTTGAACAGATGGAAATTGAATATCTTATCAAGCCGGATTCTTGGAAAGAAGTTTTTGAACACTTCAGAAAAGAAATGTTTGATTGGACCAATCTTATTGGTTTGAAAAAGGAACATGTTTATGAACACGAAATATCCGATGAAGACAGAGCTTTTTATTCAAAGAGAACGATAGATTTCGAATTTGATTTTCCTTTCGGAAGAGAAGAACTTTATGGTTTAGCTTACAGAACTGATTACGATTTGAAAAGACATTCTGATTTTAGCGGAATTGAGCTAAATTATTTGGATGAAGAAACAAAAGAAAGATTTATTCCTCACTGTATAGAGCCTTCTTTCGGTTTGGACAGATCTGTTCTTGCAGTTCTTTCAGATGCTTACACGGAAGACAATCTTGGCGGAGAAAAAAGAATTTTCATGAAGTTCAGTCCGAATGTTGCACCGGTAAAAATAGCAGTTTTTCCACTTTTGAAAAATAAGCCTCAGCTTGTGGAAAAAGCAAAAGAAGTTTATAAAAATTTGAAAAAAGAATTCGGCGCAGTTATGTTTGATGATAACGGAAACATTGGAAAGAGATACAGAAGACAAGATGAAATCGGAACGCCATATTGCGTTACTGTGGATTTTGAAACAATTGAAAAAGATAATATGGTCACGGTAAGAGACAGAGATACGGGAACACAAGATAGAATAAAAATTGAAGATTTATTCGCATTTTTTAAAAAAGCGCTTCAATAAAATCAAAAGAGCGGCGCCGTAGGCGCCGCTCTTTTGATTTTATTAGACTTCATTTTATGATAAAATTGCTTCATGAATTACACTAAAAAGAAATTAAAGAACGGAATGAGAATTATTACGGTTCCAATGAAAGATAATCCAACTGTGACCGTTTTAGTCCTTGTAGAAACTGGTTCAGAATATGAAAATAAAAATAATAGCGGTATTTCTCACTTTCTTGAACACGTGTGCTTCAAAGGCACAGCAAAGAGGCCTTCAGCTTTTGATATTACTAAGGAATTAGACAATATAGGTTCGCAGTATAATGCATTTACTAGTTTGGAATATACGGGATATTATGCAAAAGCCGAGCACAAAAGTTTTGATAAAATTTTAGATGTCGTTTCTGATTTATATTTAAATCCTATTTTTCCAGAAAAAGAAATTGAAAAAGAAAAAGGAGTAATAATTGAGGAAATAAATATGTATCAGGATTTGCCGCAGAGGATTGTTGTTGAAGAATTTTATAAACTTTTGTATGGAGATCAGCCTGCTGGTCGAAATATTGCTGGCACAAAAGAAAACGTCCAGAAAATAAATAGAACAGATCTCATTGATTATCGAAGCCGACACTATGTTGCAAGTGCCACAACGATTATTGTTGCCGGTAGGATTGATGAAAAAGAAGCAACTAAAAAAATAATTAATTCCTTTAAAGATATCGGGACTTGGAAAAAAGATGGTAAAGAAAAAGTAGTTGAAAATCAAAAAACACCACAAGTAGCATTATCAAATAAATTTCCGGATCAAACGCATATAATTTTAGGGGTCAGAACTTTCAATACCTATAATAAATATAATTCAATCATACGGATTATGAACGGAGTATTGTCTGGAGGTATGAGTTCCAGATTATTTCAAAAAATGAGAGATGAATTAGGAATTTGTTATTACATTGGTTCAGATGACGATACTTTTACTGATCATGGATTCTTCGCAGTCTCTGCAGGTGTGGATAGTAAAAGAGTAAAAGAAGCCATCACAGCAATTCTTTATGAATTGAATAAATTTAAAACAACCTTAGTTAAATCAGACGAGTTGGATAAAGTAAAACAATATTTAATTGGGAATTTAAATTTAGGATTGGAGTCATCTGATTCCTTGGCTATGTATTACGGCGGCCAGGAAGTTTTGAGAAAAGATATCAAAAAGCCTGAAGACATTATAAAAGAAATAAAAGCCGTCACTGCGGAAGAAATAAAATTCGTCGCGGAAAGAATATTCAAAGATGAAGGCTTGAATTTGGCCATAGTTGGGAAGTTCAAAGATGACAAGGAATTCAAAGATATTCTGCATTTTTAAATTTTGGCGATTTTTGTTGCAATAAGGCTAGTATTATGATAGGATTTCGCGTATGAGTAAAAAGGAAAAAGTTGCAAAAATCAGCGGAGAAAAGATATACGAAGTCGGATATCACATCGTTTCTTCCGTTGCGGAAGAGAATATTCCGGCTGAAGTTGAAAAAATCAAATCATATTTAGCCAAAGAAAAGGCAGTTATCATTTCAGAGGAAGCTCCAAAGCTCAGACCTTTAGCATATTCAATAAAAAAGGCTTTCGGCGGTTCATATAAAACATTTGATAAAGCATATTTTGGTTTTATAAAATTTACCCTCGGTGAAGATGCAGATGTCAGAACAATAGATTCAGCTATGAAAAATAATGAATCGGTTTTGAGATATATAATAATAAAAACAGTAAAGGAAAATACGATGTATTCTCCAAAGATAACAGTATTTTCAGACAAGGATGCAAAAATAAAAACTTTCAAAGTTGAAAAAGCAGAAATAGATATAAAGCCGGCTTCAGTAGAAGAAATCGACAAATCAATCGACGCACTTGTTGCAGATGAAGTAATATAAAATTTAACTATGTATCTAAACAAAGCATTTCTATTTGGAAATTTAACAAGAGACCCAGAATTAAAGTCTCTTCCATCTGGTATCAAAGTTGTTTCATTCGGTCTTGCGACAAACAGGACTTGGAAAGATAAAAACGGAGTCAAACAGGAAAACACAAGCTTTCACAATATAGTTGCTTTTGGAAAGACAGCGGAAGTCATGGCTCAATATTTAAAAAAGGGAAGCAGTGCATTCATTGAAGGAAGAATTGAAACAAGAAGCTGGGATGACAAAAATGACGGAACAAAAAAATACAGAACAGAAATCATAGTTGATAATTTCCAATTCGGGCCAAGTTCAGGCGGACCAAGAAGCGAAGGAGGCGCACCAAAGAGCCACGAAGAAGCACCGGAAACAAAAGGAAAAGCAGCTCAGATGGATACGATAGAATATCCGACAGAAGAAATTAATCCAGAAGACATACCATTTTAAATAAAATAAATTATAAATAATATGAAACAATGTTTTTTTTCACAAAATAATATAAAATACGTGGACTACAAGGATATTGAGCTTTTGAAGAAGTTCATCAATCCTCATGCAAGAATTCAAGGTAAGAAGAAGACTTCAGTCAAAGCTAGAAGTCAAAGACAGCTCGCAGAAGCCATAAAGAGAGCCAGATATATGGCGCTTTTGCCTTTTGTAGCAAGATAAACTAATTTTTTCATTTCATGGCAATATTGGAATATAGTGAAGCAGTTGAAAGAAAAATCATTCTTTATGAAGGACAGCCTTATGAAGTTTTGCATTCTCACGTTTTCAGAAAACAGATGAGAAAGCCGGTAAATGCTACGAAACTTAAAAATTTGATAACGGGAAAAATCACCGAAGTTTCTTTTCATCAGTCTGAAAAAATAGAGGAAGCTGAGATTGAATATAAAGATGCAAAATTTCTTTACAAGAGCAAAGGCGAATTCTGGTTTTGTGATCCAAAGGATCCATCAAATAGATTCAAGTTGGAAGAAGAGATGATCGGCAATCCCGCAAAATTTATGAAGACAAATTCTCTCGTTGAGACGATGATTTTTGATGATAAAGTTATTGGAGTAAAACTTCCAATTAAAGTAGATTTGAAAGTCACCGAAGCTCCACCAGCAGTCAAGGGTGATACATCAAGCGGAGGACAGAAACAAATCACGCTTGAAACAGGTGCAGTCATAAATGGTCCGCTTTTTATTACTGAAGGAGAAACAATAACTATAAATACGGAGACAGGGGATTATATAGGCAGAGCGAATAAATAAATATAAATTATAAAAGGGCGGCACCGAAGGTGCCGCCCTTTTATTATAATTTTTAATTAATGAAATATGCTTTTAGCCAAGCCGAATATTCCCAAAACAAAAACTACCACTCCCAAAGATATAGCGGGGATGACGATATGTAATGCTGGAATGTATATCATTGCTATTCCCAAAGCTATAATTAAAACCCAATAGAAAGTTTGCATATTTTTTAAATATTATAATTCTTTTAATTTTGCTCTTATTTGCTTCAATATTGCTTCGCTGATTTTTGGATTTTCTTTTAAGTATGTTCTGGCAGAATCATATCCTCGGCCGATTTTCTCTCCGTTATATTCGTAAGATGAACCTGATTTTTTGATAAATTCCATTTTTTCTCCGAGTGCCAATATTTCTCCTTCCTTTGAAATTCCTTCGTTATACATGAGGTCGAACTCCGTCTGTTTGAATGGAGCAGCAACTTTATTTTTAACGACTTTTACTCTGACGCGTCCGCCCATTACTTCTTCACCTTTTTTAATTTGGGCGATTCTTCTGATATCAAGTCTGACAGAAGTGTAAAATTTCAAGGCTTTTCCTCCGGTAGTAGTTTCCGGATTACCGAACATGACTCCGATTTGCATTCTGATTTGATTTATAAATATTATGATAGTTTTTGACTTGGCAACAATTGCAGTAAGTTTTCTCAAAGCTTGTGACATGAGTCTTGCTTGCTTACCGACATGATATGCGCCCATGTCTCCTTCAATTTCATCTTTTGGTGTGAGTGCTGCGACTGAATCTATGACAATGATATCTATTTTACCTGAACGAACTAAACTTTCGACAATATCAAGAGCCTGCTCTCCGTTGTCTGGTTGGGAAATTAAAAGCTGATCGATTTTTACCCCAATTTTTTTTGCATATTCAGGATCCATGGCATGTTCTGCATCTATGTAAGCGCAAACACCGCCCATTTTTTGAGCTTCAGCTACGGCATGAAGGGCTAAAGTGGTTTTACCTGAAGATTCAGGGCCGAAGATTTCAATAATCCTTCCGCGAGGGAATCCTCCGACTCCGAGTGCGGCATCAAGACCGATTGAACCGGTTGGAATGACATTTATGTTCAAGCGGGGTTTATCGCCGAGCATCATGATTGAATCATCGCCAAATTTGGTTTTAATTTCATCAATAGTATCTGATATTTTGCTTGCGCTAGCTTTTTCTGATTTTTCTTTAGAAGTTTCAGATTCTTCCGCTCCTTCCTCATTTGAATTGAATTCTCTTGTTTCAACCACCGGTTTTTTTTCTTTTATCTTTTTTGCCATTTTTGATTTATTAAAATTAATAATTATTTCTCTCTAATTTTATCATATTATTTATAAATAACCTCAATTACTTTATCCGTGTTTCTGCCGAATTTATCGCTGGCTTTTATCGTTATTGCATTATAGCCGGGGGAGAGAAGTATTTCTTCATTAAAATTTCCTTTTTGATCCACAAATATGCTTCTGTCATCCATCGATATACTTGTTATATTTTTGGCCATTCCGGTAACTTCTATGTAGGAATCCGATACCGTTGAATCATTTTTGGGGTAGGAAACCGTTATCCTTGGACCGAAAATGACTTTCTGTATTTCATACCCAGTATATCCGAGTATGCATAATATGACAAAGGAAATGATGACTATTTTAAGAAATTTTCTTGTTGCGTGCCTGTCTGTCATTATAATTATTTGTTAGGTTTGATTTTGACTATTAGGAAATTACTAAAAGCTAGTAGTTTATATCTATATATAATCTCCATCTTTGTGCATTTCATCAACTTTTTCTTCCTCTTCAGATTTTTTTACAACTTCACCGCNNCTCGCTTTTGCACCATCGCCAGGACCTATGACGCCTTTTTGTTCCAATAAATCAATAAGTCTCGCAGCTCTAGAATATCCGACTCTGAGTTTTCTTTGAATATATGAAGTTGATGCTTTTCCAGCTTTTATAACTTCTTCTTTAGCTTGTTCGTAAAGTTCATCGCCATCATCATCTTCAAGACTATTGAATACTCCGACGCCTCCGCTTTCATCTCCGCCTTTTGCGACTTCAGCTAAATCAATTTCTCCACCGATAAGCTCATTCTTGTATTCATCAACTAAATATTTAACAACATCTTTAACTTCTTTTTCTGAAACGAAAGCAGATTGGATTCTCACTGGCTTATTCATTTCACCTCCGACATAAAGCATATCTCCAGCACCGAGAAGCTTTTCAGCCCCTGTTGCGTCTAAAATTGTTCTCGAATCTATCTGGGAAACCACCTGAAGTGCAATTCTTGATGGAATGTTTGCCTTTATGATACCGGTAATAACATTTACTGAAGGCCTTTGAGTTGAAAGTATAAGATGTATACCGACAGCTCTGCTCATTTGTGCAAGGCGAACGATTCCGGCTTCAAGCTCGCGAGGATAAGCCATCATGATATCTGCGAGCTCATCTATAATAATGACAATATAAGGCATCGTTTCGGGCACGACATTTTTTTCCGGATTATAAGTTCCTTTTTTCTTTAGCTCTTCAATTTTTGCCAAGCCTGGAGCTAAAATATTTTTGTGATATGACTCAACGTCTTTTACCGCACTAGCTTCGAGCACATCATATCTTCTATCCATTTCTTTTGTTGCCCATTTCAAAGCAAGAATAGTTTTCTTTGCATCTGTAATAACTGGCGTGAGTAAGTGCGGAATTTTGTTATAAAGCGTGAGCTCGACTCTTTTTGGGTCAATCATTATGAATTTCAAATTTTCTGGAGAATTTCTATAAAGCAGGGAAGTGATGATAGCGTGAATTGTTACAGACTTTCCGGAACCAGTAGCTCCAGCAACAAGAACGTGCGGCATCTTTGCCAAGTTTGCATAATGTGATTTTCCAGAGATTCCTTTTCCCAAAGTTACAAGAAGAGGTTTGTCAGATTTTTGGAATTCTTCGGAACTGATAAGTGCGGAAAGTCCGACTGTTGATTTTACGGAGTTTGGAATTTCTATTCCGACAAGAGATTTTCCCGGAATAGGAGCTTCAATTCTGAGAGGGTGCGCAGCAAGAGCGAGTTCAAGATTCTGTTGAAGTGAAACAATTTTTGAAAGTCGCACGCCCTCGGCCGGCTTCAAAGAATATCTTGTGACTGATGGTCCGATTGAAACTTCATCCATTTCAACATCAATGCCGAAATTTTGAAGAGTCCTTTTTATTATGTTTGCATTTGCTTTGATATCTCCAGAAACTATTCTTCCTTTGTCATCCTCAAGCAGGGATAATGGGGGAGGAATATATTTTGTATTTCCAACTGCTTTCGGATTATATTTTATTCCGGAATCTTCTTCTTCGTTCTTTTTTATGAATGCGCCTTTTGATTGCTTCTTGTCGTTATTTTCTTCTTTTTCTTTTTCAATTTCTTTCTCCTTTTTTTCCTCCGCTTCCGCTTTGTCTGCAATTACTTTTATATCCTCATCTTCGTCCTCGATCGGTTTTTTCTTCCAGAACATAAATGATTCAGCGGTAATTTTTGTTTCAAATAAAATCAGACAGGAAATTATAAGAAGTGCCAATAAAATTATTATGCTTGCATAGAAGCCGAACATGTTTGAAAGCGGAGTTGAAATGAGCCAGCCAAACTTGCCTCCTTGCGCGGTCCAATATTGTCTAGAAACAAGATCAATCATTCCAAGTCCGGATACAAAAAATAATATTCCGCCCCAGAATTTTAGCTGATCGAATTCTCTTTCTTCGGCCTTGAAGAAAGAAATGCTCAACATAATAAAAAATATTGGAATAAGAAAATATCCGATTCCAAAAAGAGTCGAAAGAAAATCATAAGTTCCTTTTCCGACTGGTCCCGCGTAGTAGACTTCATGTCCAGAATTTCCGGTCTTGATTGAAGCTAAAATAAAAATTATTCCCAAGACTAAAAAAGTGACAGCTAATATTCCTTGTTTAGTTTCATTTTTTATATTGCTTAATACATCGTTTTTATATGCTTGTTTTTGATTTGTTTTTTCTTTCTTTTTTCCTTTATTTTTTGATGCCATGATATTTACCCGAGAAAATTTTTGTCGATGAAAATGTGTGCTGATGTTACATGAACTGGCGGTTATATTTTGATATATTTATTTGATAAAATGTATCTCTATCAAACCCTCATTTTCAGCACGTCGACAAAAACTTTAGCGGGTTAATTATAACAAAAATATTTTATAATTTCTTGTGTTTTTTTTAGAGATTATCTGAGTTTGCATACCGAAAAATATTATCTGAGAAATAATATTTTAAATCTATAAAAGATATCTTATCTAAAATAGATTTTTACATGTTTAGATATTTTTTTGAACATGATAATAAGCCCGGAATAGGCTAGTATTGTCCTATTGACAAATGTCTTTTAGAGTAGTAAAATAGTCATTGACATTTAGTAATGGACATAATAAACTAGTCAGTAAGTTGCTCTCCGGTCCTTTATAAATAAAAGGACAAACATAAAAGACACCTGAAAATAAAGGACTTTTTATTAAAAGACATTCATATATATAAAATATGGAAAATCAAAATCAAAATAATTTAATAACTTCTCAAAATCAAAACAGTAAAGCTGCTACAGCTGATATCAGTGTCCTTTTTGCTGGTGACTCATATGGTTTGTTTGTTTTTCAAAAGACAGAAAAACTAGTAAAAGCAGTTTATCTTTTAACAGGATTGATGTCTGAAAAAGAACCGATGAGAGAAAGAGCTAGAGCACTTGCAAACAAGATGCTTGAGAATGCTTTGAACATGTCCAATAGAGTTTGGGGTGAAGAAATATTTCAGAAAAATCTATTATCAGCCATCGGTGAATTGTCAGTACTTTTTGATGTGGCTGAAAATGCAAAAATGATGTCAAAGATGAATCATCAAATAATTACTGCCGAGCTCAGAAAATTGACTGATTTTATCATAACTTCTTCTTCAAATTTTTCATCGGCAAAAATTGCTTTTGAACCGAACATGTTTGACGGCGATTATAAATATATTCCAAAACAGACTTTCAAGGATCCTTCCGTGCAGATAACAGATGCAAACCTAATTAAAAATAATCCTATAACAGACACAAATGTCTCTTATAAAGGACAGAAAGAATCTGCTGATGAAAACACAAAAAATAATCCAGTTGAAAAAATGTCTATTATAAAAACAGTTGCACCGGTAAAAATTATAAAGGACAAAAACAATAGACAAGATATTATTCTCTCAATGTTAAAAAGTGGAATAAAACTTACGATAAAGGATTTTGCTCAAAATATAAAAGACTGCAGCGAAAAAACTATACAGAGAGAACTCCTATCTTTAGTATCAAAAGGGACCTTAAAAAAGGAGGGAGAAAGAAGATGGTCAAAATATTTTATATCTAAGTAAAGGACAAAAAATAAGACGGCTCACAATTGTGAGCCGTNNTCAATAGTTTTTTCGTTGCCTTTTCACCTTTAGTGTGCAACAATACTTTTGTGGCTATATTAGTTGCAGTTTTTATTTAAGCGTCTTAAGTCAATGGCGATAGGTAGAAACTTTTTTTAGTTATCCACAGTTATTTATTTTGCTAGATATTCTAACAAGATATATAATGATTGTTGAGATGTATGTTNNTTGTCAGTGGTCGAGAACTTTGACAATTGAATAGTTCAGAATTACAGAAAGACAGTTTTTGTTCACGCCAACTAATCCAACTTTTTTGTGTCGAACTCATTCACTAAAAAACTTTTGTCTGCTCAAGACGATCGTGTGAGTGAGAATATAAAAAAGAGGGAATAGTAGAAAGGAAGTCGCACGTGCAATATGTCGGCCGTGTGTTATCCCGAAATTTTTGAAAGGTCATTTCATAAATTTCAATGGGAGCAGAGATGTTCATCAGATTTAAATAAAAAAGTTTTTAGTCGAAACATTTTATTTTGCTCGAAAGAGTTCACTGGTGAGAAAACGAAGAGATTCTTTCCAACGTTATTAGTTTTTTATTAGTTAATGTTAAGGAAAGTTTTTTCTTTTAATTAAAAATTATAAATTAGATATGAGTAAAAATAAAATCGGTGTCATTGCATCAATTGTGATGACACTTTCATTGGTTGCTACTTCAGTCTTTGCTTTGACGTCAGCAGATATTTCTATGCTTCAAGCAGCAGGAATAATCAATGCTACGCAAGCATCATCATTGATGGCTTCAATAGCAGCGCCAGTCGCAACAGCTTCATCATACACTTTCACTAAGAGTCTCACGATTGGAAGTACAGGTGCAGATGTCACAGCTTTGCAACAGGTTCTTGTTAGCCAAGGAGACCTAGTTATGCCAGCCGGCACAGCATTCGGTTACTTTGGAAATTTGACAAAAACAGCTTTAGCAAAATATCAGGCAGCTATGGGAATTTCACCAGCAGTCGGATACTTTGGTCCTATAACAATGGCTAAAGTAAATGCAACAGCAGGTTCTTCAGTTACAACAACAGGAGGTACAACAGTTGTTGCTTCAGGAACAGGCATAAGCTTTGCTCTAGCAGCAACTTCACCTTCAGCAGGTTCAGTCATTGAAGGTCAAGCAGCAGCAGACTTGGCAGAATACACATTCACGAACACTTCATCAGCTCCAGCAGTTGTTACAAACGTAACATTGAATAGAGGCGGAGTTTCAGCAGATACTTCACTTGCGAATGTTTATCTTTTCCAAGGTGCAACAAGATTGACAGATGCAGCTACAGTTTCATCTGGACAAATTACATTTAATTCAGGAACAGGATTGTTCACTGTTGCTCCAGGGCAATCAGTAACAGTTGCAGTAAAAGCTGATATAGCTTCAAGTGCTGCAGCCGGACAAACAGTAAATGTTGCTTTGACAGGAGTCACAGCAAGCATCCCAGGTTCAGGAGTATATCCAATAACAGGTTCTACCTTCACGGTAGCTGTTGCTGCGGATCTTGCTAAAATTGGTCTTACAGCAGTACAGCCAGCAACACAAGTTGATGCTGGAACATTGCAGTATACAATTTGGGGAGCAAGCCTTTCAGAAAGCGGAAGAGCAGTTTATCTTAAGAGCGCAGCTTTCAAGGTAATCGGTTCAGTTCCTACAAATTCACTTGCAAATATAGGTTTGTTTATTTCAGGAGTTCAAGTCGCTACAGCATCAGGTGTGGATAACAATGGAATGATCACTTTTGATCTTTCATCAAATCCTTACAAGATCGACAGCAACAGATCTATTGAAGTAAGAGCAGATATAGTAAATGGTGCGGACAGAACATTCAGCGTTGATTTGCAGAATGCTTANNAAAAATCGTAGATTCAAACTACAATGTCGGAATCACAGCTTCAGGTATTCCAATGTCTGAAAATACAATCAGCATAAATTCTGGTTCATTGTCAGCATCACAAGATGCAACATTGAGCTCAGGTAATGTAGTTGTAGGTTCAACAAACGTAGATTTGGCAAAATACACATTGAGAGGTTACGGAGAAGATGTTAAGGTTTCTTATCTTAACATTTCTGCAACTCAAGATTTGACGAATGTCACTTTGTACGCAAATGGAGCTTCAATTTCAAGTTCACAGAATGTTTCTTCAACGACAGCTACTCTATTCAGCCTAGGATCATCTTTGGTAATCCCAGCTGGAGGAACAGTTTCACTTGATATAAAGGGAGATCTTAAGAACTCAGCAGGTACAAATATTGCTGCAGGACAGACAGTGACGGTAACTTTGTCAAGTTATCCAAACAATGCTCAGGGTTCATATTCTTCAACCTTGTCAACATTTCCATTAAATTCTGTAACCGGTCCTACTATGTCAGTAGTCGGCGCAGGTTTGACGGTTGCTCAGAACGCTTCATATAACAGTTCAACACTTACAGCAAATACGACTAACTTCAAAATTGGTTCATTCGTTTTGAGTTCAAACTCATCAGAACCAGTAAGAGTTACCGGTTTGACAGTAAATATTGGAGGTTCACTTGGAATTACTGGTTTGTCAAATTTGTACACATCAGTTAATTCAACAAAAGTTAATCCACAGCTTTCAAACAACTTCAGCACAAATATAACAATTCCAGCAAATGGTTCACAGACAGTTGATATCTTTGCTGATATTGGAAATTTGACTTCAGCAACTACAATAACAGCAGCTACAGGAACAGTAACTGTTACTGCTACAGGTGTTAATCCAGCAACCGTTACTATTAACGGAATTGGATACACATTTACAGGAACAACTTCAACTTCAACAGCAGCAAACATTGCTACAGGTTTAGCAGCTTTGATAAATGCTAACTCTTCAATGGTAACTGCTACTGTTACAGCAAGTCCAGCAGTATTGTTAATTACACAAGAGACAACCCCAACTCTAGGCGAAGCAGCTAACGGCGGAATCACACTTACAGCAACAGCTGGTGATTCAATCACAGCTATGCTAGGAGGAGGAGTTTCAGTCACAACAACAGGTTCAACAGCTTCAACATCTTTGGCTGTAACAGCTAACGGTGTATATAGCAATATAGATGCTTCAAGACCAGCAGTTGTAGGTCAGACGTTCACAGTTGGAGTAGGATCAATAGTAAATGCTCCTACACTTACATCAGCTTCACCTAGCGCACAGCTTGTTCTAGGAGGCACGACAAATTCAGCTATTGCAACCTTCAACTTCAAGGCTACAATTGGTGCAGCTTCAATAACTGAAATGGATTTCAACACGAATCCATCAGGTTCAACAGCAATTACATCAATTACTGTTGCGGATGTTACACAAAATGTTTCTACCGGAGCTACAACAACATTGTCATTCCCAGTTGGTATTTCAGTACCGCTTTCGAATGCAGGTGTAAATATTCCAGTCACTGTTACTTACAATAATGTAAGTTCAAATGGTGGAATACCTTCAGATGTTCCAGTTCAGTTAAAATTGACCAGAGTTAAATTCATATCTGGAAATGCAACGAACACGATTTATCCTTCACCTATACCTCAAAGCTCACAATTGACACCAGTTGCAGCTTACCCAGTAATTAACCTTGTACAGAGTGTTAAGCAAAATCAGGGTAGCATCAATGGAACCAATGAGCAGATAGCACAAATTACAGTTACAGCTTCTGGAAATTCAGTCAATTTGACTGCTCTTCCTATAGCTTTGTCATTTGCAGGCACAGCTTCAACAACAGGTAATATAAACCTTGTTGTAGATGGTAATTCAAGTGTCGTTATAGCTTCATCATCAGCGTCAATAAACGGAACAGGAACAACTACTTTGGCGTTTATTGGTACAGGTTACATAATCCCAGCCAATACAACAGTAACATTCGATGTTATGGCGAACATAACGGGTGCTACTATTGGCGCAGGTAATGATTCTATTAAAACACAGCTTGGTTCAGCCAGCTTTGTTAAATGGGATGATATAGAGGGTGCAGCAGTAGGAATCGATGCAACATTGATACCTTC
The DNA here is from genome assembly GCA_003142075.1 of Patescibacteria group bacterium. Classification (GTDB taxonomy): domain Bacteria; phylum Patescibacteriota; class Minisyncoccia; order Phycocordibacterales; family GWA1-40-21; genus Bog-1340. The sequence goes on along the minus strand of PLOL01000021.1, from coordinate 10,735 downwards.
ATACGGCACAGCTCAACAGAATTATTCATCAATGGTCAACTAATATAACCACTTGTGATTCTATCTATGGGATTCGCTATAGAAGAATAGGTTAGGGAAAAGGCCGACTCGAAAGAGTCGGCCTTTTCTTTTTGTCTGAGTTTGCAAAAATTAATTTGCATCGCGTTTATATGACTTAAGCGATGTGATTCCACAGTTTGCGTTGCATCATAAGGACGGTTATGCGACATGACTTCGCAAAGTCAAAAAAGGGCGGCCCGCAAAGCGGGCCGCCCTTTTCTTTTTTTGTTTTTGGATTTTTTATAAGTTATCAACAAAAAAGTTATAAAATTAAAACGATGGATGTTAATATATTTTGTAATTATGCAAAAAAATAAATTGTTCTTTTTGTTTGTGATTTTTTTATCAGTAATATTTTTTAATTTTGTTTCAGTAGATAAAGTTTTTGCCGATGGTTCGAATATTATTTCTTTTACATTAAACGGAGTTGCTGGCAGTGCGACATTTAATCCAAATAATAATGAAAGTGTATCTATAGAAATAAGAACAAATGTTGCTGAAAAGTTTAGCCGCATCTATATTTGTTCTACAAGCCAATCTTGCGACGGTTCAGCCGGTGATTATACAAGATATTTTTCTCCAAATTCAACTTCAAGTGATGTTATTGAATCATGGAATGGTAGAACATCTTCAAAGAGTGATGCACCCGTTGCAGCAGACGGCGAATATAAAGTCATGGCTTCAATGACAGATCCAACTTCTGGTTTGCAAATAACCCAATTTGGGTCTTATTCAATTTTTATTAATACAACCGCCTCAAATGATAACAATTCAGATTCATCATCTACAACCTCAGATAATTCGAATGAAGATAATAATACATCAACATCTGAATCTTCAGATACTTCGACAAGCACCGCTAGCACGACAGTAATCACACAAATTGTTTATATTTCTTCGCATTCTGATCCGGAAGACATAAGCAATTATAATGATGAAAATGATTTTGAAATTTCGGCGGGAAGGGAAAGATTGGCTTCGGTCGGCTCGCCGATTGAATTTGATGCCAAGTATAATATTGAACAAAATGGCCAATGTTCTCCCTTGTTTACATGGTCATTTGGCGATGGATTTTATACTGAAGGCACAGATGTTTCTCATAACTACAAATATCCCGGGGAATATCAAGTTGTTTTGAACGGAACTTGCGGAGAGTATAATTCTATTTCCAGAACTACGGTAAATGTAGTTTCTCCCGACATTTTGATTTCAGATACGGAAAATGGCGATATAGAAATTAAAAATAACGGAGCAACTGAAATAAATGTCGGAGATTGGAAAATAAAAGGAATGCAAAAAGATTTTTTGTTTCCAAAAGATACGATTATAAGCGCTGGAAATGAAATTATTTTGGCAAAAAACGATTTGGGCATAGACGCTTCAACAAGCGGAATTTTTCTCAATAATCCTTTGGACGGGGAAGTAGCTTCCGATAATTTCAGTCAGCAGGATGCAACAACTTCACAGCCAGAAAGTAATCTTGCCGTTGCTTCATCAAGTGACGATATTTCTGTAGCGGATGCGGAAAAATTGCTAAAAAATTACAAAGATTCTCTTGCTTTGAAAAATGACACTAATAATAAAGTTACCGTGGCAAGAGAAGAGTCAGCAACATCGACAGCAAATTCCAATGCAGAAAATCTTGATCAGACTGCGTCTGTTTTGAATTCAGGTCTTTCAGTTCCTGGTAATAATTCCTATTCCTCATCGACAAAGAGCTTTTGGTCGAAATTGGTTGATATTCCAGCCAGTGGAATAAAATCTTTCATCCATATATTCTACAATTTTTAAAAAATGGTATAATTAACCCGTTAAAGTTTTTGTTGACGTGTTGAAAATGAGAAACCAATAAAAAGTCCTTTTATGAAAGACAAATCTTAATAAAAAAGCTTTTGACTCGTATAATCTCAACACATTTTCATCAGCAAAAATTTTCTCGGGTAAATGTTCGATTCAACTTTTTTCAAATTTCTAATATCGTTCGCACTGATAATCGGCGTCAGTTTTTTGATTATGGGAATTGCGGGAGGTTTGAATTCTAAAAATGACCAAAATAATAATACGCAGATTGCTATTCCGAAATAGTTTTTTGTACCCAGTATTTTTTATCGGAAACCCCCCATTTTGCTGTTGACATTATTCGTAATTTTGCTAATATGCTAATTCGAGCTCTTAGAGCTTATCGCCGACGTAGAGTGAGAGAAATTAAAAATATTTTTTTTGATTTTCGAACCGAGGAGAGCGAAAAGAGGTTAAAGACCTCTTAACTTTTATTTTATATAAAAAACAATGTCACGATCGCTGAAAAAAGGACCATACGTAGATGAAAAACTTCTAAAAAAGATAGAAGGAAAAAAGCCGGTTGAAACTGGTGTCATTAAAACATGGGCAAGAAGAAGCCAGATATCTCCAGAAATGGTTGGTTTCGTTTTCGGTGTTCATAATGGCAAACAGCATTTGGAAGTACTTGTCACAGAAGATATGGTTGGACATAGACTCGGAGAATTTTCACCTACAAGGAAGTTTACCAGACATGGAGGTAAGATGCAGAAGGATCTTGATATTGCCGCAAAAGAATCAGAAGTAGCAGCAGCACAGGCAGCAAAGGCATCGACAGAAGCTAAAAAATAAATATGATTACCGCAAGATTAAATGATTATAGACAGTCACCAAGAAAGGTAAGATTAGTTGCCAATCTAGTGAAAGGAAAGAAAATAGAGGATGCGAAAAACACTCTAAACTTTTTGATTAAAAGAGCTGCAAAGCCACTTTCAGATTTGATTGATTCAGCGGTTGCAAACGCATCGCACAATTTTAATATTCCAGTAGAAAAACTTTTTGTAAAAGAATTCAGAGTAGATGAAGGAGTAGTTTTGAAAAGAAGAATGCCAAGAGCAAGAGGAATGGCTTATCCTATAAATAAGAGAACAAGTCATGTTTTTGTAGTATTGGATACAATAGATAATATGCCTGTTAAACCCGGTAAAAAAGCAGTTAAAGTAGAAAATAAAAAAGAAGCTGTAAAAGCCGTAACAGAAAAGAAAGTTAAAAAATCTGAAAAATAATTTTATGTCACACTCAGTACATCCATATTCACATAGGCTAGGAATCATCAGAGATTGGAAATCCCGCTGGTTTTCTACTGGCAAAAATTACAAAGCATTTTTGAGAGCTGATATGATGCTCAGAGAATTTCTTGAAAAAAAGATGAGAGGCCAATACATCGGCTCGATTGAAATGGAAAGAAATGACAAGACTTTTAGACTCATCATTAAAACTTCAAGACCCGGAGTTGTCATCGGCAGAAGCGGAGAAGGTTCCGTAAAACTCAGAAAAGATATAATGAAATTTACAACGAAGAACAAGCTTTCAATTCCTGCAGATTTTAAATTGGATGTTGAAGAAATCAAATCACCAGAATCAAATGCAGCTATAGTTGCCCAAATGATTGCAGAAGGATTGGAAAAAAGATTGCCTTTTAGAAGAGTTATGAAACAAACTGTTGAAAAAGTCATGGCAAATCGCGATGTCAAAGGAATCAGACTTTATTGCGGAGGAAGACTTGGCGGTGCAGAAATCGCAAGATCAGAAGAAATGAAAAAAGGAAGAGTTCCACTACAAACTTTGAGAGCAGATATAGATTATGCGCAAGAAAAAGCTCATATGACATACGGAGATATCGGTATAAAAGTCTGGATATATAAAGGTGATATTTTCAATAAAGAAAAGAAATAGGTCATTGCGAGCGTAGCGAAGCAAACCAGAAATAAAAAAACAAAAATTATGTTAATGCCAAAAAAAGTAAAATTCAGAAAGGCTCATACTTTCAGGGAAAATCCTGACAAGATCGGAGTAGAAACAAGAGGAACAACACTTTCTTTCGGTTCTTATGGCTTGAAAGCTATATCAGCGGGAAGAATTAAATCCACTCAGATTGAAGCCGCCAGAAAAGTTATTGCTCACTCAATGAGCAAGAGCGGAAAGATTTGGACAAGAATTTTCCCAGATCATCCATATACTCAGAAACCAGCCGAAGTTAAAATGGGAAAGGGTAAAGGAGAATTGCAAGGTTATGTCGCTATCGTAAAGCCTGGAAGAGTTCTTTTTGAAGTTGACGGATGCGATTTGCCTTCAGCAAAAGAAATGCTGAGAAAAGGAGGAACGAAGCTTCCAGTTCACACAAAATTCCTAGCAAGATAATATAAATATTATGAACATTAAAGATTTTAGAAAAAAAACAACGGCAGAACTTGAAAAAGAGCTTTCAGATAAGGCAACTGCTTTGAGCAACTTCAGATTTGGAACATCAGGAAGCAAAACGAAAAATGTAAAATCAGGAAGAAATCTTAAAAAAGAAATTGCCCAGATTCTTACGATTTTAAAGGAAGAGAAAAAAGCATAATTTTAATATAAAAATATGGAAAAAAAATCAGTAAAAAAAGAAAATGGAAAAGTATTGAAAGGAGTTGTAACTTCAGCAAAAATGAAGGATACCGTTGTTGTTTCCATCGATTCTTTTACAAAACATCCGAAGTATGGAAAATACATCAAGAAACAGAATAAAATCATGGCTCACGATGAAGGAAATACATGCAAGGAAGGAGAGATTATAGAAATAATCGAAACAAGACCGATTTCAAAAAACAAAAGATTCAAAGTTTTGAAGAAATAATAATTTTTAAATAATAAAATGATACAAGACAGATCAATCGTAAATATAACAGACAATTCAGGCGCTAAAATCGGCAGGATTTTTAAGATACTTGGAAGTTCAAAAAAGAGATGGGCTAGTATCGGTGAAGTAGTCATCTTGTCTGTTCAGAAAGCTGAGCCTAGAAAATTGGCTAAAAAGAAAGATATTCTTTACGGAGTTGTTGTCAGACAAAGAAAACCATTCAGAAGAGCTGACGGTTCATATATAAGATTTGATGAGAATGCAGTAGTCATAATTGAAAAAGGAAAACAGGATCCGATTGCCGGAAGAGTTTTCGGTCCGATACCTAGAGAGATTGCAGAATTGGGTTTCAAGAAAATTGCTTCTCTTGCGCCGGAAATAGTCTAATTTTAAATAAGCAAATACCATGAAAATTAAAAAAGGAGACAATATAATAGTGATAGCTGGAAAAGACAAGGGCAAAACCGGAAAGGTTGTTGTCGCATATCCGAAAGCAAATAAAGTTTTGATAGAAGGCATAAATGTCAGCAAGAAACACCAGAAAGCAAAACAGTCAGGTGCAAAGGGACAGGTTGTGGACAAGGCAATGCCTATCAGCGCTTCAAATGTCATGATAAATGAAAACGGAAAGAGAGCGAGAGTTGGAAAGAAAACTATTGGTGGCAACAGAGTGAGAATCAGCAGACAAACAGGAAAAGAGATTTAATATTTAATAAAAAAGAGATGATATCATTAAAAGAAAAACAGAATAAAGCCTTTGAAGCACTAAAGACAACTTTAGGCTTAAAGAACAAAATGCAAACTCCAAAAGTTTTGAAGGTTGTTTTGAGTTCCGGTACAGGCTCTTTCAAGGATAAGAACAAAAATAAAGTTGTTGATGACAGGCTGACAAAAATTTCCGGACAGAAAGTGATGCTTAAAGTTGCAAAGAAATCAGTTGCAACATTTAAAGTAAGAGAAGGAGATCCAGTCGGATATCAAGTTACGCTTCGCGGACAAAGAATGTTTGATTTCCTAAACAAGCTTGTTTATATTGCGCTTCCAAGAACAAAAGATTTCAGAGGGCTTTCAGTCCATGCAATAGATAATATGGGCAATTTCACAATCGGAATGAAAGAGAACTCAGTTTTTCCTGAATCATCTGATGAAGAATTGAAAGATGTTTTCGGACTTGCTGTTACAATAGTAACGAATGTCAAAGATAAAGTTGCAGCAAAAACTTTCTTGGAATATCTCGGATTTCCATTCAAAAAAGGTGAAGAAGAAAAAAGAAGAAAAGGAAAGAAAAAGAGAGAATAAGAAAAATTTTAAAAAACCGCTAAAAAGCGGTTTTTTTGTTTATATATTGACATATCAATTAATTATGATACAATATTGTCGGAGTCAAATTTTTTAGAAAGGAGGTGAAATCGATGGAAAAAGCTGTTATGTATGAAAGGATTATGCAAGCGTCCATGGACCGCGCTGTCTCACAAAGGATGGATGAGATAAAGAAAAACATGGACTTTACCGAAGGTCTGTCGTTTGAGGAAGTGAAGGAGTTAAATCTAATGCTCCTTGAGATGGGGAAAAAGTCTGCGGAGAGGTACTTTGCAAAAATGAAAGAAAGGATAGAAAAAAAAGGAAACTAATCGGAGTAATTTTGTCCCACTTAACTGTCGGACAAAGAACAAGAATCCGATGAAGATTTCCCGGGCCGCATGTAAAAGTGCGGCCCTTTTTTATTGACTTTATAAGAGCTTCTTGCTAGTATATTGCAACAAGCTTTTTCAAGCTTTTTATTTTACATTTTACAAAATGGCTAAGAAATCAACAGTTGCAAGATCAAAAAAACCGATAAAATTTGCCTCAAGAGTAGTGAGGAGATGTTTCCGTTGCGGAAGAAAGCACGGATATATGAGAGACTTTGATCTTTGCAGAATATGCTTCAGAGAGTTTGCTAATCAGGGAAAAATTCCCGGAATTAAAAAATCATCATGGTAACTGACGTTATTGGAAATTTCATAATAAGAATCAAAAATGGAAACCTTGCAGGAAAGGAGTCTGTTTCAGCTTATACCTCAAAAATAAAAGTATCTATAGCAGATGTTCTTGTAAGGACAGGTTATATAAAATCTTTCTCCAAGAATGGAAATATGATTGACGTCGTTTTGAGTTATAAATCCGACAAATCTCCTAAAATCACCAATGTCCAGAGGATTTCAAAACCTTCAAGAAGAATTTATATAAAATCAGAAGATATCAAACCTTTCAAAAATGGTTTTGGTGTGACAATAATTTCTACACCAGCAGGAGTGCTTTCAAACAAAGAAGCAGTCAAACAGAAAATCGGCGGAGAAATTTTATTCAAAATTTGGTAATTAAGTTTATTTTAATATAATGTCAAGATTAGGAAAAAAAGGAATAGAAATACCAGCAAAGACCGAAATTAAAGTAAACGGCAATGTTGTTAGCGTAAAAGGTCCACTCGGAGAACTTTCAAGAACTTTCAAAAAGGATATAGTTATTTCTGTTGAAGGAAATAAAGTCAGCCTTAAACCTGTCAAAGATTCTTTGGAAAACAGAGCGCTTTGGGGAACTTATGCTTCTCATATTCAAAATATGGTAGAAGGAGTGAATAAAGGTTATGGCGAGAGAATGATTGTTGAAGGAGTCGGATATAAAGCCGACGTCACCCCTACGGATATCACTTTTAAAGTAGGTTTTTCTCACCCAGTAAAAGTAAAAATTCCTGCCGGATTAAAAGTGTCTTTAGATAAAGGAGTTGTGGTAATTACGGGAATAGATAAAGAATTGATTACCAGCTTTGCATCAGGATTGAGAGCAATAAAGAAACCTGAACCATATAAAGGAAAGGGAATAAGATTTGAAGGCGAAGTTATCAGAAGAAAAGAAGGAAAGAAAACAGCTTAGTTTCGAGTCATAAAGAAAAAAAATGAAAAGATTAACAAGCAAATCAGCAAAAATAGAAGTAAGACACAAAAGACTCAGAGCCAAAATCTCCGGGACTTCGGAAATGCCAAGATTAAGCGTTTATAAATCAAACACTTCCGTTTATGGGCAAATAATTGATGATACAAAGGGAATCACTCTGGCTTCGTATTCAGCTGATAAAGCTAAAGGAAAGAATTTTATTGAAAAATCCGCCAACGCTGGAAAAGAATTGGCAAAGATGGCAATCGAAAAAGGCGTATCAAAAGTAGTTTTTGACAGAGGAGGATTTATTTATACTGGAAAGGTGAAAGCTTTTGCGGATGGCGCAAGAGAAGGCGGACTTAAATTTTAGAAAATTAATGAGCGAAGCGAATATAGTTTACTTATCTTAAGATTAATAATTATGGATACAGAAAATAAAAATACAAATAGCGTTCCTGTTGTTCCTGCAAATTCAGCAGATGCAAAAAATGCGCCAATGGGGCAGAGACCTCATTTTACCAAACCTGTTGGAAAACAATTTGGACAGTTTGGAATGAACAGCGGAGACAGAACAAAAAATCCAAGAAGAGGAGGACACGGAAGACCAGAAAGAATCAAACCGGAGTTTGATCAAAAAATTTTGAATATAAGAAGAGTTACTAGAGTTACGAAAGGAGGAAAGAGATTGAACTTCAGCGTTCATATGGTTGTCGGCGATAAGAAAGGAACAGTCGGAGTCGGAACAGGAAAAGCAAATGATACATCTCTCGCTATAGACAAAGCATACAGAAATGCGAAGAAAAATATCATACACTTGAATCTTACAAAGACAATGTCTATTCCTCACAGCGTAGATGCTAAATATTGTAGTGGAAGAGTCATAATGATGCCTGCAAAAGGAAGAGGAGTAAGCGCAGGAAGTGCATTGAAAAATGTCATAGAATTGGCCGGAATAAGAGATATAACTGCAAAAATAATTTCACCATCAAAAAATAAATTGAATATTGCGAGAGCGGCCATCATTGCGCTTTCGGCTTTTGATAAAAAGAGAATTCCTGCGGTTGCAAAGGCAGAAACGAGTCCAGAAGTAAAAACGGAAGTTAAAAAATAATTCACTACCATGCAAATTCATAATCTTAAAAGAATAACAAAAAATAAAAAGACTGCGATTGTCGGAAGAGGAGGAAAAAGAGGAAAGACATCCGGCAGAGGAGGAAAAGGACAGACAGCGAGAGCCGGTCACAAAGTAAGACCGGAGATGAGAGATATTATAAAGAAGATGCCTAAGCTTAGAGGTTATTCTTTCAAATCAATCAACGCTAAATTTGTTGTCATCAATGTCGGCCAGTTGGAAATCGCATGTTCAAATGGCGATTCTGTTACTCCATCATATTTGGTAAAAATCGGCGCATTAGAAACAAGACTTGGTAAAAATCCAAAAGTAAAAATACTAGGTTTGGGCGATCTTTCTAAAAAATTGAATGTTTCCGGATGCAAAGTATCAGTCGAAGCAAAAACAAAAATAGAAAAAGCTGGAGGATCGGTAAAATAAAATAAAATGGACTTTTTTGGTAAAATAAAAATGGTTTTTCAAGATAAAGGCCTTAGAGGAAGACTCCTCTTTATTCTTGGAGCCCTACTTATTTCAAGATTGTTGGCCGCGATTCCAATACCTGGAATCGATACGAGCAGATTGAATTCATTTTTCGCCGGAAACGATGTCCTTAATTTTCTAAACGTATTTTCTGGAGGTGGTTTGAGCAAACTTTCTATTGTAATGTTGGGAGTCGGTCCTTTTGTCACTTCATCGATTATCATGCAGCTTCTTACGATGATGTCTTCAAAAGTGAAAGAAATGTATCAGGAAGAAGGAGAAATTGGCAGAAGAAAATTTACTCAGATTTCAAGATTACTTACAGTTCCGATTGCGCTCGCACAAGGTTTTGGCTTTTTAATATTGCTTGAAAAATCCGGAGTCATACCAACTTTGAGCGGTATTGATATGATTATAAATATTTTAATAATAACTGCCGGTTCAATCTTATTAATGTGGATAGGAGAACTCATGACAGAGTTTGGAATAGGAAATGGAACTTCTCTGCTTATCTTTGCCGGTATCGTATCGCGCATACCTACGGCCATTTCGCAGATGAGCGCATCTTTTGATATCTCTCAAATTCCCATGTATTTATTGGTCGTAGTGATTTCACTTATCGTAATTTACGGAATCGTTTTTATTTCGGAAGCGGAAAGACCTATTCCAGTCACTTATGCAAAAAGAATAACTGGTTCAAAAACTTCCGGAGGAGTTTCAACATATATACCACTACGATTGAATCAAGCTGGAGTGATTCCGATAATTTTTGCAATGTCTATCCTTCTTTTTCCACAAATGATATTTAAATATATAATACAAATAGCGACAAATCCTACTTTGAAAACAGTTGCATCTTCCTTGAACATATTTTTTGCGAATGCCTGGGTTAACGGTTCTCTATATTTTATTCTTGTCGTTTTGTTCACATATTTTTACACGGCAGTCACTTTTGATCCTGAACAGATGTCGAAAAATCTTCAGCAGAGCGGAGCATTTATTCCTGGAGTAAGACCTGGAACTTCGACGTCGGAATATGTGGCCAATATACTGACGAGAATTACTTTGGTTGGTGCACTATTTCTCGGTGTCATCGCAGTTTTGCCAATAGCAATACAATCTATTACAGGAATATCTTCAATAGCCGTCGGAGGAACTGCGTTGCTTATCGTTGTTTCCGTTATTATTGATTTGATAAAGAAAGTGCAAGCTCAGATAACAATGAGAGAATATTAAGAAATAAAATAAAAGGGCGGCCGCGAAAGCGGNNAAAGCGGCCGCCCTTTTATTTTGCTTTAATTTTTTTTCTGCTATAATAATTTTCATGATAAATATTTCAAATGATAAAGAAAATGCATCAGGCTTGGAAGCATGTATTTTTATAGGCAGATCTGGATGTGGAAAGGGAACACAAGTTGCTCTTTACATGGATAAGATAAAGGATATCAACGGATTGAAAACTCTTCATATAGAAACAGGTTCTCTTTTGA
>PLOL01000033.1 GCA_003142075.1 Patescibacteria group bacterium | reverse complement strand
AGAATCTTCTTACATACAATGATTTGTCCGAATTATGGAACGATATGCAAAATACTTATTCGATCCAGAATAATATAAAAGAAAAAGTTTTTGAAACTAAAGATACGACAAATACTTTGCAAAATAATAAAACTCAGGCTGAACAGAAAAAAGAAAGTTTGCTTAAATTAGAATCAAGTCTAACGGATCAAGAACAAGTTCTTGAAATTTCGAAAGATGAAAAAAATACATTATTGTCCACTACCAAAAATTCCGAAACGAATTATGAAAAAATGCTGGCGGACGAAAAAGCTAAAGCTGATGCGTTTGATAAAGAGTTTGCACAATTTCAATCACAACTTAATCTTACTGTTAATACGAACAGCTATCCTTCGCCAAGCCATGGAATTTTAGATTGGCCTTTGAATTCAATAAGAGTTACTCAGCCGTTTGGTATAACGGATTTTTCAAAAACAACGACAGCTTATAGCGGTAACGGGCACAACGGAGTGGATTTTGCCGCGCCTATCGGAACGCCGGCTTATGCTGCGCTCGGCGGTGTTGTTGAATGAACAGGCGACACAGACACAGTTTGTCCTGGAGCATCTTTTGGAAAATGGGTATTTTTGCAATATCCAAATGGTCTTTCGACGATATACGCACACCTATCCATCATAAAAGTTAAACCAGGCGATCATGTTTCAACTGGAGATATCATAGGATATACAGGTTTGACCGGTTTTACGACAGGTCCGCATTTGCATTTTGGCTTATATGCAACTCAGGGTTCAGAAATAACTAGTTATAAAAGCAAAGTTTGCGATGGAACGTATACTATGCCAGTGGCGACTTCAACCGCTTATCTTGACCCGATGCTTTATTTGCCACCGTTAGATTAATTATTTTTTTCGGCAAATCTTTAGCTGATTCGAAAAGTTTATATCAGAGCTTTTCAGTAATCATATAAATATGTTAAAATAATGGGGAAGTCATTTAGTTAATTTAATTTGAAAGTGCGTCGCGCTTAAAGGACGGTCGCGCGATGTGGTTTCGCAAAACCAATGTATAAAAAAGGATTAATAGGAACTATCATAGTGATAATAATTGCTCTCGTTGTTTTGGGTTATTTTGGTTTTAATATAAAAGATATTTTTAACAGTCCGACTGTTCAAGCGAATCTCAATTCCGCATGGAATTTTGTCGTGATGGTCTGGAATAATTATTTGTCCGGTCCCGTGCTTTATGTCTGGAATATACTTTGGAATCTTTTCAAAACTGGCATGAATAGTCTGCATTCATAATCAAAATGGCAAGAAATTTAAAACTGAAAAAAGGTTTTACTCTCATAGAATTGCTTGTCGTCATTTCTATCATAGCTTTGCTTTCAAGTGTAGTTATGGCAGCTTTAAATGGTGCAACCAATAGTGCAAATATTGCTGCAGGAGAACAATTTGAAGCTACTATACTGCATGATACCGGAGATCAATTAGCGGGAGAATGGTTAATGAATACTGATCCCGGTACCTCAGGAATTGCAACGGATACATCAGGACATAATAGTAATGGAACTATTTCTAGTGGCGTAAGTTTTGTTCCAAACGGAGGATATAATGGTAAAGGAGCATATAATTTTACTCCTCTAACAGCTATAATCCTTTTACCATTATCAACATCACCTATGTTGGGTAATACCGATTTTACTATTGGTACTTGGATAAATTATTCAAACAATACATCTTTTAATGGACAGATAGAAGAGACAATGTTTTGTGAACGCCAGAGCAATAGTGGAGGCCTCAGTGTTTTATTTGGTGTTAATAATAATTTATTATCTTTATATAATTATGGAGCTAGTGTTGTCGACGGTAAAAAATTACCACAAGGCAGGTGGACTTATGTTGCAGCAACATATGCTCGTTCTACCAACTCTGTAAGTCTGTATGTTAATGGTAATTTAGATACCACACAGATAATTTCAGTACCCTTTAATTTTACTACTCTAGGCTATTCTCAAATTGGAGCCGCCTGTAACACTAATGGATATACTATGAACGGAATGATGAATAATCTCAGAATATACACCGAAGCTCTTACAGCTTCGAATATAAATAAGCTTTATGCTGAAGGTTTGAAAACACACCAAAATTTAGCTCTTAAATAATAAAAACAAAAAAACCTCCAAAAGAGGTTTTTTAAAATTGAAATTTTGAAAAAATCCGGAAGTCGGAGTGTAAAAATATTTTTTTTCATAATTTTTTAAAAGTTATCCACAAGAATTTTGAAGAAAAATTTGCAAATAAAATTTTTAATCTGTAAAATGTCTGCAGATGAAAAAATATTTTGCAATTTTTGCTCTGATTTTTTATTTTTTAATAGCAACTCCAAAAACTCAGGCGGCTTATCATTTTGCAAATTTTAAAGGCAAACCGCCGATTCATATTTCTGCAAGTTCCTCAAAAATTCCAGCCGGATTAACTCCTGACCAAGTAAAAGCAATTTATAATCTTCCTAAAACTGGTGGAAATGGAACTGTCGCCGTTATTGACGCTTATGACGACCAATATATCGAAAAAGATTTAGGAACTTTCTCGAAACAATTCAATCTACCGGATTGCACAGTCAAAAACGGCTGTCTTGAAGTTCATAAAATGTCTTCCACAATAAAAACAAATTCCGGCTGGCGCGGAGAAACTTCGCTTGATATTGAATGGATTCATGCAATCGCACCGAATGCAAAAATTCTTCTCGTTGAAGCCACAACTCCGAGCGGAACAAATCTGATAAACGCGGTTGATTATGCCGCGGGAAGAAAAGATGTTGTTGCAGTTTCAATGAGCTGGGGCGGAGCGGAATTTCCTGAAGAAGTTTCAATGGACAGTCATTTCATTAGTAAATATGGCGCGATATTTTTTGCATCAAGCGGAGACAACGGTGCTGGAGCATCTTGGCCAGCATCATCGCCGAATGTTATCGGCGTTGGCGGTACGACTGTAGCATTTTTATCTGGCGGAACTTTCAAAAAAGAAACTGCATGGAATGGAAGCGGTGGAGGAGTCAGTGCTTATGAAAAACAACCGAGCTACCAGAGCAATTATTCAATTGCAAAATCAAACAGCATGAGAGCAATTCCCGATGTTTCTTATAACGCAGATCCAGCTTCAGGATTTTCTGTTTATTGGTCCAGCTCAGCGACAAAAGGCGTTTGGTATGTTGTCGGCGGAACTTCTGCTGGAGCTCCACAATGGGCGGCGATTCAATCTCTCGGGCTTTCAGTTTCAAATACAAAATTATATTCAGATAAAGAACAGACAAATTATGCTGACTATTTCCGCGATATTACTTCCGGCACAAATGGCTCATGCACATTTTTCTGCACTGCTAGGAAACATTATGACTACATTACAGGGCTTGGAAGTCCACTGACGGTTAAATTTTAAAAATTTATTAAAAATGAACAATTCAGCCGGGTTTTGCGAAGCAAAACCCGGCTGCGTTGTTATGCTTGACAAATATATTATATTATGATAATCTATGTGCAGAGCCGATAAGATTTTATATTTCGGATATAAAAAATCTTTGGAGGTAATATTATGACAGCAGAGATATTAGGTCAGCTGGTTAGACCAGTAATAGTCATTGCAGTGTTTTTCTTCGGAATTATTGAATTTTTCACAATGACGTATAATGTGAAAAAAAGCTTAAAGGTTCAGGAAAAAATCTCAGAACAGAACCAGGAAATAATAAAGATTCTAGGAGAAATCAAAGATAAATAATAAGAATAGAAAGGTATCAAAGACGCGGGTCATCCTGCGTCTTTTTTTATTGTTGATAAAATATAGGTATGAATTTTTTTGAAAGCAAAGAACCAGTTGAGAGCAATGATGAGGAATTGACTCTAGAAAAATTGAATGAAATGGGGGTTGATTATAAGCATTGGCCGGATAAAAATGGCAAACAAATTTATCGCTTTTTTAATATCACGGAAATTTCACCGGGTGTATTTAATTTAAAAGCAAAAGACAAAAAAGTTATTTTTTATGCAGTTCATTTTGACAATGGAAAGTTCAAATCTTTACAGGATAAAAATATTGAAATATCTCCAGAAGATTTATTTGGACAGGTATCTGAAAAATTTCCTAATGTTAATGAAATAATATATAGTTGTTGCTATCCAAGCAGTGCAAAAGAAGCAATTGAAAATTTAGAAAATAAACCGATTATTTTAGGATCAGGAAATTCTGAATATAATACCAGGTATAACAATATAGCAAACTATATTACTATTGCTTCGACCTCAAAATAATTAATTATAAATAAATGAATTTCAAAGAGCGCTACAAAGAACTAAATATACAACAAAAGAAAGCCGTGGACACGATAGACGGTCCGCTTCTTGTTATTGCTGGTCCTGGTTCTGGAAAAACGGAAATCTTGAGTTTGAGAGTTGGAAAGATTTTGCAAGAATCGCAGATTCTTGCTTCAAATATTCTTTGTCTTACTTTCACAGAAGCTGCGTCTGCAAATATGAGAAATCGTCTAACCAAACTTATTGGCCAAGAAGGTTATCGTGTAGCAATTCACACCTTTCACAATTTTTGTGTAGAAATTATTCAAAAGTATCCTGAATATTTTTATAGTGGTGCATATTTTTCTCCAGCTGATGAATTGACTCAGGTTCAAATACTTGAAGAAATATTTGAAAAACTTCCTCATAAAAATCCACTAAGTTCAGTTCATCCTGAACAAGGTTTCGTATATTTGAAAGATTCTTTATATTTGATGGGGAATTTAAAGAAAGCCGGAATTGAACCAGAAGAATTCAAAAAAATATTAAATCATAACAAAAAGCTCATTCCTGAAATAAATAAAATCATTCAGACTATTTTTGCTGACAGATTATCAAAAGAAGCAATAACAAAAGCTCAAACTGGTTTAGAAAAACTTAAAATAATTGCTGATAAATCTGCAAAAGATTTTCCGACTCTCTTTTTCAAAAATCTCGCCGAGACTACTTATGAGACAATGAAAAAAGCTACTGAAGAAGCAGACGAACTCGGAAAAACTACTCCGCTTTCTGCATGGAAGGAAAATAAATTGAAAAAGGACGATGAGAATAATAATGTCTTGAAAGATACTTTGTATATTGAAAAACTCCAAGCTTTCGCTGAAATTTATGCAGACTACAGAAAAGCGATGTTTGAAAAAGGATATTATGATTTTGATGATATGATTTTGGACTGTATAAATCTGCTTGAGAAAAATCCATCACTCCGCTATGAGATTCAAGAACAATATCAATACATTTTAGTTGATGAGTTTCAGGATACGAACGAAGCTCAAATGAAATTAATTCATTATATTACCGATGCGCAAGTTCACGAAGGCAAGCCAAATATTATGGCAGTGGGGGATTATGATCAAGCTATTTATAGATTCCAGGGTGCTGAAGTTGCAAATTTTTCAAATTTTTTGAAAGAATTCAAAGATGTTGAAGTTGTCACAATGACGCAGAATTATCGTTCAACTCAAGATATTCTTGATATTGCTGGTGAAATTATTTCAAAAGGAGAAAAAAATATTGAAAAGATTTCAGAGGAAATGGGAAAGACACTTATATCTTCAAACAAAAATATAAAGCTCGGCGATATAAAACACAAAGAGTTTACTACAAGCGCTCATGAATATCATTTCATTGCGAAAGAAATAAGAAAGAAAATTGATGCTGGAGAAAATCCTGAGGAAATCACAGTTATCGGAAGAAAACATTATCAACTTGAAGAAATTGTTCCTTACTTGAAAGAAGTTAAAGTTGATATCAGATATGAGAGAGAACAAAATGTATTCCGCGAACCGCACATAGCCCAACTTATTACTATTTCAAAATTTCTCACATCACTCGCAAATAAATACAAAGATGAAGCAGACGAATTCCTTCCAGAGATTTTAAGCTTCCCGTTTTGGAATGTTAAAAGAGAAGAAGTCTGGAAAGTTTCTCTTGCAGCAAGACGTGGTGAAAAAGAAAAGAATTGGCTAGAAGTTATGCTTGAGTCTGAAAATTCAAAAATAAAAAGCATTGCAGATTTTCTGATTGAACTTGGAATAAGATCTGAAAATGAACCACTCGAAAAAATATTAGATTCAATCGTCGGCTCACATTTGGCACTTTCAGAAGAAAATGAAGACGATGATGCACTTGAAACTTTATCAAAAGTTGCAGGACTTTTTGTTAGTCCATTTAAAGAATTTTATTTCAGTAAAGAAAAGTTTGAACATGCAAAAGCGGAATATCTTTCATTTCTTTCTTCACTTCGAGTTTTTGTAAATGCACTTCGCGAATATAAAAGTGGGGAAGTTCTTTCAATAAAAGATTTAGTTGAATTTGTTGAACTTCATGAAAAAAATGAAATTCCTTTAAATGATCAAAGTCCATTTTCAAAACTAAAAGGTGCAGTAAACTTGATGACTGCACATGGAGCTAAAGGACTAGAATTTGAAACTGTTTTTGTACTTTCTTGTCAGGATAATATCTGGGCTGGTAAAGGAATGGGCTCAAAGATTGTATTACCTTCAAACCTGCCAATTGGACCATCCAGCGACAACGAGGACGATAAACTACGTCTCTTCTACGTGGCTATAACGCGCGCTAAGAGACACTTATACCTAACTTCATATCAAACTGAAGAGAACGGAAAAGAGGCCAAAAAACTGCGTTTTCTCGTGTCTGAGCTTGATAAAGAGAGTCTGGAAAAAGAAGTTTTAAAAACTTTGTATTTGCCTGAACAAGCTGATAAAGACGAAGATGCGCCTGAACCGCACGAAGTTCTCACAGCTTCGTGGCTGGATTATAGAACCACGCCATTTATCGGCTCTGAAAAGAAAATTTTGGAAACTTTGGTGGAAGAATATAAAATGCCGGTAACTCATTTGAACAATTTTTTAAATACCGAACGTGGCGGACCGCAATATTTCTTGGAACAAAATTTGCTGAGATTTCCGCAGTCCAAAACCGTTTCCGGCTCGTATGGAACGGCGATACACAGGACTTTAGAAAAATTTATTTTAACTTTCAAAAAGGATGGAAAACTTGCCGATAAAAAAGAAGCTTTGGAATGGTTTGAATATTTTTTGAAGAAAGAAAGAATGGCACCGCTCGACTACAAAAAATATTCAGAAAGAGGAAATGAAGCACTGGGAAAATTCTTGGATAAAAAAGCAAATACATTCGGACAAAAAGATATCGTTGAATTTAATTTCAAAGATCAAGGCGTAAATGTCGACGGAGCGGAATTAAACGGAAAGATCGATAGAATAGTTGATGTTGGAAACAATGAGCTCGAAGTCCACGATTATAAAACTGGCAGTCCGCTTTCTGATTGGGAAAATACCGATCCATATAAAAAAATAAAAGCTTATGAGTATGAAAGACAGCTTGTTTTTTATAAAATACTCGTAGAAAATTCCCGAGAATTCGGTGGAAAGAAAAAAGTTTCCAAAGGTGTTTTAGATTTTGTCGAACCAAAAAGAGAAAACGGACAAATAATAACTTTGGATATGCTCATTCCTGCTGAAAAAACCGAAAAACTAAAAAAACTCATAAATATTGTTTACAAAAAAATAATCAGTTTGGATTTTCCCGATATAAGCAAGTACTCTAAAGACTTGAAGGGAATTAAAGAGTTTGAGGAAGATTTGATTGAAGGAAAGATATAAAAAAACGCGCAAACCGTTAATAACGATTTGCGCGTTTAATTTCTTTGGGCACTCTTTTGCAAAAGTCTATGATTCTTGCAAAAAATATTTTCTGGTGGCGATAGGGAGTTTTATAAAAATGCTTTTCGCCTGAAGCTTTTGTCTTTAATCTTAGATGTCCAAAACGAAGTTTTTCATTTTCGGTTTTTTTCCAGATTTTTTTCAAAAAATCCGATAAGTTTTTCATTAAAACCCTCCTGATTTGAATTTTTATCCGAATAAATTTTATCACGTAAAATGCTATTTGTCCATGTCAATTAAAAAACAGGAGCGGCCTGAAGTCGCTCCTGTTTTTTAATTTTAATTTATTTCAAAATAGCATCCAAGATAGTTTCTACCATATTTGCCGGCAATGCGCCGTTCATTACGATTTGTTTTTTGCTTCCGGAAATTGTTACATTCTGGCTCAGTCCATTTTGTGCAACATAGGTATCGATGGTATTTTCTGCGTCGCTCGACAATGGAGTTTTCAAGATAAGAACGCTGTATGGTGTTCCTTGAGCTCCGGCGTTAATTCCATCTTGTTCATCAGCTTGTATGAGATCTGCATATTTATTGCTGGCCAAACAAGCATTGAAATCTGAAACATTAAGTCCGATATCTTTTGCAATGACAGGAAGTGCTGATGGATCAAGCGTGTTGTTTGATGTTGTCGTTGCATATATTTCTTCTTCATATTTCCAGAAGGCTGTGCTTCCTCCAAGCGTATTTGAACATTCGACAGCCTCAGCTTCGTTTCTCGATTTTGAATGTAATTGATCAAGAGGGAAATATCTGTAAACCCATGCGACTTGTCCATTTTTTCCATAAGTGCTCATAATGGTTTCCATTGTTGATTGAAACATTTTGCAATATGGGCATTCGGTGTCAGAAAATTCAACTATCACTACAGGCGCATCCGGGTTGCCTAAAATGTGATCTGAACTTGAAACCGGCTTTATATTGATGTCTTCAGAAGTAGTGCTTGCATTCGGATTGTTTTGGACTGGAGGATTATTTCCTTTACCGGCAAAATAAATCCCGGCGGCGATTAGGAATCCGGCTAAAAGTACCGAAGCTGGAATTATTAAATTATTTTTTTGTGCTTGCATTTTTTTAAAATATTTTGTTTTAATTATTAAATGTGCAATAATTGTAACATATTAATTTTAATTATTAAAACAAATTTTACATGAGTGTTTTAAATGCAATAATTTTAGGTATAACGCAAGGTTTATCAGAGTTTTTGCCGATTTCTTCTTCAGGACATTTGATAATTGTCCGCGCACTTTTTAATTGGCATACAAATTTTGATTTGGCTTTTGACGCCGTGCTTCAGCTTGCAACAATATTAGCTTTGATAGTTTATTTTTGGAAAGATATCTGGCATCTTATCGTAGCTTTTTTCCAAATGATTTCAGGAAAAATTATAGATAAAAAAGATAAAATTATGATTTTTGCAATTATTTGGGGAACAATTCCTGCAATGATAGCCGGATTGCTTCTGCAAAAATATATGGACACAACTTTCCGTAGTGCAATTTTAGTTTGTATAATTTTGATTATCGGCAGCGGAGTTATGTTTCTTGCCGAAAAAGTTGCGAAGAAAAATAAAGAGCTGACAGTTCAAAGCGGATTTTGGATTGGAGTTTTTCAATGTCTTGCCCTTGTGCCAGGATTTTCCCGTTCGGGTTCAACAATTTCCGGCGGACTTTTTGTGGGATTAAATAGAGAAGAAGCGACTAGATTTAGTTTCTTGCTTTCAGTGCCGATTATTTTTGGTTCTGGATTGTTGCAATTTGTAGAAATCGCCCGCACCGGCGTACTTGCACAGAATAATTTAGCTTTATTTTTCGGATCATTGACTGCATTTGTCGTTGGTATTTTTTCAATTGAATTTCTGATGAGATTCCTAAAAAATCACAGTTTGGATCTTTTCATCTATTATCGCGTAATTTTGGCCGTAGTTGTCTTATCAATTTTATTGCTAAGATAAACCGCAAATAAACGGGTTGCAAAAATTTCAATTTTCGTGTAGTATATTGACCTATGGAATTTGCAGTAATAAAAACAGGCGGAAAGCAATATAAAGTTTCGAAAGGTGATTCTATAAAGATAGAAAGACTTTCAACTGGCGCAAAAGAAGGCGATAAAGTCGCTTTTGAAGAAGTCTTGCTTGTTGATAATGGCAAAGATACAACCATCGGAACACCTTTTATTAAAGGTGCCAAAGTTGAAGCTACAATTGAAGAAATAGGAAAGCTTCCAACAGTCACAGTCATTCATTACAAGCAAAAGAGCAGATACTTCAAGAAAAACGGACACAGACAGCAATACTTTAAAGTTAAGATTGATTCAATAAAATAAGAACACAAAAAATCACGCTTGTAAGCGTGATTTTTTATTTCTTTTTTTATTTTAATTTGTTAAAATTAGACTCATGGAAAACCCCGTAAATAATTTTGGCAGAATTACCTTTATCTTTTAACATTAATATATCTAATATACACCAAATCTTATGTCAAACTTAAAACCAAGTGAAAATTCACACGGGGCAGGGAAGACTAAAAAGTCTCATAAATATATTTTCGTTATCGGAGGCGTGATGTCCGGAGTCGGAAAGGGAATTACAACTTCTTCTATTGGTGCGATACTTCAATCAAAAGGTTTTGTAGTAAATCTCATGAAAGTAGATCCATATTTAAATGTGGATGCAGGGACAATGAATCCTGTTGAGCATGGTGAAGTCTTCGTGCTTGATTCAGGGCTTGAAACAGATCAAGATCTAGGAAATTACGAAAGATTTTTAAATCGAAGTTTGACTGGCGACGATTATATTACTTCAGGAATGGTTTACAAACATGTTATTGAAGCTGAACGTGCTCTCAAATACGGAGGAAAATGTGTCGAAGCTATTCCACAAATCAGAGATGAAATAATTCGCCGTTTTGAAAAATCTGCAAAAGTAAATAAGTCCGATATCACTGTGGTTGAAATTGGCGGAACGGTTGGAGATTATCAAAACGTAATGTTTATTGAAGCAGCTCGCGTTATGAAAGTTATGCATCCAAATGATGTCGCTTTTGTCATGGTAAGCTATATGCCAGTTCCTCCAATGCTTGGAGAAATGAAATCAAAACCAACTCAAAACGCAATCCGCCAGCTTTTTTCATATGGAGTAAATACAGATATTATTATTGCAAGAAGCGAGGTTCCAATGGACGAAAAAAGAAGAGAAAAAATTGCCATCTCATGCAGTTTGCCAACCGAACAAGTTATCTCTGCACCAGACATTGAAAGTGTTTTCGATGTTCCATTAAATTTTGAAAAAGGTGACATTAGTCATATTCTTTTAAAACTTCTTCATTTAAGAAAAAAACAAAATGAGACAGGTATGAAGGAATGGGAAAAATTTGCGAATGTCGTTAAAAATACTAAAGATACTGTAGACATTGCTATTGTCGGAAAATATTTTAATACCGGAGATTTTGTTCTTACCGACGCTTATGTTTCCGTGCTTGAAGCAATTAAATATTCTTCTTACAAACTCGGCAAAAAAGCTAAAATTCACACTGTAAATGCCAGAGATTATGAAGGTGAAAAAGCAAAAAATGCTGATTTTAAAGCATTGGAAAAATATGACGGAATAATTGTTCCCGGGGGTTTCGGAGAATCTGGAATTGAAGGAAAGCTTGCTGTCATCCAATATGCACGTGAACACAAGATTCCTTATTTTGGACTTTGCTACGGAATGCAGCTTATGGTTATCGAATATGCGAGAAATGTTTTAGGTCTGGAAGATGCAAATACAACTGAAATAAATCCTAAGACAAAAAATCCAATTATAGACATAATGCCCGACCAGAAAAAACTTCTTGAAGAATGTAATTATGGCGGAAGCATGCGTCTCGGAGCTTATGATGCAAATCTAGAAAAGGGAACTATCGCGTATGAAGCTTATGGAAAAGATGTGATACAGGAAAGACATAGGCACCGATATGAAGTGAACCCGGAATATGTTGAAAAAATAACTGATGCAGGATTAATTTTCTCTGGAAAATCTCCCAGCGGAATTTTAATGGAAATCGCTGAGCTTCCGAGAAAAGAACATCCATTTTTTTTGGGTACGCAATTTCACCCTGAATTTTTAGCAAGACCGCTAGCACCACATCCTTTGTTTACTGAATTCATAAAAGCAGCGATCAAAATAAAAACTAAATAATCTGATGAAGAACAAAATCAGAAGCGCTAAAAAGATTCTTATTATCGGTGATCTTGGCCGTGGTAAAACTACACTTGCTGAAAATCTTTCGGAGGAATTAGACATTCCTTTTTATTCTACTGACGATTTTCTTTATGAGAAAAAATTTTCTGCATATAAAGAAAAATCAAAATCGATTTCAGAAATTTCTGAAATATATAAAAAAGATAAATGGATTGTCGAAGGTACAACTCATTTTTTATTAAAAAATGGTCTTGAACCAGCTGATATAATAATTTATCTCAAACACGATAATATATTTTCACAGTGGTATAGCATAATTAAGAGATATTTTAAAAGGGAGGATAAAGATATTTTGCGAACATTCTGGCTTTTGTGGCACGTTCTTTATAAGAAATTACAGACAAAAAGCAGTCGCATAAAAAATGGTCAGATGACAACATATGAACGCATTGAGCCGTACAAAAATAAAGTCATAATACTAAAAACATTTAAAGATATAGACGAGCTTATTAAATCGGTAAAGAATATTTAGCTTCTATTTTTCAGCGCGTTTTTAATTGTCTCAGGATCGGAATATTCGAGCTCTGTTCCAGTTGAAAGTCCGCGACCGAGCTCAGAAATTTTAATTGAATATTTTTCTGTGATAGGTGAGAGAGAAGATTTTAAAATGTTTCCTGTATATTCAGCTTCAGAATTTGCATCAAGGCCGAGAATAATTTCTTTTAAACCTTTATCGGACATTCTGCTTACCAAAGCCAGAAGTTCTTTCAAACGAATTCTTTGTTCGGGATTTTTGTCGAGAATTGGAACAAGTCCGCCGAGAACAAAATATTTTCCATTATAAGAATGTCCCTTTTCAATATTTTCCAAATCAATATCTCTGCTGGCAATCATAAGAATACTATTATCGCGATTTTTGTCAGAACAAATTGAACAAAGAACTTGGTCGTCGCGTTTTGCCAAAAAAAATCTTTTGCAATCTGCACAGGATACGACATTTTTTCTTAGTTCTGTAATCTCTTTTTTTAATTCATCGATATAGCTTTCATTTTTATTTATTAAAAAATAAACAAACCTGCGAGCTTGTTTTGGTCCGATTCCAGGAAATTCAGAAAATATTTTTATAAGTTTATCTATGCTATTCATTTTTATTTTTTCTCCCAGCGATCTTTATCTCTTCCATAACATTTATCCATGACATTTTTAAAATTTTTATCCAAATCTATATTCAATGAATTAGCCAGACATATAATCGTAAAAATCACATCAGCCATTTCATCTCCGATTTCTTTGGTATCTTCGGTGGCTTTCTTTTTTTTCGGGCCGTATGTGTGGTTTATTTCTCTTGCGACTTCTCCTACTTCTTCGGTAAGTCTTGCTAGAATTTCATGCGGTTTAAAATAACCGATTTTATATTGTTTTATCCATTCATCCACTTGTTTTTGTTCTGTTTTCATATATTTAAAATGTTCCTGTCTGGTTAAAATCGCCGAATTGAGCCGAGTTGTCTACGGAAAGAAAAGATGATTTGTCGGCATCAAAGAATAATTCGACTTTGCCCGTCGGACCGTTTCTGTGCTTTTCAATCATTATTTCTGCCGTTTGTTTTTTACCACCGCCTTCGTCGTTTGCATCTCTGTGAATGAAAATCACTACATCTGCATCCTGTTCGATTGAGCCGGAGTCTCTCAAATCGGAAAGTCTTGGTTTGCCGCCTCTTTGTTCAACAGCTCTTGAAAGTTGTGAAAGCGCGAGGACCGGAATGTCGAATTCTTTTGCAAGCTGTTTTAAAGAGTGGGAAATTTCCGTAATTTGCTGGACGACATTGTCTCCGCCTTTTGTATTGACTGGTGTCATAAGCTGCAAATAATCGATGATTACCAATCCTAGATTTTTTTCGTGTTTCAATCTTCGAACGACTGAACGGATTTTTAAAATATTATTTGCAGCCTGATCGTCGATATAAAGAGGCGCTTTTGAAAGGGGATCAAGCGATGCTCTTATTTGTTCGAATTCTGATTCCAAAGAAAGTTTTCCGGTTCTCAATCTCCAAGCGTCAACTTTTGATTCGGCAGAAAGCATTCTATCTACGAGCTGTTGAGTGCTCATTTCAAGAGAAAAAATTGCTGTGGGAATATTATGTCTGATGGAGGCATTTCGAGCGATATCGAGAGCTAGAGAAGTTTTTCCCATGGATGGTCTTGCTGCAAGAATTATTAAATCTGAATTTTGGAAACCCGAAAGCTTGTTGTCGAGATCTTTGAAACCAGTTGGCACTCCGCGAAGTTCGCCTTTAGTTTTGTGAAGTCTGTCGAGTCTTTCCATTGCCTCGCCCAAAACATCTTTCATTTCTACATATTTTCCAGAAAGATTTTTGCTTGTCACCTCATAAAGTTTTTTCTCAGCTTTATCTAAAAGTTCTTCAATTTGACTTTCTTCATCATAACCTATTTTTACAATACCTTCAGCAGCTTCTATAAGTCTGCGCATGGTATATTTTTTGGAAATTATTTCGGCATAATGTTCTGCATTTGAGGAAGAGGGAACCGAGTTTACCATTTCAGTGAGATAACTCATTCCGCCTATTCTATCTAGATCGACAGATTCTTTTAATTTTGAAGAGAGAGTCAATAAATCTATTGGTTCTCTTCTTTCATATAAATGCACCATCGCTTCAAAAATAGTTTTATGCTTGTCTGCATAAAAAGCTTCAGGGCGAAGTATGTCCATGATTTCAGCTAGAGCTTCTGGACGGAGCATTATGGAACCCAAAAGTGCTCTTTCCGATTCAATATTTTGCGGAGGAATTCTTATATTTATTTTTCTGATTTCTGTTGCCATTAACAAACATTTTATCACGGCATTTTGAATATCCGCAATCTAGGAAGATAGAACAATCTGTGTTTAAGTTGTGGATGATTTTTGCCACTACAAAAATCGATACTTTTATATAAAAGTGCAGAAAAAGTGGGGTTTTTCCTTACAAAATCGGCTAGTTTTATTGTTTTCTTCTTATTTCTGGGCCATTTTGTGTATCCTTTATTTCATAGCCCAAATTATTAATTTTATTTCTTAGTTCATCGGATTTTTCCCAATCTTTATTTTTACGCGCTTCTTCTCTTTCATCTCTAAGTTTGATTACTTCACTGTCCATTTTCATATTATTCAAAACAGGTTCTAGTTTTTTCCACTCTTCTTGAAATTTTAATCCCAAAACTTTATCAAAATCAAATGCGGTTGCGAGCTTATTTTCATTTGTCAGATCAGCTTTCAACATTTCAAACAAAACGGCAAGAGCTTGTGGGGAATTGAAATCTTCCGCAATTTTTTCTGAAAATTGTTTTTTAAAATCTTCATCAACAGTTCCAATTTTATTTCCGAGTTCTGAAATTTTATGAATTAAATTCACATATCCAATCTGTGCCGCTTCAAGTGCTTCCCAAGTAAAATTTTGTTTTGAACGATAATGCGCCTGCATGAAGAAAAATCTTAAAGCTAGCGGATTGAATCCTTTTTTTACAACATCATCCAAAGTCAAACTTATTCCTTCCGACTTTGACATTTTTTCATTGTTGAAAACTAGCCACTCATTGTGCACCCAATAATCTGCGAGCGGAACGCCGTTTACAGCTTCGCTCTGCGCAATTTCATTTGTGTGGTGAACAGGAATGTGCTCGATTCCTCCCATATGAATATCAATTGTTTTGCCGAGAATTTTCCTTATCATCGCGGAACATTCTATATGCCAGCCGGGAAAACCTTCGCCATCTTTTACGAGAGGCGATGTGAACGGCGATGGCCAATATTGCAGAGCATCTTTATGCTTGCCCGCTTTGAAAAACCAAACGGAAAAATCTGCCGGATGTTTTTTGTGCGGATCTTCAACATCGCCGCTGCCGGCGCCGGAAATATTTTCTTCAAGATTTTGTCCAGAAAGTTTTGTATAATCTTTTGCTTTTGAAACATCGAAATAAATCGCAAGGTCAGTCGAATAGGCGAAACCTTTATCAAGCAGAATCTGAACCATTGAAATTATTTCATTTATATATTCGGTTGCTCTTGGCGTGAAGCTCGGCGAAAGCGTGTTCAATTCTTTCAAATCATTTTGAAATATTTTTATATATTTATCGGAAATTTCTTTTGGCGAAGAATGTTCACGTGCGGAAGCTTTTTCTATCTTGTCTTCTCCGGAATCGCGGTCCGAAGTGAGATGTCCGACATCGGTATAATTTCTGACAAAATCAACATCGTAGCCGAAATATTTGAAAGTTCTGTCTATCAAATCAGCCATAACCATGGCTCTCATATTGCCAAGATGCTGAGTCCAGTAAACTGTCGGACCGCATTGATAGAAAGAAATTTTCCCTTGCTTTATAGGCTTGAATAATTCTTTTTTTCTTCCTAAAGTATTGTAAAGATGAATAGGAATATCAGTCTCCTTGTTTTTTGTTTTGAAAAGATTAAACATTTTTTCTTTCAGATTTTTATATCCACTTTTTTATCTTGGCAAAAATGAAAAGGGAAAGCGCCACAACAACCTCAACACCTATGATGAAAAACCATGTGTGTGGCAAATTTGAAAATGGGATATAACTTAAACTCATTTGAAAAAAACCAGTGATTATGGAAAATGGAATTGCGACGAAAGCGAAAACGGTAAGTACTTTCATTGTCTCATTTTGTTTTGATGAAAGAAGGGAATCGTTCGTGCTTCGAAGTTCTCTAAGAAAATCAATGTTGTTTATCAAAACTTTTTCTATTCTGTGATACTCGTTTATTATGTCAGAGAAATTTTCATCAAAATTTTTATCGAATAATTTTTTCCCAGAATCTTTCAAGGATTCAAGAACTTCTCTGTGTGTAAGTATTGTATGATTAAAACTTATCAAATCTCTGTTTGCTCTAGAAATTTCTACAACCATTTCTTTTTCTTTGCCTTTAAAAATATTTTTTTCTATTTGATTTAATGTATCATTTATACTGTCTATTTCATCAGACATAGCTCTGTAAAGCTCTTTAACCATGTAATATAAAACATAGCCAGCATTGCCATCCATAAGACCTCTTTGTAAAATATTATTTAATTCAAAGGTTTTTGAAAATCTCTCAAGTGCATCGATAGTTTCATATCTTGTTGTAATAATAAAATCTTTTCCAACAACAAAGTCGATTT
The DNA here is from genome assembly GCA_003142075.1 of Patescibacteria group bacterium. Taxonomy (GTDB): domain Bacteria; phylum Patescibacteriota; class Minisyncoccia; order Phycocordibacterales; family GWA1-40-21; genus Bog-1340. Next base: position 249 of record PLOL01000033.1, on the reverse strand, counting down.
CCTGATCAGTCGCATTGTCTTTGTGAGTGTGTCTAAGTGCTGGAAAATGTAAAACAAGATAAAGATAATCTTTATACATAACAATTTTTTCTTTATAAGTAGGAAGCTGAAGTTCGCGGGCTACGTCCGGGTTAATATCATATTCATCCATTAATCTGCGCATTTCTTCCGTTGTTGGATCTTCAACATCAACCCAAGTTATTGAACCGTTTTTATATTTTTTAATCATAATAATTTAATTTATTAATC
>PLOL01000003.1 GCA_003142075.1 Patescibacteria group bacterium | reverse complement strand
TTCCGGCGCGAATATTTCCAATGTCACATTTTATGTCATGGGTGCCGACGGTGCATCACTTTCCGGTTCAGCGAGAACTCAACCTGGAGTCATTATTAGTGTTTCTGGTCTTATTCCTGAAACAACAAGTGCCACTTCTACTGAATTTAATCTTCAGACAGTTATTTCGCAAAGGTCCAGAATTTCACAATAAAAAATAATCATGATGAAAAATTTAAAAACAAAAATGCAAAGATCAAACACGACTGTTGGCTTCACGCTCATTGAAGCTCTTGTCGCTATCGCCGTCCTCATGGTTGCGATTACAGGTCCGATGGTTTTGGCGCAGAAAAGTTTGTCTTCGGCAGATTTGTCAAAAGACCAAACGACCGCAAGTTTCCTGGCACAGGATGCTATTGAAGATGTTTTAAATATCAGAGACACAATAGCTGTGAGTCAAACGACAGGGAGCTGGCTGACAGGTCCGACATCACAAGGATTTTTAGCACCTTGTATTTGTATTGGAGCTGCTTGTAATTTTGATTCCAAAGCACCACAGTTTTGCAATATAGATACAACCTTTTTATCCCACTGGGATGATTCTCTCGCCATACAGCAAGGATTACCAATTAAAATAAGCATGACATACAGCGTTGATTCAAACGGCGTAAAACATTTTCTGACATACGATTATAATCCAAGCAATCTATCCTCATGCTCAAACAATTCAACTCCAGGCGGTAGCGGTAAATGTAGTACTGTTTCCAAATTTTCCAGATATATAAATATACAAATAGATCCTACGAGCACAAACCCAAATGAAGCGGTGATAAATGTGAGAGTTTTTTGGGACTCTACTTTGGGAGTGCAAAAAATGCCTCTTCAACGTTTTATATATAATTATTCTGAAAATTTGCAATAAAAAAAGAGCCCTGTGGAAATTATAATGTACAAATAAATGTAATTATAATTTCACAGAGCCCTTGTGAATTTGTCCACTTAATAAAATAATCCAGTTGTCGGTCCGAAAGAATGATTTGCCGGTACATCTTCTGGCGTCCGGTCGTGCACGACCCCTAGATATGTCGTTTCAACCGTTATTGTAAATCCTGTTCCGTAAAGACATGGCTCCGAAGTGCATGTTCCAGAAATTGTCGTTGGCGATTGTCCCGAATAACTTATGGCTGTGTGCCCATCAACTACATGGTAAAAAGCACTTGAGTGCCAGTCGCCGCTTGAATCACATGTGGCTGAAACAGAACTATACACTGATGTATATGTATCAGTAGTTTCCTCGACGGTCCCCCAGTCTATGCTGAATGTTGTATTCGGAGTTCCTCCAGCAATTTTCAGTATGACTTCTTCTTCAGCCGGTGTTGATGTCTGTGTTGCAGTTGCCGTTGAAGTTGCAGTTGATGTCGGTGTGATTGTCGCTGTTGAATTTCCAGCAACATTTGTCGGCGTTTTTGTAGCTGTCGCCGTTGCATTTACCACGGCACCATTTGTCGGCGTCGCAGTAGCTGTTTTGTTACCAGCGGCGATTGCGATTGCCGTCTCTGTTTCCTGTGCGCACAATGCGCATGCAGGTCCAGGTCCCGCGGGATTATTTTTTGTGCATCCGGCGGCAATAACGATTATAAAAAAAACTGTAACAGTAAAAAGAAAAATATTCCTTTTCATGTTGCACCTCCGGGTGCTTTTTATTTTGGTATATTTTTTAAGTGGCTTTCAAAGTACAAGCCAACATTATTTTCTTACAAATCAAAAGATTTGACAAAATCCATGTGGCGTTATCTGCTAATATTCTACCCTTATTCCCCATATCTGTCAATCAGCTATCCACAGCCTGTTTGTGCGACAAAATATGGCTAGAAATAATGCTATATTCTAAATATTTTAGAATAATTATAGAAATATAACTTTACTTTCGTTTTTTTTAAAAAAAAATTAAAATTTTTCTGATACAATATATCTATGAATACAAAAAACTTTGATCCATATGATTTTTCCGAAAGGGAAATTGACGGAGTAAAAATCTATTATAAAAATTTGCCGACAGCGCCGTGTATTCATATTCGTGTGGTATTTAATACTGGTGCTTTTGATGATCCAATAGGAAAGGAGGGTTTGTCTCATTTTTTAGAGCATATGATTTTTGATGGTTGTCCATCACTACCTGATAAAAAGGCGATAAAGGAGTGGGCAAAATTGCATACATTAAACACATGGAATGCATGGACAGATTTTGACAATACATGCTATTGGTTTAAATGTTTGCCGGAAGAATATGATAAAGCGCTTTCTGGAATGAAAGATATGATTTTCAATTCATATTTGCGGGCAGAAGATGTTGAGCATGAAAGAAAAGTAATTACACAGGAAGCATGGAATAGATTTTTGAATGAAAAATATTTAAAATATTGCAAAGAATTTGTCGACAATATATTTCATGGTCATAATCACGGGAGACTCAGCACAGCTTTGGGTTGGCCGGATACGATAGAAAAGATATCGGTGGATGATATAAAAAATTGGCACAAAAATAATTATGGCTTGGGTAATTTTTTCATTGTTCTTGCGGGCGCAGTGGAAGAAAAACATATTGATGGCTTGAAAAACTTTTTGAAAGATTTACCGAAAGTGAATGAAACTGTTAAAAGTGTGGAAGAACTTGGCAAACCTAAAAATAAAAGATTTGAAAAAACTGCTGATGAAATTGGTCAAGTAAAAGAGCAGGTTGAAATTTCAATGCTAAGAGTGGCCGGTAAAAGAAATTATTCAGAAAATGAAATAAATGGATTAGTCGGCAGACTGCTTTATGATCTTTTGTTTGAAAGATTAAGAATAGAAAATAGTCTCTGTTACGGTGTCAATGTTGGAGGCTGGATGGGAAAAACATATTCTCAAATGAGCATGAATGTAAAAACAGAGGAGAAAAATATTAAATTAGTTGAGCAAGAATTCAAAAAAGCCATAAATGAAATTATTGATAAAAAACATATTAGCAGATTTGATCTTATTAAAAAAATGTATATTGAACAGTTAAAATCTGCTGAATTCCTTTCAGGAGATGTGGCTGATGATACTGTTAATGAACTATCGAGATTTGAAGGACACATAGTTACGCAGAAAGAACAGCTTGAAGAAGCAGAGAAGGTAACATATGACGATGTCGTCAGGTTTGTAAAATTCGCTTTTGATCCGGAATATATTTATACAGAAATTATTCTTCCGTCAAAAAAATAATAGCGTATAATATATTTAAAATATTTTTTTGCTTTTAAATTCATCTCTACTATAAGGACCTCTTTCCCAGCCAGTCAAAATTTTTTTCATAAATTCTTTCGATTCGTCGTTAGACATTGTTTTCAATCCTAGCTCTCTCGCAACTTCTTCTATTTGTTTAATAGTTTCTGGTACATCTTCTTTGTTATCTATCACTATTTCCATTTCACAGTGGAAACCCCAGCTGACAGTATATTTTACAGCAAATTCTACTCCTTTGTATAAATAGTTGTGGCGATTTTGATATGAATATAAATGATTTTCACCATAACCAAGAATATCTAAAATTCTTAATACATTATCCATATCTTTTGGTAAAAAATTGACATCAATCTCTTCAAAATCATCTCCGAGACCAATTTTTTGAAGTTTCAATGTTAATTTGGCACTATTTTTTGTTTCACTATTTACAACTTTGATAAGCTTATCTGGAAGGTGATAGAAATATGAATCCTTATTATCTTCACCTAAATCCTCACCATTTTTAGTTAAGAAATCATTTAGTTCAATAAATTTCTTTTCATCTATCAGCGAGCGTAATTCTACTTCTAAATTATTCATAATAAAAAGTATAGCATAAACCATTAAAGTAATTATTTATTACAAAACTAATTGAATTTTTTAATAATATACACATATTTACATATATAAATATGTGTGGTATATTGAAAGCGTTTATATATTATTTATTGCAAGTTTTTATTACTCCAATTTTGATTTTATGGTAAGTAAAAATTACAAAAAAGAAAACTATGCATACATATCTATTATAACTAGTGACGATTATTTACCTGGATTATTGGTATTACACAAAACTTTAATAAATACTGGCACAGAATATCCATTTTTAGTACTTTTAACATCTGATGTTTCAACATATACAATTTCTATATTAGAAAAACAAAACATTCAGTATAAAGTTATTGATAGTATTATCAATAATCCAACAGATGTAGATAAAAAACATAGATGGTTCTCAACATATTCAAAACTTCATGTTTTTAATCAGACTCAATACGATAAAATTGTTTATCTCGATGCAGACATATTAGTTTTAAAAAATATTGATGAGTTGTTTAAAAATCCACACATGTCCGCTACAAATGCAAGCAGTATGCTTCCGAGTAAGTCATCGCGAACATATTTAAATAGTGGTATTTTTGTTCTTGAGCCATCTCATGAATTATTTGGTGATATGATTAGTAAAATTGGTAAAATTGAAAAACTTGAATCTAACGGTAGTCTTGATAGACCTAAGTATGGTAGTGATCAAGATTTTTTAAATGCATTTTATTCTGGATGGGTGAATGATAAAAAATTACACCTAGATCATAAATATAATATATTTCATTATTATCTAGATGAATATAACAGCTTATTTAATTATTCCATAAAAAGTGATTCTGTACGGCCCATAAGCATAATACATTATGCAAGTTATTTAAAACCATGGAATATGACAAAAGGTGAGTTGAATAAAATATCACTTGATCCAAAAAGAAAATTGGAATCAGAGGTTATACAACTTTGGTTGAGTATTTATAATGAAATTAAACCATGAAAAATATTTTACTTATAGGATGTGGTTATCACGCTAGAAGAATATACGTTCCTCATTTAATGACTTTGCAAAATATTAAATTATCAGCAATAGTTGATTTGATATCACAAAAGAAAATTATAGAAGATTATTTAACTGAAAAATCTATTAATGATGTTGAATTATTATATACTGATAATACTGAAATATCTGATGAATTATCAAAAAAAGAAGTATCAAATCTTGATGTTTTGATTAAAAAATACAATATAAGTGCCGCGATTATTTCAACTGAGCCACTAGCTCACTTTAAATACGCAAAGTGGGCTCTTGAGAGAGGACTTAATATACTGATGGATAAGCCTATTACTACTGAATGTGATGTTTCCACTGATATTAAAAAAGCGGAGAAAATATATAAAGATTATCTTTTCTTGAAAAATTTATATTTGAATCAATTAAAAACTAAGAATATTGCCTTCATTCTTCAAGCTCAGAGAAGACATCATGATGGATTTAGAAAAACAAGGGATTTGATTTTGGAAATTTCGAAAAGAACTAATTGCCCAGTGACGTCAATCCAAGCTTTTCATAGTGATGGACAGTGGCGCTTCCCAAAAGAGATTATAGAACAATCTTATCACCCATATAATCAGGGATATGGGAAAATGTCTCATTCTGGGTATCATAGTCTAGATACTGCAATTTGGTTTGCCCAGTCATCAATTTTGGATAGAGAGAAAAAATATAATAATTACAAAGTATATTCGCAGGTAGTACGACCCGTAGATTTTATGCTTCAAATTAAACCTGAAGATTATGTTAATTTATTTCCTAGTATTCCAAAAGAAGATCTTATATCAAGCTTTGAATTAAAAAAGATGATAAATGAAGGAATCGCAAGTAGTGTGACTGGAGAGCTTGATGCGCATACACTGATCGCATTACGTCATAGTGATTTAACAATTACAAATATTAGTTCCCATGCTATTCATAATGGTTTCAGTCAGAGAAATTGGATTTCGGCAAAAGGACGAGATTTATATAAAGGAAATGGACGTGTTAGACACGAATCTTATACAATTGAACAGGGTCCATTTCAGTGTATTATTGTAAATTCTTTTCAATCGCACGAAATATTTAAAAGCGAGATAAATCCAATTTCTGTTGGAGGCGAATATCATTATGATATTCATATATTTAGAAATAGTACATTATTTCCCGATCTTAAACCATATGAGTTAATTACTATGAATGATATAAAAGCTCAAGTTGATCTGTTATACTCACGAGGACATCAAGAAGAAGCTCGAAGAAATTGTCTCGAAGAATATATTTCAGCCATAGAAAATAATATACCTCCAAATGAACAAACTTCTAATTTTTTGGATCATGAATTATCTACTCAAATATTAAGTGCTATATATAAATCAATTTCTTCTCAAACTGAAGTCCGAGGTGACATTAAATAATGAATATATGAAATATAAATCAAAAACAAACATTGTTATTTCTTGTTGGAATGCAATTGAACACACCAAGGTGACTTTAGAGAGTCTTTTTAAAACAGTTAAACATCCATATTTTTTGACAATCATAAATAACGCTTCAACTGATGGAACATATGAGTATTTGCAGAAATTAAAAACTCCGATTCAATGTGAACATCTTTCCATTATCAACAATGATGAAAACAGAGGAGCGGGAGAAGCCATTAACCAAGGTCAGAAAGTCTCAATACAATATGACATTGAATATACATGTTTATGCAATAATGATTTATTTTTTCAAGATAATTGGCTATTACCATTAGAAAAGTGTATGAATGACAATAGTAATTTTGGAATCGTAGGTACTTTAAGACCAGCTACAGATACTCTTCATCATACTAAAAGTGAATCTGCTAAGTATATAGTAGATCAAACACCAAATAATTATTCAATTAAAGAAGAGCTTGAGTATTTTCAAGACGGATTTACTTTCAATCAGGCATGCAAGATGATTGTTGAAAAAAATCATGGTGGGATTGAAATATTAAGATGTCTCCCAAATGCTGTTATAACGTGCTGTGCTCTTGTTAAAAATTCTGTATCAAAAAAGATTGGACTATTTTCTGATCCACAATTTAAAATATATGGAAGTGAAGACATTGATTTATCATGGACATTACAAAAAGCTGGTTATTTTTGTGTTGTACTAAAAGATGTATACGTTCATCATTTTAGACATAGATCTATTACAGCTTCAAATTTAGATAGAAACAGATATTTATTAGAAAATAACACAAAGTTATATAATAAATGGAGGGAAGATATATTTTTGTTCCTCAATGATGAAAAGAAAAATGGCGTAGATATTATAAGTAATATGACAACTGAGGATAATCACGAGTATTTCTTTTTAAGAAGAATAGATGAAAAAGTCAAATTTATGCTAGAATATAAAAAATATGAATAAATCAGTTATTGAGAAAGTTGTTATCAATAATCCAATTGGTAATCTATATAGAAAAAATCATGTACTGGTTTTGGTTGTGGATAAAGATAAGAATTTTATTTTAGGTAAAAAGAAAGATTTTTATCCAGAAAATATTTCTAGGATGCTTGGCGGTGGAATTAATACAGGTGAAGACCCAGTACAATCTGCAAAAAGAGAGATAAAAGAAGAATTAACCTTAGATATTCCTGTAAATTCGTTTAAACTTCTTGGTAATGTTATTACTCAAGCTTTAACAACTGAAGGAAATATGGAAATGCAGACTTGGATATATTCAGTTGAGTTACCTGATATTGTTGGAATTAAACCGAGTGATGATATATCAGGAGTACAATTTTTTACATATAAACAATATGTTGATCTTATACAAACCATGTCTAGTTTGTCTGGAGAATTTATTACTAACAAATTTTCTTTTCTCTGGTCTGATTGGGGTAAGATATATGGTCCAATACATCAATATGGATTGGAATGGTATACGAATATTTGTGATAAATAATTTAAATATTATATGGAGCGAGAAAGTGAATATTTAGAAATTTGTGAAGAACTCAAGAAACTAATTGAAAAGATTGGCGAACCTTTAGAAGGAAACTGCATGTATCAGCATCTTTCTATGGATCCTTTGGATTGTCTTTTAAACAAAAGGAAAAATTATCAGACTGTTGCAAAAGGAAAAAATAAAATATGTGAAATAGGATTTAATGCTGGGCATAGTTTACTTTCTATGCTTTTAGTGAATCCAAATGCTGAATATATATTATTTGATATAGGGTTACATAAATATTCAAAGCTATGTTTAGAATATATAAAAGAAAAATTTCCAAATACAAGAATAAATATTATGTGGGGCGATTCCAGAGTCACATTACCTGAATATAAATTGTTAAATCCTAATGTAATATTTGACGTTGTTCATATAGATGGAAGTCATAGAAGTGAAGTGTATTCAAAAGATTGGGAAAACTCTATTCTGCTTGTTTCAAAAGGTTCTATTCTTATATTTGATGATACTGATAGTGTAAAAATTAATGCTTTTGTAGATGAAAAAATTAAAAATGGAGTTGTTAATGAATCTAATAATTATCTGGAAACATTTGGTTACAAACATCGTATTCTTATAAAATTGTAGTTTTATATTAAGATATTTGACATTTAAGTAATTAAAGGTATAATTTATTTAGTAAAGACTGTAAATCAAACTAAGGAGGTTTCCCATGTTCATTGTTTTAGAAGGTATAGATGGTTGTGGAAAATCTTCACTTGCACCAATTCTCGCGAATAGATTGAATGGAGTTGTATATGCAACACCTCCAGAAAAGTACCGAGATATGCGTAAAAAGATTGATACGACAGCTAGTATTGAGAAGCACTATGAATTTTATAGAGATGCGGTCATTGAAGCCTCAATTGAGATAGCTGATATCTTGCATTCAGGTAAAACTGTAGTTTGTGATAGATATTGGCTTAGTACCATTGTTTATCACAGAGCAGGTGGACTCAATCTTGATGAATCAGTTTTCTCAAAATTGATACAACCTGAACTGACAGTCTTGTTGCAAGTTAGTCCCGAAATTCAGGTGCAACGCTCTACAAAAAGGGGTGTGAATGCATGTGACGGACAGATTTCAGGTAAACAAATTGAGCTAACCAATTTATTTTGGAATGCTCTACTTGTTTCAAAACTACCATTCATTGCAATCAACACTGACAATTTTAGTATTGATCAATGCACAAACATCGTTTTAGGTGCACTTTCAAAGAATAATAAATGACATGGCTTAAAAACCATGTCATTTTTTATTCTTTGACTACAAGGACCAGAAACAGAAAAGACTATTAATTTACTCGTATTAATATATTTTAAATATGGAATATTAATAATAATTCATTATTGCTTTTGTATAAAATATATTGTACTATATAAAAAAGTTAATCAATCAAAACCTCATGACAATACAAAGATAAATTCAACCTTATAAGTTTAATTAATCCGTTTTCGCGGAATCTTTGTATATGCATAACAAAAATCAACAATCTGTAGTTTTCTCCTGCAGTCACATCTCAAAAAAGTTCGAATTGATAGAAGTCCTGAAGGACATATCTTTTACTGTTTCTAAAAATGAAAAAATTGGACTCGTTGGTCCAAATGGTTGTGGCAAAAGTACTTTATTGAAAATAATAGCTAAGCTATTAGAAAAAGACAATGGTGTAATTTCTTATTCAAAAAATACAAAATTTAAATATCTTCCGCAGATTCATCTTGAGGAAGAAAAGTTAAGCGGGGGAGAAATAGCTAAAAAAATACTTTTACCAATTATTTCATCAGATGCAGATTTATTTATCTTAGATGAGCCGACAAACAATCTTGATATTGATGGCCTAAATATGCTTGAAAACTTTATCACTAAAAGTAACAAAGCATTTTTGATAGTTTCTCACGATAGAGCATTTTTAGATAAAATAGTTACTAAAATAATTGAAATTGATATTGTGACAAAATTTTCTTCAATTTATGAAGGCAATTATTCAAGCTATGCAGAACAGCGTGAAGCAAAAATAGACCGCCAGTGGAAAGAATATAATGATAAAGTTGAAAAAACTGAAAAGTTCAATACAAATATTGATCAAAAATCTACTTGGTTTCTCGATATAGAATCAGTCAAAAAGGGTAAAAAGCGCAAAGAAGATTATAATAATGGAAAGGATGTAAATTATAAAAATGCTGACGGAAAAGCTGCCAGACGAATTAAAGTAATGAAAAACAGGCTTGAAAAATATAAGGAAAATTCAAGCGATATAACAAAACCAAAATATGATTTGCCTTTGCAAGTAGTTTTTGAGAACGAGCGAGGCAGTACAAAAGTATTTGATTTAAAAAATCTTGAAAAGAAAATGGGCAAAAGAAAAATCGGTCCGATTAATCTTCACATTCAATATGGCGACAGGCTTCATCTTGTTGGAAAAAATGGAACGGGGAAGACAACTTTGCTGAAAATGTTGGTTGGAGAATTAAAACCAGATTCCGGAATTATAGAAAAAGGAGAAAATTTAAAAATCGGATATATTTCTCAGGAAAGATGGCTGAACAGGCCGAATAAAAAAGTGATTGAAGAATTTTTAGAAACGACAAAAATCTCTGAATCAAATGCAAGAAGGTTATTGAATAGATTTAGGATTACGACTGAAGATGTTAAAAAACATGTTTCATTAATAAGTCCGGGAGAATATTCTCGATTGATAATCGCTGAGCTCGTCGCGATAAAACCGAATTGCATAATTCTTGACGAGCCGAGCAATCACCTCGATTTAGAAGTTATTGAAGAATTGGAAAATGGATTAAAAGAATACAAAGGTACACTTATCGTTGTAAGCCATGATAGGTATTTTGTGGAAAAAATAAAGCTGAATCAGATTTTTGATTTGGATGTGAATTCTACTAAGTTATAGTCAGAAATCCTATAAATGTTATTATTGATTTATGAATACTGGCCGAAAAATTATATATAATATGAAAGAAAAAAATGGAATGTCAGAAGCAAAGCTCAGAAAACTTCTTTTGAAATGGATGAAAAAACTTTGTATGAAAGATTGGAAGATTGATTTGAAAATTGTGGATTTTGAAAGAAAAGACAATTATCGCCAGAGCGGAGATTTTATCGCTGATCCAAAAAATAAAACAGCAACAATCCTTATGACATGGAATCCATGGCGCGGAGACGAAGAATACACGCTCGTGCACGAACTTATCCATGTTTTGACATATGATTATGATAAATATAATGAAAATATAATTTTGAAAAAATATAAAAAATTTGGCAAAGAGCACGATTTATATATGGAAAAATTGGAAAACACCGTTCATAATTTGACTAGAATTTTTCTGGGTAGAACGGATAGATAAAAAAGAAATAATTTTTTATTTTCTATTTGATATAGGCCATTATTAATGTATAATTTACTTAATTGGTTTTGAATAGCCAAGAAAATTAAAATGAGCAATGATAAATACATAAATCCAGAATTGCCGAGTGGTTTTCGGGATTATTTGCCGGAAAATATGATGGTTCGCCAGGCGATGTGCGACAAAATCAAAACTGTTTTTGAACGTTTTGGTTTTTTGCCGCTGGACACTCCGGGAATTGAAAGAAAAGAAGTTTTGACCGGCGGAGATGAAAATTTTAGCAAACAAATATTCAATGTGAACTTGCATGAAGAAAAAGATGATTTTGCGTTGCGTTTTGACCTGACCGTTCCGCTTGCCAGAGTTGTTTCGCTTTATTCAGAAGAACTTCCGAAGCCATTTAAAAGATATCAGGTTGGAAATGTTTGGAGAGGTGAAAGGGCTCAAGCCGGACGCTTCAAAGAATTCATGCAGTTTGATGCGGATATTGTCGGCTCATCAAGACTGATTGCCGATGCGGAAATTATTGCGCTCATGTATGAGACGATGAATTCTCTCGGATTGAAAAATTTCCTCATAAAAATAAATAATAGAAAAATATTGAACGGACTTGCTGATTTTGTCGGCTATGAAAAAAAATCAAACGCGGATGTACTGCGAATAATAGACAAGATGGATAAAATCGGCTGGGAAGGAGTGGAGAAAGAATTGACCGACTCGGTAAAGCTCGATAAAGAACAGACTAAAAAATTGAAAGAGTTTTTGGATCTTCGTGCTGAGTCGTCTGAGAAAATTTTGACTGAAGCCTCCGGCTTGATAAAAAAATCTGATGAAGCGACAGAAGGAATAAAAGAACTTGAAGAAATAATTGCAGATTTGAAAGCTCTCGGCGTGCCTGAAAAATATTATCGGGTTGATCTTTCTGTTGCGCGCGGACTCGGATATTATACCGGTCCAGTTTTTGAAACTATTTTGACGGATTTGCCGGGAATCGGAAGTGTCATGTCGGGCGGAAGATATGATGATTTGGTTTCTCGTTTCAGCGTGCAAAATATTCCTTCAGTCGGCGCATCTGTCGGCGTGGACAGACTTTTTGCCGCAATGGAAAAACTCGGAATGATAAAAAAGAAAAAAACTCTTGTGAAAGCAGTCGTGCTAAATTTTGACAAGGAAGCGGAAGATTATTGCTTGAAAATAGTTGCCGAACTCAGAAAGAGCGAAATCGATTCTGAAATATATCTTGGAAAAGAAATAAATCTGAAAGGTCAGCTCGCTTATGCGCTGACACAGGAAATTCCAGTTGTTTTGATTGCCGGAGAAAAAGAAAAGAAAACCCAAACTGTGCAGATAAAAGATGTTGTAAAACGAACGCAGGAGGAAATAGCTTTTATAGATATTGTGGAGACTGTGGAAAAAATACTTTCATAAGATAGGGGCGGCCGCTTCGCGGCCGCCCTATTTTTATGTCGTATTTCATTTGAATATATTGTATAATATGACATATTATGCAGAAGGATAATAAAAATAAAAAAACATTTTTAAAAAAATCCAACGCAGGATTTGCTCTGCTTTTTTCGATTCTTCTCGCGAGTTTTCTCATCAGCTTGGGTATTTCTATTTTTAGCGTTTCCCTGAAAGAAATCCAAATTACAACATCGGAAAGAGATTCCGAGGATGCGTATTATGCTGCGGATT
>PLOL01000025.1 GCA_003142075.1 Patescibacteria group bacterium | reverse complement strand
ATCCCTATGGATTCTCTTTCATTCGATTGGAATGAGTTTGCAAAGACCAAGATGAATGTGAATAAGTTTATAAGACAGAGAGATATAACTTGGGCAAAAATTTCAGGAATAATATTTTTCATCGGAGCGATTGTTGCCGCGATTGCTTTGATTGCAGCTCCAGCACCATATAATTATATTATTGCCGGCTTGTATGTTCTTGCTTATATTTTAAACTACATAGTTTTCAAAAACAAAAAATCCGGAACTCTCACGGAAAAATCAACCGGTGCTCCTCTTTCTTTCGCTATCGTAAAGATATTCAGAGAAGGTGAAGATATTCCTCTTACCAAAAAGATTGCTGATAAGTTTGGAGCTTACTATGCGCTTGTGCCGAGCGGAAAATATTATATTACGGTAGACAAGAAAAATGATGATCAATCTTACTCGGAAATATTCCACAGCGGAATCGCATATATAAAGAATGGCGTGATAAATGAGAATCTGAAAATATAGAAAATCGTTGAAAATGTAAAATGATATTTTTTCCAAAATAAAAATCGTCATTTTACATTTTTTATTTACATAGTAAGATACTAAACATGAAATATTTAGGAATAGATTACGGAGAAAAAAGAGTCGGAATAGCTATTTCCGATGAAGAAGGAAGAGTTGCTTTTCCAAAAACTGTTTTGGAAAATAATCTTAATCTAAAATCTAACATTTTGGATTTATGCAAAGAACACAACATAGATGCTGTTGTCATCGGCGAATCGAAAAATTATAAAGGCGAAGACAACAAAATAAATCCCGAGATAATTTCTTTTAAAAGGGAATTGGGTGCTGAATTAAAAATACCGATTTCTCTAGAACCGGAATTCATGACTTCCATGCAAGTCGAGAAAAATTTTGGAAAGACAGAAATGCTCGATGCTTCCGCGGCTTCAATAATTTTGCAGACTTTTATGGATAAAGAAAAAAATAGGAAAGAAAAAATCCAGAAGCAAAAAGCCGAGGAAGAAAAGAAAAAAGATGAAACAAAATCCGAAGGCGGAAAAATCAATTATGATGATTTTAAAAAAATAGAAATGAAAATCGGAAAGATACTTTCTGCGGAACCTGTTGCAGGTTCGGACAAGCTTTACAAACTTTCTGTCGATTTTGCCGAAGGCGAACCAAGGCAGATTCTTTCCGGAATTGCCAAGTTTTTTCCAGATTCAAAAATCCTTGTTGGAAAAAAAGTCGCGTTTGTGACGAATCTTGAACCAAAACCTCTCATGGGAATGCAAAGCAATGGAATGATACTTGCAGTCAAATCCGAAGAAAATCTTGCATTAATGGAAGTCCCGGATTTCATAAAAGAAGGATCGACTTTGAGTTAATCCATAAAAATTCATATGATAAATAATTTTCTTCATCTTCTTGATCCGATGGTGATAATAAAAGCTGTCGGACTCATCGGCGTGCTCGGAATTGTTTTTGCCGAGTCTGGATTATTTTTTGGTTTCTTTTTTCCGGGAGATTCTCTGCTTTTTACTGCAGGATTTTTAGCTTCGCAGAATTATTTGAACATAGCGATTCTCGCTTTCGGCGCATTCATATGCGCAATCTTGGGCGATAGCGTTGGATATTGGTTCGGAAGAAAAGTTGGTCCGAGGATTTTCAACAGGGAAGATTCATTTTTTTTCCATAAAAAACATATTGAAAGAGCGCAGAATTTTTATGACAAGTATGGCAACAAAACTATTTTTTTGGCGAGATTCGTGCCAGTCGTAAGAACTTTTGCTCCGATTGTAGCCGGAGTCGGACAGATGAAATATAAAAATTTCATATTGTACAATATAGCCGGAGGTCTAGTTTGGTCCTTGCTTCTGATTTTTTCGGGATATTTTTTAGGACGGATTATTCCCGGCGCAGACAGGTATATTCTTCCTATAATCATCGCGATAATAATAATATCTTTTCTTCCGCTATTTTCTGAATTGATGAAATCAAAGTCTAAAAAATAATCAGCGGCTTTTTCATCGTTATTTCCGAACTGCAAGTTTTTTGATATACTTCAGGTAGTATTTATGAAGACAAATTTTTTGAAAAAATTATTCTATTTGCCGAACTTTTTATCTCTGCCGGTTGCCGGCATAGAGATATGCAACAAATCCATAAAATATATAGAGTTCTCGAATAAAAAAGGGAATATTTCCATGAAGAATTTTGGAGAAGTTTTTTTGGCTGCGGATACCGTAAAAGATGGAGATATTTTAAACAAAGCCTCACTCATAAAAGCGCTCGTTGAAGTTAAAGGAAAAATTTCATCTGATTTTGTGAAAATTTCAATTCCCGAAGAAAAAACTTATATATTTGATGTTGAAATGCCGGCGGAAGCGAAATCTGACATAAGGGAAGCTTTAGGATTCAAGATAGAGGAAAATGTTCCGCTTAAGCTTGAAGAAACATCTTTTGAATATGAAATCATCAATGACAATAAAAAAAATTCCAAGAATATAAATGTGAATGTATCGGTCATTCCTGAAAAAGTTCTTTCCGATTATGCGGACATTTTTGATCAGGCGAAAATATATCCATTGTCTTTTGAATTGGAATCGAAAATGATCGTTGATTCGGTGATTTCAAAAAATGATGCCGGAAATTTTATAATCCTGCATATCAAAGATGATTCCACAATATTCATTGCTGTTGTCGGCGGAGTAGCCAGATTTACGTCATCGGTGGCGATAGGAGAAAGCCTCATAAGAGACAGACTTTTGAAAACGGGATTATTCTCGGATGAATTGGCGAATGGCAAATTTTTTGAAAATGATTTTTCTTTTGAAACGACTTACACGAAAGAATCTTATGATTCTCTTATAAATATATTTTCCGTTTTGAAAGATGAATTGGAAAAGTTCAACGACTATGCGATAAAGAAAATTTTCGATATGGATTTATCCGGTTCAAAAAAAATCGACAAGATAATCCTATGCGGAAGAAGTGCGACATTGCCTGGGCTCGCGAAGCATATCAATCAAAAAATAAATGCAGATATAGTCTTGGCCGACGTTTGGTCGAATGTTTTTGATAAAAAAGAGGTTACTCCGAACATGAAATTCAGCGATTCCCTTGCTTTTGTCACAACTATCGGGCTTGTAGTATCATCATATAAAGAAATAGATGCTTAACTTTCTGCCACAAAAAAATAAGAATGAAATCGTCTCGGAATATCTGCTCAGACTTTCATTTTTCTTATTGCTGTTTATTTTTTTATCCAGCATAATCTTGATTTCCTTATTCGCGCCTACATTTTTCTATGCAAAAATTAAGGATAATGCTTTCCAGCAACAGTTCGCTTCTGTAGAGCAGGAAAATGCAAGCAAAGGCGTGGATCCTGTGGCTTTTGTAAAAAATGTAAATGTATTGGCAACTTCTCTTGCGCTTAAAAGCGATCCGACGGATTACAGCGACATAATAAATAAAATAGTTTCTTTAAAAAATAAAGATATAAAAATATTATCGATTTCTATTTCCGAGGATACTCCTACTACCGAGAAAATATTGCTGAACGGTATTGCCGGCGAGAGAGACAGTTTGACAGATTATGAAAATGCCCTTGAGACCGACGGCTTTTTCAACAGCATATCTTTTCCTGTCACGGATTTCATCCAGGATTCCAATTCAGGCTTCTTCGCAACATTAATCTATAAAAATAAATAAAATGCCCAAGAAAGAAACAAAAATATTAGTTA
The DNA here is from genome assembly GCA_003142075.1 of Patescibacteria group bacterium. GTDB lineage: Bacteria > Patescibacteriota > Minisyncoccia > Phycocordibacterales > GWA1-40-21 > Bog-1340. The sequence goes on along the minus strand of PLOL01000025.1, from coordinate 20,689 downwards.
TCATATTTTTGGCGATAGATATAATATCTGTCGGAACTTTTGTGTTTTTATTTTCTATGACATCGCGTATGATTGCGGATTCCGTAAGTATGGAAAATCAGATATCTGCTGAATTAAAAATGGACGAAGCAAGAACTCTGATGAAGAATGATCTTGCAAATGGTGAAAATTATCAGAACGAGCTCTCAGCTTATATGATACCTTCAGGCGGAACGGTCGATTTTATAAAAACTTTGGGACAGCTGGTTTCAAACAGCAATATAAAATCTGATATAAAAAGCGTAGCGACTGAACCATATGACAAAGGAAATGCAATCGGAGAAGAATTGCTTGCTGTCGATATAAGCGTGACCGGTGAGTGGAATAATATACAATTTTTTATGAAAATGCTCGAAAATTATCCGCTCCGAATAGATATGCAAAGCGTATCCTTCAATAAAATTTCAGATTATACGATAGGCGGCAAAGATGTTTCAGAGTGGTCTGGCGAATTTCAATTCACAGTCGTAAAAATAAAAGAAGCGTCGCACTAAGATGACGGTTATGCGACGTAATTTCGCAAAGTCAAAAATAAAATCATGAGCAATTCAGCAAAAAAAACATCGACATTCGGAACTATAAATTTTTCCGGCAAGCTGGTAAATCCGAAAAGGGATTAGCCTATACTTCTTTTTCTGTCCGTGGTATTCATACTTATTTCAGTCGGTTTTGATGTTTATATGTATCTGCAAATTTCAAGCGGCAATATGTATGTGACAATATCGAAAAATGAATTGGTCATAGAAAGTCTCGATTCGTCGACCTTGCAGAATATATTGAATGATTTTGAAAATAAAAAAGCCAATATTGCCGATTTGAAAATTGATAATTTGGTTGACCCTTCCATATAAAACTGTTATATTGTTTTGGCATCTCAAGAAACATCCATGCCCTTGTAGTTCAATGGATAGAACAGAGCTCTTCTAAGGCTTTGATGTAGGTTCGATTCCTGCCAGGGGCACATTCATGTGAGACAGACCGAGAGGCTTAAATCCTCGCTTTTTTGGCGTTGAAAAAAACAACCCCGAAAGGAATCGAACCGAGAAATATTTTAACTATATTTTTCAATGTATCCCGCTAGTGAGACCGAGAGGGTTCGATTCCTATTAAGCGCACACGTTAATGAGACCGACCGAGAGGCTTATTTTGTAAGTTTTTTGGAAAGTTGACCACAAAAAAGTATTCCTAGCGGGGTACCTTAATTATCTAGAATTCGTTTTTAACCTCTAGTTATGGTTTTTTTGTTATTAAGTTTATATTAATCAAAGAATTTGTTACTTTTTAGTTTAGCAAAATGATCTTTTTCTAAAACAAGAATCTTCTGACAAATATTTTGAATACAGACTGGCGTCATTACAAGTATCGGTTGGTAATAAAGTAAGTCAGTAACTATCATATCTTTGACTTCTGCTGGTTCTTTACCCTTCCAAATACTTTTTTCTTCTATTATTTCACCAACTATATCATGTGCATCTATGCTTGGATGAGAGGGATTACTAACTACATCATAAAAATCAGTGAAGAAAGCATTGGATTTGGCACTGGCAAGGTCTTTACCAGTTTCTTTATACATTTTATTCATATATTTATCAGCCTTTTCAATCATTGTTGCAACATTTTTTGCATCAACTGTTCCAACTCTTAAAGTACCTTTTCCTTTATTCCCAAGAGCATAAGGTTTAAATTCTTCAACAAGTTCTTTTTGTGATAGTTTTTTTTCTAATAAATCCAAGATTGAAGCAAGTGACCCAACGATCTCAAGCCATGCTTTTAATGGAAGGAAAAGACCAACCATGTTTCTATTATTAAATGCATCAACAAACGCATTTCGTAAATATAAACTTCTAAGCAAATTCGCACTCACTATTTTCTGTATCCAAGCATGGATAAAATTCTGGTCTGTTGGTCGATAATCAAGATTAATGTCTGTATAGATATACCTAGCTATTAACTTGACATAGTTATCTAAATTTTTAAAACACGAAACATTTCTTTCGTCAGTTAAGTCTCTTATTTCTTTAGGTAAATTTATTTTAGGATTAGGAAAATTTATTATATTCATATATTTAAATTAAACCTTCAAAATTTTTACTAGCTTCCTTTATCTCGTATATCTCTGTATTGCATATCATTTTCTTAAAAAAAGGAAAATCAATATCAATCTTATGTTTAGCGTTTGGATTAGAGGCGTAAAATACTCCAGAATTATGCCATCCGTAACCATTAGGGACCAATCCCAATGGGCTTTGAGATGTGTATATGACACCACTAATATGAGAATAACTTGGATCTAAAAATCTAGCAATTGGAAACTCTTTTTCACCAGGCTTATTTAATGAAGGATTATATTGTAACCCATTAACAAAAGAATCATCGGCTTTTTTTGTGATTGTTTGGTTTCCAAGTCCAAACAACATACGACGAAGAATGTAGTCGTCGTTAGAAATTAAACCCACGGTATTGTGTGAATTTATTGCAATTATTAAGGGTTTATTTATTTCATATTTGTTTAACTTTGATTTATTATCAAACCCCTTAAGAGCTCTTAATAAAATAGGTCTTTCTAAATCATCAATATTGCCACCTAAAGAAAAAATGGGTTCTTCTTTTGTATAAATTGGTTTTATAGAACGTAAACTTTTATCGTCAGCTTCGTCTGGACACACAGCTTCGATTTGTACGACCTGACCATTTTCTAATTTTAGTAAAAAATCTGATCCAGCTGCAGATTTTGGTATTAATTCTCCAGAGAAAGACAGAATATCACACAATACCATTTCCCACATATGTGAATTAAATCCACCCTTTTGAGCAAGTTTTTTTGGGAATCCTGAATCTAAATATTGATGAAATTTTTTATAATTTTTATCAATATATTTTTTTGCAAATGGGGCGTGCTCATATGGATAACATAATAACCATAAAAAAGAAATGTCATAATTATGAAATTTCTCCTGAATTATTTTAAATTGCTCCTCAATACTTATAGTCTTATTTTCTCTAGTAAGAGAATCAGATATTTTATCTAATTCTATATCTTTAATTTTTTCTAATAAAGATTTCATTAGGTTTTATTATATCACCAATCTAGAACTCTCTAGAAAATTGAACTAGATAATTTTAACTTACTCTAACCTGTTTATTGTTCATTACCACCCTACTTCTCAAGCATGATAGTAATTCTCGTTTCTCATCTAATGTACCTCCCCGCAAAACATGCTTTGCATAGTTTCGTATATCAACATCTGCAACTTTGACGGTTGCTTCTTTTAGTCCGAGTATGCCTACATTGAATCTCTTATGTCGCTCAATTTCGTCTTTAATCTTCTGCTTCATCCCGATCTCATCAAGGTCAATTTCATCCATCAGTCCTGCAAGTTGCTCAATTAAATCTTCTTCTCGCATATAACCCGACTTGCAATTAGTGTCTTTGAACCGACCGCATCCGTAATATACATATCGATGGATGTTACCGTTGTTTTGTTTTTTGAATTTCTCATTAGCTGTTATACCTGATCCACATAATCCGCAGGTCATGAGTCTGGTAAAAGCGAATTCTTTATGTGGACCGCTTCGCGTATATTCCATCATCTGTTCTTGCACTTTATCAAAAAGTTCTTTAGTAATAATAGGGGTATGTTTGCCGGTATACCATTGACCTCCACCTTTTGGATACTCAAAGCTTCCATAATAGAAAGTATTTCTCAGGGTAATGTATATATTACTTATGCTAAACACCTTGCCACTTTTAGTCTTGAACTTCATCTCGTCTTTAAGCCATGCATGCAATCTTCGCCCACTGTAACCCTCGTAAGCTATTTTCTCAAACATTTTCTTAATGATTGGTGCTCGATGTGGATCTATTTCCACATGACACCTTTTGTCTGTGTTTTTGCTATTAAAATATCCAGTCGGTGCTGTGCATGGCCAGAGTCCCATTTCACATCGTGCTCGGAGTCCTCGCTTTACATTTACCACTTTGTTATCATTCTCAAGTTTTGCCTGACTTCCTAATATCATTAAAAGAAATTTCTCATTCGGACTATTAGAGAATTTCTGTCCGTAGGTACGTATCTCATATAACATTCCTGCGTCCATTAAATCTACAATTCGTCCAAGGTCACCGGCATTTCTGGAAATACGATCTGCGTTCCATGTTAAGATACCATTGAATTTCTTTTGCTTTATCTCATCGACTATTTCATTGAAGACTGGTCTCTGCCCGGCTTCTTTTGCAGAGTGAGATTCTTTTTTAATTTCTACAATCTCAAGATGGTCACGCTCCGCCATTTGCAACATTTCCTTGATCTGGCTATCTATGGAAAGTATTTGGGCTTCCTCCGACTCCATGCTCTTGCGCGCATACAGACAATATTTCACCTTTATGGGGGCTTGTACAACCCTCGCCACAGCCCCAACTGGCATTTGTGTCGTATTCATACATCAATCAATGACGCATACCCTTAGGGGAGTCTAGGAGGGGTGAGTTGATAAAAAGTTGGTAACTATTTTTTCAAAAATCTTTATTTAAAAAAGCTTTAAAAATCTATCAAAAAATGCTAAACTGTTATTTAATTAGATAAAAAGAGATTTAGAGCAAAAATAGGTGCCAATAAATGTTGCTAGGCTTCTAAAATTAGAAAACTATGACAAATTTTATAACAAACGAAAAAGGAAAGGATTTAAAAAAGCGACTCGTTGAGTTGATTGGAAACAGTAAGGAACTCAAATTTCTTGTCGGTTTTTTCTATTTTTCTGGAATAGCTGAATTGTATGAAAGTATCAAAGATCGTCCAGATATTAAAATAAATGTATTGGTTGGTCTTAATGCCGATAAAGGTGTTCACGGGCTTTTTGAATATTCAGAAAATGGTAATAATTTAACTAATAGAGAAAAAATCAAAAATTATTTTAGTTCTGTAAGAAGCTCTTTAGCTAGTGATGAATTTGATAATAAAGATTTTGAAAAACAAATAATGTGTTTTATTAATTTGATTAATAATAATCAATTACAAATTCGCAAAACATTAGAGCCAAATCATGCAAAGTTATACATTTTTAAAATTAAGGATGATTTGGCAACTATTAGAAATTCCGTTTTTATAACTGGAAGTAGTAATTTAACTCGTGCCGGACTTTCAAACCAACATGAATTCAATGTTGAACTGGGTGATTTTGGAACGGAAGACGCTGATAAATATTTTGATGAACTTTGGGCAAATTCAATATTGATAACTGAAAAAGAACAATATAAACAAGAATTAATTAATTTACTTAAAAAAGAAACACTTATTGCAGAACCAACTCCGTTTGAAGCATATGTATCAATACTTCAGCATTATCTCGACGCTCAGTCACAAGTAGAAGTTTCCAGCTCAATTAAAGAACTATTAGAAAGGAATGGATATAAAACATACAAATATCAATTAGATGCTACTGCACAAGCGTTAGGGATGATTGAAGAAATTGGTGGAGTTATCATTGCTGATGTTGTTGGTTTGGGTAAAAGCGTTATAACAGGAATGGTGGCTAAACAATTAGGGAAAAGGGGCCTTGTTATCTGTCCTCCAGGATTAGTTGGTGATGATAATAAATCTTCCGGTTGGAAAAAATATCTTGAAGATTTTGAATTATATAATTGGGATGTCAGATCATGTGGTCTTGCTACTTTACGCCAAACATTAAGTTTTGTTCAAGAAAGAAATGACATCGATGTTATCGTTGTTGATGAAGCCCATCGTTTTCGTAATCAAGATACAGAAGCGTATGAATTACTAAGTATGATTTGTAAAAATCGCAAAGTAATTTTACTAACAGCGACCCCATTTAATAATTCTCCAGCAGATATCTTCTCATTACTAAAGTTGTTTGTTGTTCCAGGTAAATCACAACTTACTGTCGCACCAAATCTTTCCGTAGAATTTAGAGATTATAGAAATTTATTTAAAAAACTTAGTGATATAAATAAAAATTATAATTCGACAGATAAAAACAAAAAAGCAAAAGCGACCTCCGATTACGTTTCTCTTTTCCAGAGTACAGTTGTTGAACCTGAAAAAGTAAACGGACGTATAAGATATATTTCAAATAGAATTCGTCAAATAATTGAGCCTGTTGTAATTCGTCGTAATCGAATTGACCTAAAAAATGACCCAGAATATTCAAAAGAGGTAAAAGACTTATCAAAAGTTGCAGATCCAAAAGAAGCTTATTTTGAGCTTACTAAAGAGCAGTCAGATTTTTATGATCGGGTTATTACTAAATACTTTAGTGAAGATGGTCTTTTCACTGGGGCTATGTACCGTCCATTTGTTTATGAAAAAGGGTTAATTGAGGGTGAGTCAGTAAAAGGCTCAGAAGAAAATTTTGAATATATTTCTCAAACAAGCTTATTTCATTTTATGCGTCGTTTGCTTATAAAACGTTTTGAAAGTTCATTTAATGCATTTGCTCAAAGTATAAATAATTTTCATACCATAACATCAAAAGCGTTAGATTTTATTGATAAAACAAACGGTAAATTTACTTTAGACAGAGATTTAATTGAAACTATTTCAGACGGTGACGATGATGAGGTCGCGGAGTGTATCGCTAGAATAGCTGACTCTGTTGAAGATTTGGTTAATGATAAAAAATCAAAAAAATACATAATTAAAGATTTTAAGGAAAAGGACAAGTTCTTAAATGATTTAAAAAATGATAAAGAATTATTTGAAAGAATACAAGCTGAATTAATCTCATTAAAACTAGTAGATAATGATCCAAAGCTTAAGGCTCTATCTGATCATATTGAAAAAATATTAAATACAAAGGAAAATAAAAACGAGCCAGAACGTAAAATAGTTATTTTTACTGAATATGCTGATACTGCAAAACATATTTTTGAAAATTTAGAAAGAAAATTTACAGGTAAGGTTTTATCTGTATACGGAAGTACTTCAACGGGACGTATTAGTGAAGTGCTTAAGAATTTTGATGCAAGTCAAAAAAAGCAAGAAAATAATTTTTCTATTTTAATTGGTACTGATAAAATTTCAGAAGGTTTTAACCTTAGCAGAAGTGGTGCAGTTGTAAATTATGATATTCCTTGGAACCCAACAAGGGTTATTCAACGTGTTGGTCGTATAAACCGTATTGGACAAAAGGTTTTTGAAAATCTTTATATTTATAATTTTTTTCCTACAATACAAGGTTCTGAATATGTAAAAAATAGAGATATTGCGCAGGCCAAGATGTTTATGATTCACAGTACTCTTGGTGAAGATTCAAAAATATTTAGTCCAGACGAGAAACCATCACCAGCTGGACTTTTCACTAAATTACAACAAAACCCAGAGGCATCTGAGGCTGAAAGCTTCATTACTACTATTCGTCGTCTCTACTATGATATTAAGATAAAACACCCTGAAATTCTTGAGAAAATAAAAAAATTACCTGCTCGTATTAAAGTTGCTAAAAGATATAAAGAAAATGACCTACTTGTCTTTATTCGTAAAGGTAGACCTCTTTTTGTGCGTGGAATGATTAATGAAGAAAAAGAAGCACGAGATTTAAACATAGAAGAAGTCCTCGAAAGAATAAAATCTACTCCAGATGAGAAATCTATTCCACGAAGCGATCAATTTTGGGAAAATTATGAAAATTCTAAGATTGTAGAGCAGAGAGTTCAAAATTCATCACAAATGGCGATTGAGACAAAGTCTTTCAATAATTTAAACTCTCTTCTACAGAATATAGAAAAATTTGATGAAAACGTTCAAGATTTTGCGCCATTTGTTCGCACGCTTCTTGATGATCTTACCGATTATCAGACTTTGAGTACTTTTACTCTCCGTCGTTTAGCTGATTTACCTACCATTGAAAATTCAAAAGATAATTCAAAGGTGATATTAGATACACTAAACGAACTTAAAAATAATCTTGGATTTGATTATTTAGATAAAATTAAATCTGCCACTAAGTTAAATACACAAGAAGTTGTTATTGCGATTGAAAATAGAAATAATTAATATAGTAATAAATGAGCCAAATAAAATTCCAACAACTTATTGATGATTTTTCCCCAACATCATTGATAGATGTTTTAAAAGGCCACGATTTTTTTCGAATCAAACAAAACTTACTCCCAGCCTTTAGTGATAAGCAATTTGTAGATTTTAACCAATTGGGCGATTTTGATCTTGAAGATAATACAAACATTGTCGTTATCTCCGCGCGCTCATTAACTCACCTTAATGAACGGGCAAGTCGTAAAGCACAATATGATATAAGTAAAAAGATTTTAAAAAGTTTTCAAAAATCTCGAGCAGGTATTTTTATATACTATGACAGTAAGGGTGACTTTCGTATCAGTTTAATTTATGCTGATTATGTCGGGATAAAGGTAAACTATAGTACCTTTAAACGATTTACTTATTTTGTATCAAAAGAACAAACAAACACTACCTTTCTACAGTATGTAGCACCACTTAGTTTTACAAATTTTCAAGAATTAAAAGAAATATTTTCTGTTGAAAAAGTTACCAAAGAATTTTTTGAAAAATATCGTGATTTATTTATTGAAACACTTGAAGATTTTAATGAAAATAAAGAATTTCAAAATGTTGTTGTAGATACAAATATTTCCACAACGGCTGATTTTGTAAAAAAATTAATGGGACAAATTGTTTTTTTATACTTTGTTCAAAAGAAAGGATGGCTCGGTGTGCGTTGCGGGGATAATTGGGGATCTGGGGACCAGGCTTTTTTGAGAAATCTTTACACCTCATGTATTAAATCTAATAAAAATTATTTTAATGACTATCTTGAACAGCTTTTTTATAAAGCATTAGCAGAAAAAAATGAAGATGATTATTTTGAGTTGTGTAATTGCAAAGTACCGTTTTTGAACGGGGGACTATTTGAAAGTGTTTACGACTGGCAAAATACAAAAATAAACATTCCAAACAAGACAATTGGAAAATTACTTGATTTTTTTGATCAATATAATTTTACGGTGGATGAAAATACACCATCAGACCAAGAAATCTCTGTTGATCCGGAAATGCTTGGAAAGATTTTTGAAAATTTGCTTAATATAAAAGATAGAAAGGACAAAGGGGCTTTCTATACTCCAAGAGAAATAGTGCACTATATGTGTCGTGAAAGTCTTATTCAGCATTTAGTATCAGAAAAAGTTGCTCCAGAGGAAAGGATAAGGAAGATATTTGAAATAAAAGATACAGATTTATCTGTTTTGATAGAAAATGAAAAAAAGGCTGAAATAATCAAAAAATTACCAGATCTTAAAGAGATAGCAGAGAAGGCAGACTTATCACTTAGAAATGTAAGGATTGTTGACCCAGCTGTTGGTTCAGGAGCATTTCCAATGGGTATGCTAAACGAAATTTCTTCTGTAAGATATTTTCTAAATACCAATTTTCTTTATAAAGTAAATGAAACCAAAAAAGAACTATCCCTTTATGATATTAAAAAAGAAACACTTGAGAATTGTATATACGCAGTTGATATAGAACCTGGGGCTGTGGAAATAGCAAAACTTCGCTTCTGGCTTGCCCTCATAGTTGAGTATGAATCAAATAATTCTGATATTGCACCGCCCACTCTTCCAAATTTGGATTACAAGATAATGCAAGGAAATTCTTTACTTGAAGAGTATGAGGGTATAAAACTTTTTGATGAAAAAATAATTACAACTATAGATACAGATAAAGAAAAGCAAATAGATATTGTAAAACAGAAACAGGCTGTTTTACAAAAAGAATATATTAAACTTCACTCACAAAATAAACTAACACCAATCAAGAAGGCTGAGTTTGACTTAGAATCAAAAAAATTAAAGAATCAATTGATCAAATTTGAGCAGGTAGAAAAGGTTACTAAAGATAATTTCGGGCTTTTTGATGTTCACAGCGAGGCTAAAAAGAAAGCAGACGAACTAAAATCTCTACAAAAACAATTTTTTGAAACTAACCAAAAAATTACAAAAGATAATACCAGAAAGCAAATTGAAAAATTAGAATGGGAATTAATTGAAGTCACTTTAAAAGAACAAGGAAAAACATTTGAATTAAGTAAATTTGAGGAACTAAAGAAATCAAAAACAAAGCCATTTTTTCTATGGAGGCTACATTTCTCTGATGTATTTGAACGAAAGGGTGGTTTTGATATTGTTATAGGAAATCCACCATATGTAAATACAAAAAACGGTATATCTGAAGAGGATAAGGAGGTTTTAAAAAAGAAATTTATAACAGCGATTGGACAATTTGATCTATTTACAATATTTATGGAAATGGGATTAAAGATTTCTAATAATATACTTACATATATTATTCCTAAACCTTTTATTAATAATGAAAATTATCAAGTTGCTAGAGAATTAATTATGAAAAATGGTTTAAATGAGATAATAACAGGATCAAATGTTTTCGAATCTGTTGGAGTGGAATCGTGTATTTTTAGGAGTTCAAAAAATAATAGTAATAACAATGTAGTTATTAAAGAATTTATTGACGGCAATTTTGAAGTTAAAAATATTGCAAAAGCTGATTCATTTTTAAATTTACCTTTTTCTGTAATTAATACTGAAATCACCCAAAAAGATGAGAGCATTTTAGAGAAGATAAATATTCAAACTACACTAGTTAAAGATGTACTCGATATTACTCGAGGAGTAGAGTGTGGTAAAAAAGACAGTGAAATTAATGACATAAAAAGTGAGTATTTATTATTGAGAGGAGAGGATATAGGTAAATGGTACACTACGGTTAGTGGTTATTATATAAATTTTGATAAAAGAGATAATAAGAAATTTAAACCACTAGAATTATATAAGGGTGAAAAAATATTAATAAGAAGGGTTAGTGATAAAATCATTGCCACTATAGATGAAACTGATTCTATCGTACTGAATACGATTTATTGTGCGAAGTCGAAAAATGAACTTCAAAATAAATATATTGTTTCAATTTTAAATTCAAGTTTGATCTCATTCTTTTTTAATAAAACTTTTATATTGACTGACAAATTATTTCCATATTTAAGAAAATCTCAATTAGATTTTATTCCAATTAAAAAAGCTTCAAAATTAGATCAAAAACCTTTTATTGATTTGGTAGATAAAATTCTTAACATTACAAAAACAAATGATTATCTTAATAATACAGAAAAACAAACTGAGGTAAAAAAACTTGAACATCAGATAGACGAATTGGTTTATAAACTTTATGGTTTAATGGATGACGAGATAAAAATTGTTGAAGCAAATTGATATGGAGTTATTAACATTGTTAAAATTTAAAATTGATAATTTCATCCATAAACTTGATTTATCGGGCTGGTTTAGTAATGAGATAAAAAAGCAAGTAAATGCACACGTACATATTGAGAATTTTAATGTGAATACTTTTAAAGCAACAGGCCAAATTCAAATAAGTGATAAAATCGGAGTTGTTCCTGAAGAATTAACTGGTGGAAAGAAGGGGGTTTCTGTTAATGATGTCATTTTCCCTTTCGAGAAGCCAACTAATTTTAATCGGATTCCTGACGAAGTCATTAAGAGAGTGAGTCTGTACGTGGCACCAATAATTNNCAAGCAACTCCAACCAGAGAAGTTAATGTTGAGGCAATTTTAAATAATACAAAAGCCATATTTGTTAATGGTCGAAACTATTACGATAAGGAATACTGGATGCAACATTGTGCCAGTTCATTTAGAGAGATACTTGTCTTTGTGGATCCTTTGCATTTTAACAGTGCTCATAAAAACATTCCTGATCCGAGCCAATCAGAAATTGAAAAGGTATTTACATTTTTGGTAAATTCAACCACCTATCTGTCCAGTGTAGTTCACCATAGGCCAGCCCAACTCATAGGAGACGCTGAAAAGCTTTATCCAAGTCAGGGATATGGTCAAATGAAAAAGGAGGATTTCGTAAAACAGCAGGCGGACTTTTTAGAACATTTGTGTATTGATGTCGTTTACACTTTAGATGTCCTTTTTGTAAATTATTGCACTAGTCTTAAGAAAAAAGTATGACCCAGCTTGAATTTCACAAAAAAATAGAAGAATTTTTTAAGGCAGGAATCAGTTCGGCTGATGTTAAAGCTGCGCAAGATTTACTAGCTAATGATGATGCCAAACGGTTCTTTTTCTCTCAAGCTGATGGTGCTTGGATTGATTGGTTATGGAAAAATGGTTTTCTTAATGAAATCAAGAACAAATCCAAAGATCTAACACGTATTTCATATCGTCTGCCGGAACTTGATTATTTGACCCGTATGGCAGAAAAGAATCCAGCTATGGTTGCTAATATTATGCTTGATAAAGAGACTGCGACCAAAGAAGGAAACCTAAATCCTGAAGTTGTTGATAGATTTTTATGGACTATAACGACTCTTCCGGTAGAGCAGGCCAAACTACTTACAGGAAAGATTCACGATGAAAAGTGGGTTTACTCAATGCGAGCCTTTCATAAGTCCGGTTATGAGTTTGAAAAAATTATAAAGAAATTAGTTGAAGGAAAAGAAAGTAACGCAATTTTAGAATTAGCCCAGGCTATTCTTATTGTCAAAGATAAAGCAGAAATTGCGGAAAAAGTGACCGTTTTTAGTATGGATGATCCTTTTTATGTCAGTGACATTGATGCATCCGGTATTTTTGAAGCATTAGCTAATATTGAAGAACCTAATACAGACACAGCACTACAAATTGTCGTTAATGTAATGGCGGAGATCATAAAACTAACCGAGCCAGACGATACGAAAGTTTTTGAGTATATAGATTCATTCTCCCTGTTTGATGTTGATTTTTTTACACTAGAAATTAAAAATAAACAGGGATCTTCTTATCGTGAGGATGTAAAGAATCTCGCTGCTACTATCAAGAAATTAATCGAAAGAACAATTGGCAAAAAATGTGCTGAACCCAGAGAGTCAAGAAGAATATTCAGTTATATAGACAAACTTCCCTCATGTCGTTCAATGTGGCGATTGAGATTGTTTGCCTTGGCACAATGTCCGGGGGTATTTAAAGAAGAGTTAAAAAATGCTTTTTTCAAACTATTTGAAGTTAAGAATTATTATGAAATAGAAGGCGGAACTGAATATAAAAAAGCCCTTAAAATTTCTTTCAATTATCTATCAGATACAGATCAACGAAACTATATTGCAAATGTTTTTGAATATTTTTCTGAAAAGACAAAACAAAATCCTGATCAAGCTTGGCACAAAAGAACCGGTTGGGAAATTTTATCGAGTATCTGTGATTTTCTTAAAAATGATGAACCTAAAAAATGTGAAGAAGTTTTCGGAAAAAAATGTGATGAAAAATATGAGCCAGAACCATCAATATCTCATAGTATGGCTGGGGTGGTCCATCACAGATCCCCTATAAACATTAGCGACTTTAAAATTGATCAAATCATTACGAATTTAAAATCTGAATGGGAACCAGAAAAACTTAATGAGCAATTTAAAAACGATGATTTTTTAAACCCTCGCGGAGTAGAGGGACTCGGGGATGCATTAAAAGAAGATATTAAGAAAAGAACAAATGAATATCTAAAAAATATTAACAACTTCTTTGATAGAAATACTATCCACCCACACTATATGTATTCGCTTTTGCGTGGTATTGAAGAAATGCTTCGTAATAAACAAGTATTAAGTTTGGAACAAATTGATCAAATCTTTGGTTTGTTTGGGATAATTAAAAATGAAGGAGAAAAGACACCTTTCAAGAGAAAAGACGATAAATCGTGGTTGACTGACTGGATAGAGGTTCATAAGGTAATTATAGATATTTTGCTCTACATTCTAGAAAATAAGGAAATAAAAGAAGAATTTCACAAAACACACAGAGAACAAATTAAAAATCTGATTTCTTATCTATTTACTATTAAAGATAGTCCTTCAAAAGAAAATGAGAAACCAGAATATGGTGAGCCTTATCATATAGCTATTAATTCTGTCCGAGGACGAACTTACGAAGCATTTGTTGTATTTACGGAAAACGACGGGGAAAATCTTGCTGAGGATGTTAGGGAAATTTATAAGAAGACTCTTTTTGACGATTCTCTTGCTGTTCGATTTGTTATTGGGCGATATTTGGCAACATTTTATTTTCGTGATAAAGAATTTATAGCTGGACTATTTCCGGAGATTTTTCCAAAAGATACTTTGAATAAAAAAGATGTTTACTTGGCGACATGGGAGGGTTATCTATCGAATACTTTATATGACAAATTATTTGTTGAACTTAAGGATTATTATAGCCATGCAATTACACTTGATCCTAAAGATTATACAAAAAGGAAATATTCAACTGGCCTTGATGAATCTTTAGCAGTCCATCTCGCGCTGATTTTTGCTCAGTTGGGCTTAGAAATAAATAATCCTTTGTTCACAGAATTCTGGAGCACTCCTAACACAACACGACATCAAGAGTTTATATCATTTATTGGACGTAGTTGTTTAACCAAAGATAGTGTTGATGACACATGGTTAATCGATAATAAAGTAAGTAAAGAAAAGCTTATCAAGTTTTGGGATTGGGTATTGGAAAATGTTTCAGAACCGAAAGCCTTATCTGGTTTTGGTTTTTGGGTAAATCCTAATAAAGAGATTTTAGATGATAAAGTTGTGGTAGTTAAAATAGCAGAAACACTGAAAAAGTCCGGCGGTGATATTAATTGGGATTATGGAATTTTAAAGAGGCTACCAATTTTTGCAGAGAAAAATGGAGAAAAGACATTAGAAATTATTTCGAGTTTTTTACTTGATTCAAAGAATAATTTAAATCAAAATCGTCGCGTTCCAATGTTTAGTATTGATGGTGAAATTAAGAATGCATTAAAGATAATCTATACAAATGGAGATAAGGATATAAAGCAAAAAGTAACTGATTTTATAAATATACTTATAGAAAAAGGAAGTAGTATGTTTTGGAATCTAAAAGAGGTTATAAATGAAATTTAAAAAATAAATAGTAATTTATAATCTATATCATTGATAAAAAATTATGGAATTTGTAATTATAGTTATTATAGTAATATTTGGGATAAGTAAAATTGGTGCATATTTGAAAAATAAAAGATCACTTGATTTATTACTTTCACTAAAGCAATACGAGACATACTTCAATGATGCATTGACTGATTTTTTTGCTTTGACCCAAAGCAACTGGTATATAAGCGACCGACAATTTCGTTTATGGAAGGAAAAATATAAACATTTAGCAGAAATGCTAAAACCGGTATTTTATGTTGTAAAAACACAAGATCCATTTAAAAAAACTATTACAACTTTTGGTGATTACTGGAATAAAGGTAGAGAATTGGTCATAAATAATTTGAATGAAAGATTTGTTCTTGCGGAATCACCGAATATCAAACGGATGTTGAATGAAAGAGATATAAAAAATAATGACCAACAGATCATTGCTATTGCTTCTGATGAAGATAATACATTGTTGGTAGCAGGTGCTGGTACGGGAAAAACAACAACTATATTAGGCAAGTTAGCATATCTCATTGAACGAGTCGGTATTAAACCCGAAGAAATATTACTTCTTTCCTTTACTGGCCGTGCAGTTGATGAGCTTACAGATAGAATTACCAGTACATTCCCTAGTAAAAATATAAAAGCCCAAACATTTCATAGTTTTGGGCTCTCAATTCTAGGGAAGGTCCTTGGTCAAAAACCAGATTTGGCATTTGCTTCAAGTTCTACCAGAAAAAAATTTCTTAGTGAACAATTTGAAAGTTTGCTCAAAGACAATAAATACTTAACTCTTATGATTGAGTATTTTGCCTATTATCTTAAACCTGTTGTCTTGGAACCGGGTTTTAAGAATCTCGATGATTATTACAGGTACGTAAAAACCGAAAATAATATAACCTTTCTTCGTGAACAGGTGAAAAGTCAACAGGAAGTTATGATAGCAAACTTTTTATATATGCACGGATTGAAATATATATATGAATTACCTTATAAACACGAAACCGCTACAAGCATATACCGACAATATAAACCCGACTTTTATTTACCTGATTATAATATTTATATAGAACACTTTGGGATTAACCGCGCCGGCCGTGTTCATTTCAGTCAGAATGAATTCCAAAATACTTCTTTATCAGTAAAATATCGAACTGATATGGAATGGAAGCGAAATATTCACAAGAAATATGGGACAAAACTGATAGAAACTTTTAGTTATGAATTTAACGAACATACTTGGAAAGAAAATTTAACAAAAAAACTCCAATTGGCGGGTGTAACTTTTTCCCAACCTGATCCCAAAGAAGTTTATTCTTTACTCGAAAAGACAGGGAGCATAAGAGAAATTACAGAATTATTTGGGACATTTCTTGATCTGTGTAAATCAAATAGTTATACATTACCCAAATTACGTGAAAAAATTTGGTCTCGCCACAACGCAAGAGAGATGGCATTTTATGAAATATTTTCTCCTATATACAAATTATATGAAGATTATTTGAACAACACTAAATCCATTGATTTCCACGATATGCTAATTAAAGCAGCCAACTTTATCAACGAAGGGCGATATCATGCAAATTATAAATATATTATCATTGATGAGTTTCAAGATTTTTCGGTTAGCAAATATGTTCTTGTTAAGGCTATGTGTGACCAGAATCCAGATACGAAATTATTTTGTGTCGGAGATGACTGGCAATCAATATTTAGATTTGCCGGTTCTGATATTTCACTTATGACTAATTTTGAGGAAGCCTACGGCTACACCAGAAAGAACCAACTAGTTATCACAAATAGATTTAATGATCGTATTGCTGTTGTTTCGAACAAATTTATTCTTAAAAACCCAAATCAAATTAAAAAAGAGGTAGTTTCAAATAAAACCATCGACGGTGAAGCTGTAACTATTTTTTATAAAAAAGGAGAAAATGCAGAGGAACTTTTCCACGAAATACTCAGTGGACTTAATGATGCTTCATTGCAAAAAGGAAAAACTTCCAGCGTGTTTTTATTAGGACGATATAATTTTAATAGGCCAGAAGATTTATCAAAATATTCTCATAAATATAAAAATCTAAAGACAGAATTTTTGACGATTCATGCTGCAAAAGGTTCTGAAGCCGATTATGTAATTATTCTCGATATCACTTCTGGTAAATATGGTTTTCCTTCTGAAATCACAGACGATCCGATTTTTGAAATTGTTTTAAGTAAGGGTGATCCTTATCCACACGCAGAAGAGAGACGTTTAATGTATGTGGCGATGACTCGAGCTCGTGATAAGGTTTTCCTCATCACTGAAGATGTGAATAAATCCGCTTTTATATTGGAAATGGAAGGTGAAAAGAATTCTAATGGTATGACGAGAAAATGTCACGATTGTGGCGGGCAAATGATAAGGCGAAAAGGTCCTCACGGTACGTTTTGGGGATGTGATAATTTTCCAAATTGCACTTATACTTCAAAATGATAACCGTCGTCTATTTTTTTAAAGACGCTTTGTGCTGTTGGCAACTCGACTTCGCAAACTCTTTAATCTAAGCTATGTTATGGCCTAGTATCGCTTTTTGCGGTATTATGTATTTGATAACCTAATATTTCAGGAGACCTAACCCCTTAGTGTAAAACTGAGGATATGGTTAAAAAGCGTACTACGGAATAAAAGACTCCTCGTCAGAGTCACCGTAGTACGTCGTATCTCGAAAGGGGTATGGGTAGGGCCGAAAGGTTCTATCGCGATGGCGGGGAGTCTTTTGTTCAAATATAAGATTTTTGTTGTCGCATAAAACGTACTACGATTTTATGAAAAAAAGAATTTTACTCATAGCTCTAGGAATAATTTCTATTCCTTCACTATGTTTCGCTTCTATAGATACTAATTTAAAATATGGCTCTGTCGGACAACAAGTTATAGAGTTACAAGAATTTTTAATAGATAAAGGTTTTTTACAAACACAAGCAACGGGTAATTTTTATTCTTTAACACTCAAAGCTGTTAAAGCTTTTCAAAGTGCAAACCACATCTCTCCAACAGGTTATGTTGGGATTCTCACAAGAGCAAAAATAAATAATGAAATAAATGCAGAAACTGCAAGTTCAACCACAGAGCAACTTTCTAATACTAATACCACACCAGTTGTAAATAAAACAAATGCTGTCGTTGTACAACCTCAACCACAAAATACTATTTCTAACACAGTAATAAATACTCCAATAGTCCAAAATAATATTCCTACTGATTATTCTAGTTTTCAAAAAATAAAACTGAGTCAGTATGCAAATAACTCATCTGCATACAGCGGACAAAATATAAGCATAGTTGGTAGTGTTACATCTTTTCTTTCGAGAGGTAGTGATGGCGATAGTAATTACATAACACTTTTTGATCCGATAGCCAATGTACAAGTAATGTTAAAGATAAGTAATGATTCTACTTACTCAACTTTAGTAAATAAAGTAAACGCCGGAGACACTTTTAAGGCTTACGGTGTTGGAGTTGCAAGTAAAACATTTATTAATAGCTATGGTATTCAAATAATACAACCAATTGTTCAACTTTATGCCGCTGATAATTGTGATGGTTATTCTTCTGTTACAAATCTTACCTCAGATGGAAGCCCTTATGGTTGGACTTGCGAAGGAACAATGCAACATGTAATGCCTTTATAAATAATTAATAAAATTTATGGAACAAAATAAACGAACTGATAATTTTTTTACAAAAGCTTTTCGAGATCACAAGATTCCTTCATGGTGGGCGATCGCAGGTATAATATTTTTGTTTATTAATATACCGATTAGTATTTTTATCTTTGCTTTTGCTGGGTACACTTTGTATAAAGAAAAAAAACCAGGTGGAAAATTTACGTTAATTAAACTTATCGTATGGATTGCTATTATTGGTATTATTTCATCAGTAGTTTTAGCCTCATTAAATTCAGCGAGAATGAAGGGTCAGACAACACAGACATCGACACCAGCGACACAAACTACAGAAACTACCACATATAATAATCCGCCATCACTCTGTAGTGATATTGCTTCTCTTAAAAAACAAGCAACGACAGTAAATTTCAAGGAGCTTATTAAAAATCCAGATTCTTTTAATGGTAAGATCGTAAAATTCACAGGACAAATTTTGCAAATTCAAGAATCTAATAATTATGGTGTTATTCGTCTAGCTGTAACAAAAGATTCTTATGGATGGAGTTCTAGTGATGTTGTCTATGTGGAATATCAAAATCAGACCAATGCTGTCGCCGATGATATTGTAACCGTATATGGACAATTAACTGGCACCAAGACTTATAAATCACAGGCCAATTATAGTATTACAATTCCAAGTATGGATGCTTGTATAGTTGAGAAATATGTAGCTAAACCCATTACTCAAAATCAGCAAAAAACACCCGCTGTCGTACAAACTCAGACAACGTCAGAACCAACAAATAATCTGCAAACAAATACTGTAACTACTCCAACATTACCACCACTTGTTGCTTATAAAGGAAGACTAAATGACATGCTTCCGGGTATTCAATTTTTTGTAGGAACACCCCAAGATTACACATCGACAGATACCTATACACAACCAGCATCAGGAAACAAATTTGTTTCTGAATTTATACAAATTAATAATCAATCAAATATACAAGTATATTATAGTCCTAGTTATTTTGAGCTTGTCGACTCAAACGGAGGCAAATATGATCGAACATATTCATCTCAACCCAAACCAATTTTCAGCTCCGGTACATTGAATCCTGGTGGAAACGTCAGCGGAAACATAGTGTATGAAGTCCCTGTGGGTATATCGGCTTCACAATTTATAATTCATCTTGAACAGTACATTGGCGATACGCATGTAATTACTGATTTTAAATAATTAATTTAATAAATCCTAACAACCTCTATCATTTGATTCATTCCAATAACATCAAAATACCATCGTAAGCCGTCTCTAAAAACTTTTACGTGTGGACGATAACCGAAGTGGTAACGGTGTATGGGAGATTTTTGTTGGTATTTTCCACCAGAAGCAAGTGTAAAAATCTTGTTCTTATCAAAGCCGTCAAATGTTCCTGTGATTCTTGTTTCTCTTATTAATTTCATTGTTTTTTTGTTTATTTAATATCTTCTCATCATTTTCTGGAAAACTTGTCTTTCACAAATTTTTTCAAGTTTTTGAGCTGGATCCATCTTTTCTTCCACATCTTTTGTTTTTAGTTTCTGTTTTTTAATAGTTATGAACATATAATATTTATTCCAATTACCACTTCTCTGTGCTTCATCAAGAAGCATTTGTTCTTTGGTGGTTTCTTCATTAAGCTCTTCAGGGGTTCTTTCACTTTGTTCAACCCGCGAGATAATTGATGGAACTATTATCTTGCCCGAGAAATAATCCCTTGACTCAGAATGAGCAAACCAAAGAGCCATGAGACTATCACCAGTATGACCGTCGGGATATGCTCTCATTTCGTTCACGAGCTTGGTGACTAATTGTCTGGTTCGAGCATCTTTGCCACTGTAAGGAAAAATAAGTTTTCCTTGCGACAAGATTATTGCCAAGCTGTTTATACCTACGTCCGGATCATTTTTTTCTCCGCCGGTGTGATAACTGCGTATTGGCAGGCCATGTTCTCCG
>PLOL01000035.1 GCA_003142075.1 Patescibacteria group bacterium | reverse complement strand
TGAATTTGCATAATCATATTCATAACGAGAATTTGGCGGATTATGAACTGAACCGCACCTACCAATAGTACCTTCAACTTGTGGATGGCTGGTAAATCCTTCTGGACCTTGGAACGTTGCAAAAAGATAACCATCAACAGCATTCAATTCAGATTCTATCTGATGACCCCAAGAATGTATCGCTTCGGAAACACCTCTTTGATAATTGAATGTATAGACTGTATAAGTGTGAGCACAAACTGGCATATCATTAAAACGAGGACTGTTACTAATATCACCATAAGGTCCAGACATTTTTGATTCACTGATAGAAAGATGCGGCTGACCGTCAGCTTCATTTGGCCCTTGGTATGCCCAGATCCAAACTTCTCTAACATTTTTATTGTCAACATAATCACAAATATCATTGGCTGTAAGAACTCCATTGTAATCTGGATATCTATTTATACCTTGATATTCTATGGTTGGAAAAGCTGTTTTATATTCGACTGTATTAACAATATTATAATTTAATGATGGTTGTGCAGAAGTATCTTTATATCCTAAATATGTCGTAGCTTTTTCTAAAGAAGAAACAAGATCATTTGTCATATCAGTTGTCTTCTGTCTTACCGAAGAATATGTATCACCGACATCTCCAGTAACAGAAATATCTATATCTTCAACTCCATTATTTACAACAGTTGGAAAATATTTCAAAACAAGCACTCCCATATTATAACTTGTATTCAAACCGGCTTCATTTACAGTTCCTGATGATGTAGTGGTATTTGTATTTGTCGGAACAATTGTTGTCATAGTTTCGGTATTCATTTTATTTACTACCGGTGAACTAGTAGTATCTGCTCCGCTTATTCCCCACATATAGGTGCCATCAAAAATGAGATCGGAACCAGCTCCGTTTGGAATAGTTTTTATAATGGCTCCGGTATCTTTATTGTGAATAACAACTGTCCTATCATTTCCAAAAGTCCAAATGTAATTTCCGTCGTAAGCAATATCATTTAAATCGGATTCAGAATACCAACTTGCAACCAAACTGCCGGTACTTGCATCATATTTTTCAACTGTTGGATTTGTACTGGCTGCGAAAGTCGCGCCATAAATATAACTTCCATCTGTCGTTATTCTATAAGTTCCTGAGGGATCAGAAATATCTTGTGCAATCATAGTCTGAGTATTTATTTTTGCCAAGAAACCATTGCAAGCTGCCCAAACATATTCAACGCCGGATAAATTTGTATACGCCAATCCGTTTACATTATTCATTCCATTTACGGAAGCTATTACAGCACCTGTTGATGTATTAATTTTTTCAACAAGACCAGTCCCAGAACCTGTATTATTTTGTGCTACTCCTATCCACAAATTCTGTCCATCCCACATGACTCCCTGTATGCCTCCATTGCCAGTTCCTTGAGGATTCATTATGTATGTAGTTGATGCATGGGTTGTAGGATCAAATCTTATTAGCATTCCATATTGATCTGCGCTTGCTACCCAAATATATTTTCCATCATACGCAACTTGCAAAGGATTGGAACCGGAAAAAGTATAAGTGCCAATAATATTCCCGTTTTGATTTATTTCTGATATTGAAGAATTGCCAAAACTCGTAATCCAAAGATTTTGCCCATCCCACGTGCCATAATTTGCAAGTCCATTTACTGGAGTTGTTGAAATAATACTTTGTCCGGTAAATGCAGAGACACCAAAATTTGTTACTGAAGAAACTGGAGCAGGTGATGTAACTGCAGACACAGTCGGAGTTGTAATTGATGAAGTAATTGAATTGCCCTCAGAAGCATTCATTACACCTCTTGTCTTAGGACCAAAATATCCAACTGCTGGTGTAATTCCATTCGCCACCTGATATTTTGCAACAGCCGTCTGTGTCAAATTTCCAAAATAGCCAAACGACACGCCAGCCGGCATAACTAGATCTTCCAGATTCACAAGGATTTTTTGCAAAGCTGTGACATCAGAACCTGTACTTCCAATTGTTAGATTGGTAGTAAAATTGATAGAATTTATTACTGAAGAAATTGTAGCAGGTGTTGCGACTACAGATTTAGTGGGTGTTGCAATAATCGGTGAAGTTTGTGATGTTACGGCATTATTCGTATTCAAAGTTGGCGTACATTGTATTCCATTCGTTTGACCGCTAATATAAACATTTACAGGATCATTCGATTGTAATCCATTCAAAGTTGCATAATAATAATTTGATCTTCCCAAACTATCCGGCTGTAGCATAGCTTTCTGACCTGATCCTGATATACAATAACTGTTGCTCAAATCAATCGTTCCATTTGCTATAATATCACAACCAATTGTTCCGCCCATTAATATAGTTCCCTGCGTTGAACATGAGGTAGCAGTGTATTGGCTTGATGAATCGGCTATTGCTGTGCCATATGATGAAATTGCAAATGCAAAAATAAAAGTTGGTAAAAGGAGTTTGATAAAATTTTTCTTCATAAATAGATTATTAGTAAATAAAAATATAACAGTTAAATTTTAACATAATAATACGAAGTTAGTAACCAAAGTCTTCTAATAAATCCCTAGAAAAATATAGTTAAAAAAAATTTAGATAAGATTCTTATCAAAGTTATATTTTTTAACGTCAAAAAACCCAGTGTTTAAACACCTCGGTCGGTCTCACGTGCATGTGCCCCCTCATGGTCGTGAACCTTTGCAGGTCATACCCCATAAGGGTTCCTTGGCGAATCTGGCTATTTAGCGAATAGCCCTCTCGGTCGGGGTCTACATTTTTGAATATACAGCAAATTGTCCAATTTTGCTTAAATAAGCCTTATTTCCCAATAAATTTAGAGGAATTGCACACCATAAAAAAGAGATAGGCAGTGTCTAATTTTACGAATACATTGTGGCTGTACTACTGAAATAAAATATTTTAACAAAAAAGGAAAAAATATCAGTTTTAATAGTATAATATAAGTATGAATAATAAATCAAAACTAGAGAAAGTATTAAAAAAATTTGAGCATAGAATAATGGTGCAACATCCCGAAATGGCCAAATATTATTCTAAAAAGGATATCGGGGATATCATCACAGACCTTGAAGAAAAGGCGCTCGAACATCCAGGATTATATAAACTTGCATGGTTGGACATTCATATCCATTGTCTAAAAGTCTTTTTAGACGAATGTGAAAAAGTAGAGGCCAATCCTGAAATGCTTTTAGAGATGGCAAAATTAGTATCTATAGGATATAGCGAGAATGATCTAGATTTGCCTTTCTATAATCTACTTCTGGAAATAGAGGGTGAAATTGGAGTACCACCATATTTGGGCCCTGAGAATCGAACGGAGTATTCTAAAAGATATTTTAAAAAATATGAATTATCATCAAATTTTAAAAAAGACTACAATGAAGCGATAACCAAAGATTTAAAAAAGAATGCTTCGGACATGACTCTAGGGAAAATAAAAAAGTTGGAAAAAGATATAAAAATCCTGGAAACGTTACGGGCAAAGATACTGGCTACGGCAGCCTTATTTGACCAATCAAAAAATACATCGATAACTGGTGATCAGAAATCGGACATTATGTTGCGACTACTAAGAATTTGGACGCGTTTTAAAATAACCGGCGAGAAACTCGTCCATTCGGATAGTCTTGGAGATTTGATATTCGCACTGGACGAGAATCATAGGCGTATGGATAACTCGGCAACAATACCAAAACTTTCAAAATTACCGGGTAGATTGCAGGCACGCCATTGGGATTATTTTGTGGGGTCAAAAGGACGTGACCAATATAAATTTAAACACGAGGTGTCAGGTTTTAATGATAAGACAATTTTATTAAAAGATACAAAAAACAAAAAAATTACAGATAAGCCTGGAAAATTTGGAAGAAAAAAAGATGATGAAGAAGAATTAGAAGAACATATCACTTTTGTAAACATTGATAAAGACAACGAGACGGAACAGAATAAAATGGAAGCTCTTCTTCCAACAAGTGCTATTAATATAAAAGACCTGGATGTAAAAAACAGCGTCAAAAAGGCCATGCAAAAACTGTCACCAACAGAACGAAAAGCTATACAAAAGGAATTCATGAATGGAAAAACAAAATTAACTTCTGCAGAACGCAAGGCCAAAAGCAGAGCAATACCAAAATTACGAAAAATCCTTAAAAAAGATAAAACTCTCGATTGGAAAAACACCGCTTAAAGGCGGTGTTTTTTAATAATATGTCACAAATTTCCACTTTTTCATGGGCTATATAAGTAGTCGGGGTTTATTAATTTAATAATAGTAATTTTATTGTATGAAAAAACAACTTGTTTGGAAAGTTCAGAAGCGAAAAGTTTCTGAACTTGTAAACTGGGACAAGAATCCTAGGTTGATTAGTGAGGAAAGTTTTTCTAAGTTAAAAGAAAGAATAACAAAGCGTGGATTTCACGATGTTATAAAAATTGATACTAACAATATCGTTCTTTCTGGGAACCAAAGAAAGAAGGCGTTGGAAGAGTTAGGAATTGAGGAAGTGAACGTTCTTGTACCAGAAAGGCCTTTGTCTGAAAACGAACGAGAAGCCGTCGCGCTCGAAAGTAACAGAGTCGATGGTACTTGGGACTGGGGTAGTCTTGAAAAGAATTTCGATATTAATCTATTACTCGAAACGGGATTTGATTCGACTGACTTGAGTCATATCTTTGATGATAATTTGGAAGTAACAGATGACTCCTTCGATGAAGAAACCGAGATTAAAAAAGCTAAGACTACAAATATCAAATCAGGGGATATGTTTGCTCTCGGCAAACATTTCTTAATTTGTGCGGATAGTACAAACCCAGAAACAGTAAAAAAACTTGTTGGGGAGGACAGAATGGATCTTTTGAATATAGATTTTCCATATAATTTGGGGGTCGATTATTCGGCCGGCCTCGGTGGCAAACAAAACTATGGAGGAACAATAAATGACAAAAAAACTGATTCTGATTATAAAGATTTTCTCACAAGTATTCTTAGTAATGCATTATCTGTCACTAAAAAAGATTGTCACGTCTTCGCGTGGCTCGATGAAAAATACATCGGAATGATGCAGGAAATATATAAGACACTTAACATTGACTTCAAAAGACTTTGTCTCTGGGCAAAAGGAAGCCACAATCCAACTCCGCAAATTGCATTCAATCGTGCGGTTGAACTGTGCATGTACGGAGTAAAGGGCGCTCCTTTTCTTTCAGACAAGATTAAGAATCTGACGGAATTTCAAAACAAAGAAATCGGCACAGGTAACAGGTTAATTGATGACATTCTCGACATATTCCAGATATGGCTTGTAAAAAGGCTGCCTGGAAACGAATATTTGCATCCTACGATGAAACCTCCTACTTTATATGAAAAATCTCTCAGGCGCTGCAGCAAGCCTGGAGACAAAATTCTAGATTTATGTGGAGGTTCGGGAAGTCTTCTTGTCGCCTGCGAGTGCCTAAAAAGACGAGCATATATCGCGGAATGCGAGCCAGTGTTTTGCCAGCTAATTATTAATCGCTTTAAGCAAATCTCAAATGAAAAAATTACAAAACTCAATTAAACAAGGAGATATTTTTAAGCTTGGAAACCACTACCTTGGTTGTGGTGATTCTCGAGATAAAGAATTTGTCAAAAAAGTTATCGGTAAACACAAAATAAAAGCGGTAATTTGCGATGTCCCCTACGGAATTGCCGTTACAGAAAGCAAACAAAATTTCAAAACATTGTTGAAAGATAAAGTTGTGGCGAATGATCACATTCAAAGTGACAAAGAGTATGCAACATTCACTCAAGATTGGATTGAGGCTATTACTCCTTACTTAGAAAGGAAAAATGCTTTTTACATTTTCAATTCAGACAGGATGATTTTTGCTCTTCGCGAAGGAATGCTAAATGCCGGCTGTAAATTCGGACAATTACTTATTTGGGTCAAAACACAAGCTGTTATTGGCAGGATGGATTATGCTCCCCAACATGAGCTCATAGCCTATGGCTGGTATGGTGTTCATGAATTTCTAAAGTCAAAAGATAAAAGTGTAATCGTGCATCCAAAACCAAACAGAAGTCCGTTCCATCCTACGACAAAACCAATCAGTTTAATAAGACACCTTGTTCTTAATAGCACTAGAATCGGTGATGTGGTCTTTGATGGCTTCATGGGAAGTGGTACAGCAATTCTTGCTTGCGAGCAGATAAAAAGAGTGTGTATCGGAATAGAACTTGATGCCGAGTATATCGAAACTGCGATTTCCAGATTCGAAAATTTAACAGGAATAAAAGCAGAAAAAATTTATGAAAACAAATAAATCAAAAGAATTATTTTTAGAACAATTAAAACAAACTCCGATTATAGAAGTAGCCTGTAAAAAGACAAGTATGGCTCGAGCAACATATTATCATCTTAGAAAAAATGACCCAAAGTTTGCTGAACTGGCAGATCTTGCACTTAGCGAGGGTAAAATGCTGATTAATGATCTCGGAGAATCGCAACTTATATCAGGTATGAAGGATGGCAACATGACCGCTATTATTTTTTGGTTAAAAAATAATCATGTTAGTTACAAACAAAAAGGTTTTCAATCCGGCTTTTCAGTTGCTGAGGATGATCAAGAAAATATGTATTTGGAAGTTTTCGGCAAGTTGAAGCCGGAAACAGAAAGACTGATAGAGCCATATTTAGAAATAATAAACAAAAACCAAGATGGAACCGACAAAAGAACAAAAAATTAGAGAAATTGCAGCGATTTCTAAGGCGATGTTTGACCACTTCAGATTATTCGTCTCCGAAATAATGGGATATAACAATGCGCAGTTTCATAATGAACTCGATGATCAGCTTTCCAATGAACTTAATAAAAAAATCTGCATCGCTCTTCCCCGAGGCACAGGAAAAACAACTCATATGTCTATCGCCTATCCGCTCTGGGAAATTGCCAAAAATCACAACTTAAGAATTCTTTTGGTATCAAGCACTGCGGCTACAGCCAAGAACTTTATGGTTGAAATTATTAATAATATTGAAGGAAATCCAAAATATCATTTTTGGGCCAGAGCGATTGACCAATACAAAAAAGGAGTTATTCCAAAAATGAGAATTAGACATAGACGCGAAGAACATTGGACAGACGATTCTATTACAATAGGTCGCGATGGTCTTAAAATGAAAGACCCGACCATTCATACGGTTGGTCTATTTGGCTCAATTCTATCAAAAAGAGCTGATATTATTATTGTAGATGACGTAGTTACTCAAGAAAATTCTGCCACTGAAGACCAGCGACAGAAAATCAAAGATTGGATATATACCACCCTGATGCCTGTGCTAGTTCCTGGAGGGCGTTTTATTTACCTAGGCAATACCTGGCATATGGATGACCTAGTTAGTAATCTTCTGAAAGATCCTCAGTTTGATGTTAGAAAAAGAATGCCTTCAATAATTCATGAAGCGGCCAGACAGGATCTTTGGGAAGAATGGGCAAATATTAATTTAGATGAATCTTTGACTGTTGAAGAAAAAAGAAGCCAGACTAATAATTTTTACTCGGAACATAAAGAGGAAATGGATAAGGGTATAGAAGTTTTGTGGCCAGAAAGATTTACTTATACCGATCTTTACATGCTGAGGATAAGTAACCCATTTTCATTTGCCCGCATGTATCAGTGCGATCCCTCAATCCATCCAAATCAAAAATTCACAGAACACGATATCGAGCTAGCTTTGAAAAAAGGCGAAAACTTGGTTCTTCAGGATGCCAAAAGAGAAGAGTACATGGCAGAGCTTACGACTTCGGGTCTTGACCTGGCTATAAGTCAGAAGGACAGTGCTGATGATACAGTGCTGTTGAGTCTAGATAAAGTGAAGTATGGCAAGGGACTCATAAAAGCTGGTGATTTTGTTATCAGAAATATCGTTAGAGGTAAGATTGCACCGAAAGACGTGATCGAGATTGTAAAAAATCACGACAGCAATGTGAGACCATCCGGCATACGTGTGGAAAATAATGGATATCAGGAATCGATGTGCCGAGATCTCGGAGAA
>PLOL01000010.1 GCA_003142075.1 Patescibacteria group bacterium | reverse complement strand
TCATACGTCATATTTATATTTTTTATCTAATAATATTTTTAACGGAGATCGACTTGCGAAAATGTAATCATTTGAGCAAGGCGAGTCGTGTTTTGAAGTCCGCGGTGGCGGACTCTAATACCGTAAAGAAAACCGGGTGTTAAAATTATTTAATAATAATTTTAACTTTTCTTATCTTTTATTATTTCTTCTTAGAAAAGCTGGAACTGCGCCCCAGTCGTCGTCTTCTGAAGTTTTATTCACTTCATCGTCTATGATGATTGCAGGCTCGATTTTTTCTTTTTCAATTTTTACATCCTTTATATCTTTGCTTTCAGAAAATGTATTTTTAACTGGAGTTGCTACAGAATGGAAAAGAGTTTTTTTCAGATTTGAAGGAATGTCAGAAAAACCTGAAGCAATGACTGTAATCTGCATTTCGTTTTTCTTTAGCTTGTCCGTGTTGATTGTTCCAAAAATAACTTTTGCATTTGGATCGATTGATTCTGTGATAATTTTTGCAGCTTCCTGTATTTCAAAGAGAGTGATATCGTCTCCGCCGGCGATTGAAAATAGGACGCCTTTTGCACCGTTGATTGAAACTTCAAGAAGTGGGGAATTGATGGCCATTTTTGCAGCTTCCTCGGCTCTTTTTTCTCCGCTTGCATTTCCGACACCCATAAGTGCTGAGCCAGCATTTTCTATGACAGCTTTTATGTCAGCAAAGTCGATGTTGATTATTCCTGGAGTCGTTATCAAATCTGAAATTCCTTCGACTGCCTGTCTAAGAATATCATCGCAGATAGCGAAGGCGGATTTTGCCGTTGTTTCTTTCGTGACCATGGACATGAGTCTGTCATTTGGAACGACGATGATTGCATCGACATTTTTCTTTAGTTCTTCTATGGCCAAATCTGCAATTTTATTTCTTTGATTGCCTTCAAAAGTGAAAGGTCTTGTGACTACTGCAATTGTAAGTATGCCGAGTTCTTTTGCGATTTTTGCAATGACAGGAGCCGCACCTGAACATGTTCCTCCGCCCATTCCTCCTGCTACGAAAACCATATCTGCACCTTTCATCATTTCTTGGAGTTCTTCTTTTGTTTCTTCAGCTGCCCTTTTTCCGAGTTCAGGATTCATGCCTGTACCTAAACCTTTTGTAAGATTTTTTCCTATGTGTATTTTTTTAGGAGCGAGCGAATGATGCAGATCTTGTGCATCGGTATTTATGGCAATGAAGTCAACTCCTTTGACTTTGGAATTGATCATGTGGTTGATCGCATTTTTTCCTGAACCTCCGACTCCGAGAACTTTGATTCTTGCAAAAGCTTCTATATCTGGTTTGATTTGTGGCATTTGTGAAATTAATTAACTATTAATAAAGCAACTAAAAAATTATTTGACCCTAATAATATCAGATTAAATAAAAAAAAGAAAAGGGTTGACCTTTTCTCAGAAAATGACATAAATTAGAGAATTTTCGCGAAGTAAATCTGCATTTTGTATTTTCACTAATGAACGAGATTACACATTTTCAAAACATTGCGCAGGCTGTCGAGCCGAGCATAGCAAAAAATCAGCAGATTTTTATGCGTGTTTTGAAAAGGTATAAGCGAGAGAGTCTCTAAGGCAAAAATTGTTTTAACCAATCTCCGATTCCATTAAAAGCTTTTCTGGTGGATACTTTCGCGGTATTGATTACTGTGACGAAATCATCGACTCCGACGATGTTCAATCCCCAGACTGAAAGTCCATATGCGACGGACCAGTATGAATCTTGAAGCTCGCTGTTTTTTATATTTGAAATGAAATTTATCGATGCAACTTTTGAAGGAAGCTTCAAACTGACTCTTGCTATGTCTTCTATAGTATCGATTCCAGAACCTCCTCCGGTAAGAATTATTCCTGCGGGTAAAAGTCCGCTTCGGCCGATTTTTTTCAAATGAGCTTCAATCAATTCAAAAATATCCGAAAGGCGCGCCATGATTATTTCATCGAGTTTCTTTTTTGGATATTGCATTTCGCCTGCGACGCCGAGCTTTATGCTTTCAGCTTCGTATATTGGAATTCTGAAACCCAAAGCAATGTCATTCGTAATGTCGGTGCTGCCGATTGGAAAAACTTCAAGAGATATTGGAATATTATTTTCAAAGACTGCGAGAGAAACTGTTTCTGAGCCGATGTTCACCAAAATGCATCCGGCGATTTTTTGCATTTTTGTCAGATTGACCATGCTTGCCGCAATAGGAGATGCTATCACATCCAAAACTTCAATGTCGGCATCTTCCACAGCTTGTATTAAATCGTTCAGATGCTGTTTCAAACAGACAATAAAAAGAACTCTTGCTTCCAGTTTTGAACCGTGCATTCCTGCCGGTCTTCCCATGAGAATCTGCCCATCAATTTTAAAAGCCTGAGGTATTGTCTGGATAATCTGCTTGTTCATGAGTGCAGTCGGCGGAAGGGAATTTTCGGCTTCATCAAGCACATTTTTTATATCGAGTTCAGTTATTTCCAAATCTGCTTTCGTAATCATGACGGAACCTTTTCCTACGATTGAGCTCAAGCCGATTCCTCCGATAGAAATATATCCTCTTTTGATTTTTATTTTTGCAGCTTTTTCCGCTTGATCGACTGCGAGTCTGATGCATCTTGTGACGTCGGCTATATTTATGATGTATCCATGTCTCAATCCTTTTGATTCCGCTTCTCCTTTTCCGATTATTTTTGGCACGTATGTTCCATCATCTGACAAAACTTTTTCAGATACCACGACTTTTATCTGGTATGTTCCAATATCTATTCCAACTGAAAATTTTTGTGACATAAATAATGATTTAGATTTTTTAATGCCGTAATTATATCAAATTGTCATATTAAAAGCGAGAAATTTGTCAAATGGTGTGGTGCATAAGATGTGTCATTTTCTTTGCATTTTCCACTAGCGAACGAATAATCACATTTCTAAAACCTTGGTAGGAGTGTCGACGACGGACAGAGAAAATTTATAGCAATAAATTTCCGTGTTTTAGAAAGGTGATTTTGAGTGAGTTTATATTTTGAAAAGTTTCCTAAATTTAGTTTCTATAACTTCCATTTTATTTCCATGATCATATCCGAGCAGATGGACATTGCCGTGAATGAAAAGGAAAGCTATGAAATTTTCAAATTCTCTTTCAAAATCTTTGGTTTTTTTCTTTGCGATTTTTTCGCAAATGAAAATTTCGCCGTGATTTTTGTCGATAGGAAAGCTTAAAATATCAGTCGGCTTGTCTACTTTTCTATAAGTCTTATTCAAAGCATGGATTTTTTTATCGCTGACAAAAATCAAATCGAGCTCGTATTTATTGCCGAGAATTTTGTTTTTTATCTTTTCAAAAGGCAAGCTTGGAAGCCTGCCTTTTGTTTCGTTCACAATATTGAATAATGATTCATTTTTATTCACTTTTTGCATTTGATTTGCTTTGCATTAGCCACGTGCGAGCGAAGTAACAACATTCTGAAACCTTGGTAGGAGTGTTGACGACGGACAGAGAAAATTTTTAGCAAAAAATTTTCGTGTTTCGGAATGGCGATACGAGAGAGCTTTTATTTTTTTGCTGGGGTTCTTGATTGCTGATTGTGAGCATCATTTCTGTCAGCCATTTTACCCATTCTTATGAGCTCTTCGATTTCAGTTTTTCTTGCGATTGAGGCAAGTCTTTGAACTTTTACTTTGTAAGGAGAAAGTGTTCTGCCAGAATATCTGATAGATCTGACTCTTGGAAGTATTCCTGAGCCTTGAACTTTCTTTGTAAAACGTCTGAGCATGCTTGCGTTGCTCTCGTTGCTATTTTTTTCTATTTCTATATTAATTCCCATAGGCCAATGATATTAACACCTTATTTTTAAAAATGCAAACATATAATTGTTNNATTGTAGTGATTTTTGATTAAAATAATTTCATCAAAAAAGACAACTATTTCTAGTTGTCTAATCTCTCGCTGAGTTTATTTATAAACGACGAAGCGAGAAACTCATAGCAGGAGCATAAACTCTCCTTGATTCTTTAGCTGCATTTAGAAGGATCTTATCTGGAAAATTTTCAAAGCCGTGAGATTTTAGAACGTGGTTAATTTGAATCAAATCTGCTCCATTTGGGAATCCAAGTTCTCCCACACTTACTGAAACTCTTCTCTGATTTGTTATACCTTTCAGGCAAGCATCAAAACCCGAATCATTAAATTGCTCCTTTTTCTTTCCCATAGTTTTCTCCTTTTGCTCAACCTCCCATTTCTGGTGAGGATTTATGAGCCAACTGTATCTGTTGATATTATATATTATAAAACAATATTTGTCAACACATAACAAAAAGGCGGGTTTCGTTTTGCGAAACCCGCCTTTTATTTTGGCTTTTAGTAGAATTTTTAAATCTTTAGCTTTTTGATATGTTCCGCGAGCGTGTGCATCGGAATGCTTTCCTGAGTTCTTGTTGTGTTTTCGCGAACCATGACCGAGCCTTCCAAAAATTCTTTCTTGCCCATGATGATGACATAAGGAACTTTTGTTCTTTCGACATGAGCAAAGTGGCTGCCGAATTTGTCGCGACCAATCATATGATGAACAAATATTTTTTCCTGTCGGAGCATTTCAATGAGCTCAAGGCTTTTGTGTTTTGCTTCATCTCCGAGCTGAATATAAAAGGCGACTGGCTTTGCAAGCTTTGCTATTTTTTTGATTACAGCTTTTTTCTTTAAGAAAATTTTTATACCGACGCCAGGATTGTCTCTTTTGTGACCGATTTTTTGTGCCATGCCGTCATATCTGAAGCCGACTGCTAAAGTCTCGCCGGTTTCGCCACTTGCCAAAATTTCTTTAATTTCAAAAACTGTTCCTGAACAATATTTTTTATCTGGAACAAGGCAATTGTTTATTTTGTAAGGAATGTTCATTGTCTCGATGAATTCCAAAACTTCTTTGAAATGAGCTCGGCTTGCGTCTGAAAGGCAGCTGATCGAAGTCGGTGCAGCTTCTTTTAATTTGCCTTCTAGGTCGCATTCGTTGCAGTGCAAAAGATAGAAAGGATCTTTCTTAAAGTTTTGTCTGCAGTGAGCAGAAAGATTATTTAAATTTTTCTTGTAATAATTTGTAAGTTCTCTTGTGAATTTTGAAATTGATTCTTTGTCGCCGATGGTGTTTATTTCTATAATAAAATCTTTGTAGCCATTATCTTTCAAAATTGAAACAGCTGTTTTGA
Organism: Patescibacteria group bacterium; assembly: GCA_003142075.1. Taxonomy (GTDB): domain Bacteria; phylum Patescibacteriota; class Minisyncoccia; order Phycocordibacterales; family GWA1-40-21; genus Bog-1340. The sequence goes on along the minus strand of PLOL01000010.1, from coordinate 32,251 downwards.
TGAGAAGAGCTTCAGCAATGCTTCTGTCTGTGCCCATGACTTCAAGATTTATCGTGTGTTTTGCTCTTTCTTTTATTGTGTCGCTTTCATGAACGAGCATGACTGGCTGGGGAAGTGATGAAAGATTTTTTTCCAAATATTCTCGGAGCAATGCAACTCTTTCTTCGGCAAAAACCTGAGAAAAAATCCAGGGCAAACCGGACGCATTTTTCAAATATGCATCTTTCAGTGCTGAAGCTTTATGAACGTCATCTTTTGTAATTTGAATCGGCTTTGTGGAAGTGAAACCGAAATATATTGCAGCCTCCGCCATTTTATTTATCGGAAGAAAATTCATGTATTTTGATTCTTCATTTCTTGTTTTTTTGTCTTTTTTGTTTTTCATGTTTTTCTGTCTGTTGGACTGGCTTTTATTTTATTGAAGATGTCGCGGACGACTGGTAGCTTACATTTTGTCCGGGATCTTTTGCAATTTCGTTGAATGGGAACAATCTGAAAGCAACATCGCCGATGATATTTGCCTGTGGAAGAATTCCCCAAAGTCTTGAATCGGAACTGTTGTGTCTGTTGTCGCCCATGACAAAATATTGGCCGGCTTTGAGCGTGATTGTTTCTTTTAGATTTGAAAATGGGGAATCACCCAAGCTGTTATCGATATAAATATAAGGTTCGTTCAAAACTTCGCCATTTGGATTTGCTGCGTTGACAATTGTCACTTGATCGCCGTTTATTAAAACTGTGTCTCCAGGCAAGCCTATTATTCTTTTTATGTAATCGACATTTGATGTCGTTGCTTCTTTTTGTAGTGCAAGAGCAGCTGGCGGAGCTTTGAGAACGATGACTTGTCCTCTTTGTGGCGGATTAAATTTGTAAGAAATTTCATTGACGATCAAATAATTTCCATTTTGAAAAGTATTGTTCATTGAAGCTCCGTCTACTATATATGGCTGAGCGATATAAGCGCGAATAGGCAAGACAATAATGAGCGACAAGACAATAATATAGACAGTCTCTTTTATAAAATCTTTCGGTGATTGTTTTTTGTCAGGAGTTTTTTCAAATGTCGTTTCGACTTTCGGAGCTTCGTTTTGATTGTCGTTCATGTTTTATATAGTTAAAAAATGGCTTAAAATCGTGCTAAAATTGTGATTTAGGACTCATTATATAGTAAAAAATGAGTTGGCGCAAGTTTTTGGTTTTTTTCATAAAACTTTTGACTTTAAAAACTTTTGACTTTATACTGTCTATATATGAATTATATTATCGTAGGTTTAGGAAATCCTGGAGAAGAATATGAAAACACAAGACACAACACCGGAAGAATGGCGGTTGAGGCTTTGGCAAAAAAAATCGGAGTTGAGGAAGAATGGGAAGAAGATAAAAAAATTAAATCTGATGTTTTGAAATCGAAGTTCGGAAAAAATACCGTGCTTTTGGTAAAGCCAAATACTTTTATGAATAAATCTGGCGATGCTGTAAAAAGTTTGGTAAAAAGTAAAAAAGCCGCGGAGACTTTAGTTGTCGTCCATGATGATTTGGATTTGCCCTTTGTGAAAATAAAAATTTCTTTTAATAAAAGCGCTGGCGGACATCGCGGAGTGCAGTCAGTCATCAAAGCCGTAAAAACAGAAGCTTTTATAAGAATGAGAATAGGAATTGCGCCAGTCACACCGAGCGGAAAAATGAAAAAACCGCAAGGCGAGCAAGCTGTCATCGATTTGATTCTTGGAAAATTCAAACCAGTTGAACAGGATGCTTGGAAAAAAATAATGAAAAAAGCTGCTGACGGACTTGAGTCTATAGTAGTAGACGGAAGAGATGTGGCGACAGGAAAGATAAATAGTTTGTAATTTATTAATTTAATTATTTCGTCGCACTTACTTAACTTAAAGGAAAGTCATGCGATATAATTTCAAAAAATAAAAATGAATAATTTAGAAAATATTGAGGATAGAAAAGTAGAAATGACGGCGCTTGAGGTTTTGGCTAAAGTTTATCTTGAAGAAAATCATGAAAAAGCTGAAGCTTTAAAAAACAGGGCAATAAAAGCAGGAATGGATTTTTCAAAGATTGATGTATTGACTGCAAAGTATCCAGATTTGGATGTTGTAGGACTTTTGAAGAAAGCAAAAATTAAACCTGAGGAAACATTTGATATTTCAAGCTTAAACTAATAAAAATGAAGAGCGGCGCCTACGGCGCCGCTCTTTTCTCTTGACATTTTCATTATAAATGATATATTTTTAAAAATTGTTTTGACTATTTAATAACTAGTCATTTTATAAAAAAACGGAGGTGTGTTATGGCTGTCAGCAATTTTCCAGATTTAGAAATTTCGAGGAGAAAAGATGTAGAACTTTTGGTGGCCGCGGCAGAAAACAGAAAATCTGCCGCGGATATCAGGGAATTTCTCAGGAAAGGAAATTATCCTGAAAATATCTCTAGCAATGCCGTAAGGGAATTTCTCAGAAAAAAATTTTGCCAAAATGATGCCGATGTCATGCTGAAAGTTCTGACCAGTGGAGAATTAGAACTTCTCTATGCCTTCGCAGAAAATAAAAAATCTGTCGCGGATGTTCAGAAATTTCTCAGGAAAAATTATCCTGAAGAATACTCGAAACTGTAAAAGGCATAGGTGATACCAATCACACCAAGCAGAATTTTGCTTGGTGTGATTTTTTATGAAATTCAAATCAAAAAGAGCGGCCGACCGCTTTTCGTATTGAATTTTTGATTAGTAATTATGTTGTATATTTGTTATACTATTTTTAGATTAAAGTTGTTTAAAAAATGGAGGTGTCAAAATGTTCAATAAAATTTTAAAATTCATTTCTAAGAAGATTGCTTATCTTAAGAAAAAAAATGAATTAGGAAAAATGAATAAGTGTGGCAAGGATTCTGATTCAGAAAAAGATTCATATGAAAGCATTGTGGATGGGTATTTTCGTACAGGAAGTTCCAGTCCGATATACAGCACTTATGTAAGAAATAAAAAACAGGGCGATTGATATCGTCCTGTTTTTCTTTTTGTATATTTTTGACTACTTCACAAAGTTAAGTCCCATCTTCTGATTCTTTGGTTCAAAAACATTGATTTTGAAAGTGTAACTTTTACCTAAGCTTATTTTTTCTTTCATTACCGCTTCTGAGCCGAAATCTGAAATGTGAACTAAACCTGAAACTCCTTCTTCGATGCTTGCGAGAGCTCCATATTTGTTGAATTTGATTATGACGGCTTTCACTTCGTCGCCTTTTTTATATTTCTTTTCAGCTTCAAGCCAAGGGTTTGGTTTCAAAGCTTTTATAGACAATGAAACTTTTCCATCTTTGACATCGATAACTTTTACATTTACTTTGTCGCCGATTTTAAACATTGTTTTTGGATCTTCAACCAAAGCCCAGTCGATTTCTGAAATATGAACGAGACCTTCTAGTCCATCTTCAAGTTTTACGAATACTCCGAAGTCGACAGCACCGGTGATTTCACCAGAAAGCACATCTCCGATTTTATATTTATCGGCTTTTTTCTGATTTTCTTTTTTCTCAAGATTCTTTTCTGAGAAAATAAGTTTTCCTTCTTTTGGAACTGCCGTGATTATCGCAACAGAAATTTTCTGTCCGACAAGTTTTTTAAGTTCGTCGAAAATTTTATCTTTATCTCCGTCTTCAACTTTTGGATAGTGTTCTGATTTCAATTGTGAAGCTGGAAGAAATCCAACGATACCTTGCCAAGAGAGAATAAGTCCTCCTTTGTTTGCTTCTTGAACTGGAATTTCAAATATTGTTTTATCTTTGATTGCTTTTTCTGCTTCATCCCAGATGAGAGCTTGTCTTGCTTCTTTCAAAGAAAGTTCAACATAACCATCTCTGTTTATGTGATCAACTATTTTTGCAGAAACGACGTCCCCGATGTTTAATTTTTTGATAACATCTCTTGCCGTGATAAATTCTTTTCCGTAAATAATACCTGTTCCGAACGGTTGCAAATCAACGTAAACTTTTGATTTTTCAATTCCGATAACTTTTCCTTCAATAACTTCTCCAGCTGTTGGAGGATTTTTTGTGTCATTGAAAAATTTTGCCATCAAACTATTGTTTTTGGCTTTTGTCTTTTCGTCTTCAACTTTAACTGTTTTTTCTTTTACCATTTTTAATAAATGTTATTAGGTTTAATTCTTGCAAAAATTTGCAAAAATAAAACCGGCACTGATAAACCTTAATAATGTTTATCCGCTCCATCAAGGATGGAACAAAAAGTTTTATATGCCTTTGGGCCACATAAGGTTAGCTTTTTGTGCAACTAATCTAACAGAAAAGAGAATAGCATATATAGTATAAAATTAAAAGGCGGATTTTCGGCAAAGCCGAAAATCCGCCTTTGAAATAATTATTGCGATTTGTCTTATATTTGATATACTTCATCCGTTAAAGTTTTTGTTGACGTGTTGAAAATGAGAAGTAACAGACACCTCTTTTTAAAAGGATGGGTTTGTATTAAAAATATACTATATCATTTAACATCAACACATTTTCATCAACAAAAATTTTCTCGGATAAATGATTATAACTTACCAAGGAGTGGAATTTTTTAAAGTTCAGTTTGGCGACACCACTATCGCTTTTAATCCTATTTCCAAAGATTCGAAATTCAAGCCGACAAGATTTTTTGCCGACATAGCTCTCGTCAGCATAAATAATCCCGACATGAATGGAACGGAAAATCTTTCTTACAGCGGAAAAGATCCTTTCGTGATTTCCGGTCCCGGAGAATATGAAATCAAAGATGTATTTATCAAAGGCTTCGCTTCAAAATCAAATTATGGCGGAAAGGAAAGAATAAATACGATTTATTCTGTCACTCTTGAAAATATGAATATTTGTTTTCTTGGCGCGCTGTCGGATATAAATCTTTCAAAAGAAGTCAAAGAAGAATTGGGAGATGTTGATATTCTTTTTGTTCCGATTGGAGATGATGGCGTTCTTGATGCCGCAAAAGCAGAAAAACTTTCAGTCGAAATTGAGCCGAAAATAATAATCCCAATGCACTTCGGAGATGTCGGAGTGAAAGATGCCCTGAAAAAATATTTGAAGGAAGCCGGAGAAGAAAGCATAAAGCCGATAGACAAGCTGACTTTGAAGAAAAAAGATTTGGAAGGGAAAATGGGAGATGTCGTTGTTCTTTCAGTCGCATAATATGGATTGGCTTAAAAAAATAAAAAGGTGGTCTGCCGAAAAGAAAAGGATTTTTGCTTTGTGCGTGGCGATTTTTTTGACAATATTGGTTCTGGTTCTTAATTCTGCAATCAGTTCATTGTGGAAAGGAAAGATAACAAACAAATATGTCGATAATTCGCCGTTCACTTCAATCAAAGAATCATTTTCGGAAATGTTCAGCAAAGAAAAGCCGCTATTGATGCAGGCTTTGAGCAGTTCGACGCAGGCGATAAAACAGACCAATCAGCAAGCTTCAACTTCCATCGCAACATCATCAGATCAGACGAATTCAACATCATCAAGTTTAAGTTCGTCGACAAATGTAGTAGAATAAAAAGTGAAAAAATAAAAATATGTCAAAAGAAAAAGAATTAAGCGGAGAGCACAAAGCACTCACAGATAGAAATATAGTTACAGAGATGAAAGAATCTTATTTGGATTATGCCATGTCTGTTATTACGCAGAGAGCTCTTCCTGATATTCGCGATGGTTTGAAGCCGGTTCACCGAAGAATTCTTTATGCTATGGGACAAATGGGAGTTACTGCCGGAGGAAAAACAAGAAAATCTGCTTCAGTTGTCGGAGAAGTCATGGGAAATTATCACCCGCACGGCGATGCCGCTATTTATGAATCCATGGTCAAGCTTGCGCAAGATTTTGCAACAAGATATCCGCTCATAATTGGACAAGGAAACTTCGGAAACATTGATGGAGATTCTGCCGCCGCTATGAGATATACAGAAGCGAAGATGTCAAAAATTTCTAGTGAGATGCTCAAAGATTTGGACAAAGAAACTGTTGAATGGAGACCAAACTATGACAATACAAAAAAAGAACCGGTTGTTCTTCCAGCGGCTGTTCCAAATTTACTTTTGAATGGAACGCTCGGAATTGCCGTCGGTATGGCGACAAATATTCCTCCTCACAATCTTGGCGAAGTTGTCGATGCAACTTTGCATTTGGCTGACAATCCAGGCGCAACAACCGAAGATCTTTTGCAGTTTATAAAAGGTCCGGATTTTCCGACAGGCGGAACAGCTTTCAATCAATCAGATATAAATAAAGCTTATGCTTCAGGCAGAGGCGGAGTCGTGGTGCGCGGACAAGCGGAAATAATTGAAGATAAAAAAGGAACTTTTCAAATAATCATCACATCCATTCCTTACAGAGTAAATAAATCAGAGCTCATCATTTCGATTGCAAACTTGGTTCGCGACAAAAAAATTGAAGGAATAAAAGGTTTGCGAGATGAATCTGCAAAAGATATCAGAATTGCAATTGATTTAAAAAATGGCGCACAGCCACAAAGCGTTTTGAACTATTTATATAAGCACAGCCAGCTTGAAGAAACTTTTCATTACAATCTTGTCGCGCTTGTAAACGGAGTTCCGAAAACTTTGGCGCTCAAAACATTTTTGGATGAATTTATCGAGCATAGAAAAATTGTCATCAAAAAGAGAACAGAATTCGATTTGAAAAAGGCTGAAGCTCGCGAGCATATTTTGCTAGGTTTGAAAAAAGCACTTGATCATATTGATGAAATAATTAAACTCATAAAGAAATCAAAAGATGTCGATGATGCACGCGCACAATTGATGAAGACATTCAAGTTTTCCGAAATCCAAGCGAACGCGATTCTTGAAATGAGATTGCAGAAACTTGCGGGACTTGAAAGAAAGAAAGTTGAAGATGAACTCGCTGCAGTTCAAGCTCTTATTCTCGATTTGAAAGATATTCTTGCAAAGACAAAGAGAATTTTGAAAATTATGAAAGATGAGTTGACGGAAATCAAAGCGAAATATGGCGACGAAAGAAGAACAAAAATTGTAAAAGGTGGAATAAAATCATTCTCTGAGGAAGATTTAATTCCTGACGAGCCGAGCATGCTTGTTCTTACTGCCGGCGGATATGTAAAAAGAACTGATCCAGATGAATACAAAAAACAAAAAAGAGGCGGAGTCGGTGTCGTGGATTTGGATACCAAAGATGAAGATTTTGTCACGCATTTTCTTACAGCCACAACTCACAACGATATTTTGTTCTTCTCGGATAAAGGAAAAGCATATCAGATAAAAATGTTTGATTTGCCAGAAGGAAAGAGGGCAACAAAAGGAAAAGCGATTGTAAATTATCTTTCAATTACAGGCGATGAAAAAATCACTTCTGTTCTTGCGATGCCGAAAGAATTGAAAAATCTAAAACTTTCACTCATTCTTGTCACAAAAAATGGAACGACAAAAAGAGTCGATGCCGATGCTTTCAAAGATGTCAGAAGAAATGGATTGATTGCAATCACTTTGGATGCCGGAGATGAACTTCGAAGTGCATTATTCATGTCGGAAGGCGACCAAATAATTCTCTCAACTTCAGAAGGTCAGGCTATCAGATTTAAAGACAAAGATGTCAGAGTTATGGGAAGAAATGCGTCCGGCGTGCGAGGAATGAAACTCGACAAGGGAGATTATATTGTCGGAACAGATGTTGTTAAAAAAGAAATGAAGAATCCTGAGCTGCTGGTTGTAAGTGCAAACGGCTACGGAAAGAAAACTCCTCTCGATGAATACAAAGTCCAGGGAAGAGGAGGTTCAGGAATAATCACGATGAAAGTCACGCCGAAAACCGGAAAAATAATTGCCTCAAAAGTTGTGACGGATGAAGAGGACGAAATAGCTGCAATTTCAAAAAAGAGCCAAGTCATCAGAGTTGAAATAAAAGAAATTCCAAGTCTTGGAAGGCAGACGCAAGGAGTCAGAGTCATGAAACTCCGAGAAGGTGATTCGATTGCTTCTATTACATGCATATAGAAAATTTTTAATGAAAATACAAAAGGCGGGTTTTGCGAAGCAAAACCCGCCTTTTGTATTTTACTTTCCACTTTTGACTTTGGACTTTTGATTTTATAACGGTTATAATATAACGACAAAAACATGTTTTCAGATCCTGAAAAAAATATCGAGCAATTTGACTTGGGCAGCGGCAATTATGTTGCGGATTTTGGAGCCGGTTCTGGTTTTTATTCTTTTTCTGCGGCAGAAGCTGTTGGAAATAGCGGAAGAGTTTACGCTGTAGATGTCCAAAAAGATTTGCTTGAAAGATTAAAAACCGAAGCGAGAAATATTAGACATTTGAATAATATAGAAATCATTTGGGCAGATTTAGAACATTTGGGCGGAACACGTTTGCGAGAAAATTCTATGGATGCTGTAATTGTTGCAAATGTTTTTTTCCAACTGGAAAATAAAGATAATGCCTGTTTGGAAATAAAAAGAATATTAAAACCAGGAGGCAGAGTTCTTTTTGTAGATTGGGCGAGCTCATTTGGTGGCATCGGTCCGCAGTCACAGCATGTGTTTGACGAAGATATGGCAAAAAAACTTTTTGAAAAACATGGATTCAAAGAAGACAGGACAATAGGCGCCGGCGCACAGCATTATGGAATAATTTTTAGGAAATAATTTTTTAAAATGAACCAAAACTCAAACAAATTCAAATTGATATTCATGGTTGTTTTTGGATTTTTTATACTTCTCGGCGTAGTTGCTTTTTCCACTTACAAGGGAAGCAGCAGTTCAAGCAATCTGACTCAAATTTCAATATGGGGAACTGTAGACCAGACATTATTTAATAATTATATTTCAAAATATAAGCAGGATACCGGCACTGATTTGAAAATAACTTATACGGAAAAAAGTTTGGATTCTATAGACGGAGATTTAGTCGAAGCGATGGCAACTGGAAAAGCACCAGATGCAATTTTGATTCCGCAAGAACTTGAAGACAGATATTTGGATAAAGTTTATATGATTACTTCAATTCCTCAAAGAACTTTTGAAGATACATTTGTCCAGGAAGCCGAATTGTACATACAGCCGAATGGCATTTTTGGCTTACCGTTTTTTGTCGACCCTATGGTCATGTATTGGAATCAGGATTTATTTTCTAGCGCGGCCATAGCTCTTCCTCCTACGGAATGGGCGCAGTTTCCTTCACTGGCAAGCAAACTTTCAGAAAGCGATAATAATGCAAACATAATAAAAAGCGCAGCTTCATTTGGAGAATTTGAAAATGTCGACAATGCCAAAGCTCTTTTGAGCACAATGATAATGCAAGCCGGCAGTCCGATAGTTTCAGCAGATAGCCAAGGAAATCTTGCATCAGCCTTGGATGAAAAATCTGCAACAGATGTGATGGTTCCGGCAGAATCGGCTTTGCAATTCTTTACGGATTATTCCAATCCTAAAAACTCCGTATATTCTTGGAATATATCATTGCCTTCTTCGAAAGAATCATTCCTGGCTGAAACTCTGGCAACATATTTTGGTTTCGGTTCTGAATACAGCGATATTCAGGAAAAAAATCCAAATCTTAATTTTGATGTCGCGATGGTTCCTCAAACAGCAGATGCAACCGCAAAAGTCACTTTTGGAGAGCTTTATGGTTTTGCAATTTTAAAAACATCACCGAATATAAGTCAGGCGCTCAATACTCTTTTGACATTGGTCAGTGCCAATTCAGTTTCTGAATTTTTGCAATTGGATTATGTCGCTCCGGCCAGAAAAGATTTGTTATCTGCAGGTTCACAAGATCCGATAAAAACGGTAATATATAACTCAGCACTTATTTCAAAAGGATGGATTGATCCAGATTATCAAAAGACCAGCCAAATATTCCAAGATATGGTTGAGAATGTAACAACGGGCAGAGACACAGTTGAGGATTCTGTTTCAAATGCCAGCGACCAGTTGAACAGTTTATTTCTGCAATAATAATTATTAATTTAAATATGATTAAAATGAAAAAAATAACAAAAATATTAATCGGCGCTATAGTTTTTATTTTTATTTTATCTTTTTCATCAATGGTATTTGCCGATACTCCAGGCGTTTGTAGCGATACTGATAGTTCTTTGTATTCCAATGTTAACACCACTACTGGTTCACAATTTTGGCCAATTGTTCAATGCGGAAACGCGGGAGAGCATTGCTGTGATTTTACCGAGTTTGCCATCATGATAAATAGGATAATCAATTGGTTTATTTCCATATCTGTATCTGTTGCTGCAATTACTTTTTCTATAGCGGGCGCAAATATGTTATTGCATCCGGACAATGCAGGCGAAAGGGAAAAAGCAAAAAGTATGTTTACTAAGACAATTATAGGTATGCTTATTGTTCTTGGAGCATGGCTGATAATTCATACGATAATAACTTCTCTTGTTACCAACACCACCACCAATGCATTACGTTTTTTGAACGGTTGATTTATTAATAAATAATAATTAAAATTATGAAAAGAAATTCTTTTAAAATTACGGCGGCATTGATTGCTTTTTTGTTGATAATTTTTCCTGCTCTGTCTTTTGCGCAGATTACGAATCCTCTTGGAAGCAATACAAGTATTCCAGAATTCATTTCCCAAGTTTTAGGCGATGTTGTAAAAGTCGGAGGAATAATTGCAGTCTTTGCTTTTATCTGGGTCGGATATCTTTTTGTTCAGGCACAAGGAAGGCCGACTGAACTTCAAAAGGCAAAAGATACATTTATTTATACTTGTATAGGTGTTGCGGTTCTTTTGGGAGCTCAACTCATAGCGAGTATAATAGTCGGCACCTTGAATAGCTTAAAATAATCTCATATGCATAAAAACTCGAATAAAATTATAAAAAATATCAATATCAAATCGATTTCAGTATTTTTTTGTTCTGCTTTATTCATATTATTTTATATGTCAGCTGGGCTTGTTTTAATTTATCCTCAGACTGCATCTGCATCAAACATAGTTCAATCGTCGGATACATCTCTAGGAGGCGATGCTGTCAGCCCGACTTATAGTGCAGCCAATAGCTGTGATGCTAGCAGTATAACTAATTTAAAAAGTTTGATTACCTATTTCGTAGGTTGTCTGCTTGTCCCATTAGTTTACATTATAATTGGACTCGCAGTATTTATTTTTGTTTTTGGAATTTTTAAAATGATAACTTCAGAAAGTCCAGAAGAAAAACAAAAGGGAAGAGACCTTATGCTTTGGGGAATTATAGGAATATTTGTCATGGTTTCTCTCTGGGGTCTTGTAAATATTCTCCAGGGTACTTTTACCTTGAACAATACCGATATAAATCCCCGCCAAGTAACCATACCGAATTTGTAGATAACCCCGCTTGCTTATTATTGGTGCAAGTTTTATAATTGTGTGGTAATAACGAATTGGTCGCTTTATTTATTAGGTTTTTTATTAAAAATAATAATTTATGTTCAAAAGAATTTTAGCCAGTGTTGCAGTCAGTGTTTTGCCTTTATCAGTTTTTGCTCAGACTGTTAATACTCAGACTGTTAATACTACATATCAAGGTGGAGGAGTTGGAGGTTTGTTGAAATGGTTCAGTGGAATTTTAAGTTTGGCTGTCCCAGTAATAATAGCTTTAGCTGTTGTTTGGTTTATATTCAGCATATTTATGTATGTTATAGCTAGCAATGAAGAAGGGAAGGCAAAAGCAAAAGGACAAATAATCTGGGGTATCGTAGGGTTATTCATTATTGTTTCAGTTTGGGGTCTTGTCGGCATACTATCAAGTACTTTTAATTTAAGTACCGCTGCTCCTGCTGGTCCTACAATTCCAGTACTTCAATAAAATAAAATGCTGGATTTCCTAGTCCAAAAAGCATACGCTTTCACAACTACAAGTGGCAGTTCATCTGGCGCATCATTCAATACGCTTCTTGGAAAAATATTGGATAATATTGCGAATCGTATTGTTTATCTTCTCATGGCGGGTGCGGTTATTTATTTTCTTTGGGGTGTGTTCGTTTTTATTCAAAATGCCGAGAATGCAGACAAAAGAACTGAAGGCTACCAGCACATGCTTTGGGGTATTATAGGAATATTCATAATGATATCCGCAAAAGGAATCATAAATATTATTCTTTCAACAATAGGATTATTAGGTTAAATATAAAAAATCTAAAAAGCCGGTTCGTCCTACGAACCGGCTTTTTAGATTTCATAATATTTAACATTAAAAGTCAAGTTAAAACTTGCTTAAAATAAGGGCTTATTGTATACTTGTTTTTGCCTTTGTATTGGATGACTGATGGTTATTTATAACTATAGGAAAGTCCGAACACTAGCGCTGAAAGGCGCAGAAGGGTAGCGGGTAACGCCCGTCCATAGCAATATGAGAGGTGCGAACAGTGACGCCGATGCCGAAAGGCTAGGATTCCTTCGGGAATAATTTCATCGAAAGGTGAAAGTGCAACGGCAAAATTCCTTACCTTAGTGCAAGGCCGTGCCTGGGCATCTCACATAGGTTCGATGCAGTCAAAAGTAGAAAGTCACAAAGTCTATAAAGTAATGCATAAGTATTTACTTTCGACTTTACGGACTTAGGACTTTATAGACTGGTCACCGAGCTTGTGCGAGGTGTCTGGGAGCGCCGCTTGAGCTAGACAGCAATGTTTGGCCCAGATAGATGGTTATCTTGTTGCAGTAATGCAGCAAACAGAATTCGGCTTATAGATATAAAGGTTATGGAGAGGGTGCACCGAAAGGTGCGCCCTTTTCTTTTGTGCAAATATATTTTTATATGATTATTTTTTGAATATAATAAAAAAACCTGTATAATGGAACGCATATTAAATTACTTGTCCCGTTGTAAATTACGAGACGAATCAATTGATTAAAACTGGTTAACGGAAGTATTAATATAATTAGAAGAAATAAACATTAATAGCTAAAAATTTTACAACTGGGATGGTTAAAGTTAAAAATATTTTTAATATTTTCAATAAGGAAATAGACGGACTTCTTGAAGCCGCATATCTTTTGGGTTTGTTTGCAATAATTTCCCAAGTACTGGCACTTTTGAGAGACAGGGTTCTTGCAGGATCTTTTGGCACCGGACACATTCTTGATATTTATTATGCATCATTTGAAATTCCGGATTTTATTTTTGCCACAGTCGGTTCTATAGTTTCAATTTCTGTTCTTGTTCCTTTCATTACCGAAAAATTGGCAAAGTCAAAAGAAGAAACGATATATTTTATAAGAAGTATTTTTTCTTTTTTTTCTCTTTTGATTGTCGGTGTTTGTATTGTTGTTTTTATTTTTATGCCTTACCTTGCGCCGAGAGTTTTTCCCGGAATTGCCGATCATGCAACTCTGATAAAAATGGCTAGAATACTGCTTCTTTCTCCGATTTTGCTTGGTACTTCAAACTTTGTCGCGAGCATTACTCAAGTCGGAAGAAGATTTCTTGTCTATGCGCTGAGCCCGATTTTCTATAATCTTGGAATAATATTTGGCGCATTATTTTTATATCCGCTTTTTGGAATTTACGGTCTTGCTTTCGGCGTTGTATTTGGAGCAATGATGCACTTAGGCGTTCAGCTTCCTTTTGTTTTTAAAAGCGGTTTGTTCAAACCATGGCCGTTTCATTTTAATTTTTCTCTGATAAAAAAAATATTTTTAATATCAATACCGAGAACTATAACTTTGGGAATGACACAGATTACAACACTTGTTCTCGTGAGCTTGGCATCTGTTATGACAGTCGGTTCGATTTCAGTTTTTAATTTTTCCAATAATCTTATGGGAGTTCCGCTTTCAATTATCGGCGTGAGTTATTCTCTGGCTGCATTTCCTACGCTGGCAAAATTTATTTCCAAAAATCAGGGTGCGGAATATCTATCTCATATTTCCGCTGCAATTAGGCATACTATATTCTGGTCTATTCCGATAAGCGTTATTTTTATAGTTTTGCGCGCTCAAATTGTAAGATCAATTTATGGAACTGGAGCTTTCACCTGGAACAGCACTAAGCTTACTGCAGCCGCACTTGCGATATATGCGCTTTCAATCACAGCCCAATCTTTGGTCCTTATTTTTATCAGAGGCTATTATGCAAAAGGTAATACGAAAAAATCACTTTATGCGAGCGTCATAACGGGTGTGCTTTCAATCGGGCTTTCAATTCTTTTTGTAAAAATATTCTATCATTTTAATATGTTTAGATATTTCATTGAAAATCTTTTCAGAGTCGATGGTATTCCCGGAACGGAAATTCTAATGCTTGCACTGGGCTTTTCTTTGGCTCAAATAATCAACTGCGTCATTCTCTGGATATGGTTTGAAAAAGAAAATCCAAAATTTTCAACTCAGTTATTAAAAACTCTTTTTCAAAGTTTTTCAGCCTCAGTAATAATGTCCTTTGTAGCTTATCTATGTTTAGGTGTTTTTGACAATATTTTCAATATAAATAAGCTTTGGGGCATTTTTTTGCAAGGTTTCTGTTCCGGTGTGATAGGAATTGTAGCTCTTATTATTATGTTGAAAGTTTTAAAAAGCAAAGAACTTGATGAAACTATCAGCACGCTTCGTCAGAAAATTTGGAAAGCCCGACCTCTCATTCCAGATACTAGCGCGGCCGATTTGAAGTAATAGGGGTTGATTCTTCTAACGTTTTAAGCTATACTCATAGGACTTAATTTTAAAACACATGTCACAAGATCAATTAATCAAGCTTGCCTGCAAAACTTGTAAAAGAGTAAATTACTGGACAAGAAAGAACAAAAAGAAAGTTGAGAGAAAAATCGAACTCAAAAAGTTTTGCAAATGGTGCAAAAAAACCACTCCTCACAAGGAAGTTAAAAAATAAATCAAAAAAACCGCTTATGAGCGGTTTTTTTGATTTATTTACATAGTATTGCAAATTTGATACAGTAAGATGCGGAAGATAGAAAAATTTTATTGTGGAGGTGCACCTTGAGCAGAACAAGAAAATTGACTCTAAAAGGTAACAAAGGTAACTTGATTGAGGGAAATAATATTATTTTTTTAAATAATAAAGGACATATCACGATGATTCCACACTGTGATTTGTCCATTCCATTTTATTTGTCGACGAAGGAAGCAAAAATGATTCTAACATTTTTTGGTAAAAGTCTCGGAGAATTTTACGACATTAAAAATATAAAAAGAAAGAAAACAAGACGCTCTGTATGAGAGCGTCTTTATTTTGCGGGTGATGAGGGAATCGAACCCCCGACAGCGGTTTTGGAGACCGCAGTTATACCACTTAACTAATCACCCAAGTACGCGCTAAATATTAGCATACTTTTTTATTTAATGAAATTTTAACTTGTTTGATTATTGGTAAAATTTGTTTTGGCTCAAACCATTTAATATTTTTATTTCTTTTGAACCAAGTTCTTTGGCGTTTAACAAAATGCCAGATTTCTCTTTTTAGATTTTCTATCATTTCTGCTTTTGTAATTTTTTTCTGCAAAAATAAGGCAGTCTGCCTGTATTCAAGACCGAAAGATTCAAGCCTTTTCCAGCTTACGCCTTGTTTGTGAAGTCTAGATACTTCATTAATCATTCCAAGTTTTATTCTTTTTAAAAGTCTTTTTTCAATTCTTTCTTTCAGGACATTATCTTTTGCATCAAGACCAATGATAATAAAGTCATATTTTTTTGGTCCTTCTATTATTTCTGGCACATTTCCAAGCGATTTTGCAATTTCTATTGCGCGAATAAGGCGGACTTTATTTTTTCTGTCTATATTTTTTGCGCGGGCAGGTGAAAGTTTTTCTAGAATTTCAAAAAGTTTTTCAGCAGAATATTTTTCAAGCTTATTTCTTAATTTTTGATTAAGCTTCACTTCTGGCAAAGTAATATTTTTTACAATACTGTCAATATAAAAGCCAGTTCCTCCGCAAATGATTGGCATTTTGCCTTTTGCAAGTATTTTTTCAATTGCTTTTTCGGCAAGCTCCTTATACTCGACCACCGAAAAAAAGTTTTTAGGATTGGCAATATCAAGAAGATGATGGGGAATACCCAACATTTCTTTTTTAGTAATTTTTCCACTGCCCAAATCCATACCTTTAAATACTTGGCGCGAGTCTGCACTGATTATTTCGCCATTGAATTTTTTGGCGATTTGAACGGCAATGTCGCTTTTGCCGGTTGCGGTGGGGCCGAGGACGACAATGATTTTAGGTTTCATAAATATGATATTAGCATAAATAATAATTTCAATCACGAATTAAAACTTCAGGTCCCAAACCAAAGAAAAATAAAAGACTCGGTCACAAGCTTTAACTTTGGGTTTCACCCCAAAGTTAAAGCACGGCGACATGGGATCATGAGTACATTACTCTCTCCTTACAGGAGCTGTAACACAAGGTCACTTCTTGTTTTCTAATTCACTACCTTCATAAGAAAACAAAGTCGTACACCTTTCGTATTTTTTCACTTTAGTAAAAGCTCAAAAATATACTCAAGGTTTTTCGAGTCCCCCACGTCGCAAAGCAGTTTGCGACTTTCCGGCACAAATTAAAAAACAGNNCTGTTTTTTAATTTGTGCCGGAAGAGGGACTCGAACCCTCATGACCTTGCGATCGATAGATTTTGAGTCTATTGCGTCTACCAATTCCGCCATCCCGGCATTTTGAAAAATAAATCTCGCTTTGCTCGAATTTTTCATTCCAACAAAGTATTATTGGAACCAATGCCGGGATGGCGGCCTCCTCGCTTCGCTTGGACGAAAAGCAAAGCAGTTTGCTTTTCGTCCATCCCGGCACTAGTCAGCCCATAATATACAATTTATGAACAAAAATCAATTTTTAATAGCTTGTTTTTTGTGATAAAATAGCCGTATTAAATCTTAATTTAAAATAAAAATGTCACAATTTTACAGCGATTCAATATTTTGGATAGAGACGGAAAAAATAAATCCGAATCCTTTTCAGCCAAGAAAAGAATTTGACGAAGCAAGATTGAAAGATCTCGCAGAATCAATAAGACAATATGGAGTTCTTCAGCCGATTGTCGTCACGAGAAAAGAAACTCAAAAAGAAGACGGTGGAATTGCAGTCGAATATGAATTGATTTCCGGAGAAAGGAGATTAAGAGCTTCAAAACTTGCGGGCATTCCGCAGATTCCTGCAGTGATACGTTCAAACGATGAGTCAAACTTGATGAAGCTTGAGCTTGCTATCATTGAAAATCTGCAAAGAGAAGATTTGAATTGTGTTGACAGAGCGAAGGCATTTCAACAGCTTGTAGCCGAATTTAATTTTAAGCATACTCAGATCGCTGCAAAAATTGGCAAGAGCAGGGAATATGTTTCGAATAGTTTGAGAATTCTCGCATTGCCTGAGCATATGCTTTTAGCAGTTTCTGAAGGGAAAATTCTAGAAGGTCATACGAGACCGCTTCTTATGCTTACCGACAGAAAGGACGAACAGGAAACTCTTTTTAAAGAAATTATTTATAAGAAAATAACAGTTCGCGATGCGGAAATGATTGCCAGAAAAATTGCAACTGAAAGAGCCAGAAAGAAGGAAGTCGTTTTTGATCCTGAAATAACCGCACTCGAAGAAAAATTTGCGGAATCTTTGGGAACGAGAGTCCATATTGAAAAAGGAGAAAAAGGCGGAAAAATTACGATTGATTTTTTCTCAAATGACGATGTTCGTGCGATCCTCGATATGCTCGATAGCCAGAAAAAAAGAAAAGTAGACGAGATGTTGGACAAGCATATTGCTTCAATGGCTACGGATGATATTTCCGGCGTACCGAAAATTGCAGAAGAAGAAATCGCTTTTATAGACGACAGAAGCGTTGAAGAAAAAAAGGCAGATGAAGAAAGCGAAGATTTATATTCGGTGAAAAATTTCAGTTTATAGTTTAAAAATAAAATAATGGGCGGCAAGCGAAGCTTGCCGCCCATTATTTTATTTTTGCCTTGGAATCTGATTTTTTGTCTTATTTTTTTCCAAGTAATTGCTTATGTGTCTTTTTGCCATGTTAGTCTTGGCTATCTCAAGCCATTTTGAGCTCGGTTTGCTTGAACCTTTTATTATTATTTCAACGATATCGCTGTTGTTTAATTTTGTATCTAGAGAAACCATCTTATTGTTTATTTTTGCTCCGCTTGTGTGAATTCCAATATCAGAGTGAATTGCAAAAGCGAAATCCAACGCGCAAGAATCGACAGGCAAGTCCACAACGTCGCCTTTCGGAGTAAGCACGAAAATCCTGTCATTAAAAAAATCCGCTTTTAAATCCTCGATAAAACCGTCTTTATCTTTTTCAGTTTTTATATTTTTTTGCGATTCAGCCAATTCATTTATCCAGCCCGGTGCAAGTTCGCTATTGTCGGGAGTTTTCGAATAATTTATTATTTTTGGGAGAAATTGTTTGAACCATTTTGATTCAGAATTTTCTTTTTGTTTGACTGATCCTTTTTCCTTATACAAAATGTGCGACGCAATACCATATTCGGAGTCGTGATGCATTTCAAAAGTGCGTATCTGCACTTCTATCGTCGCACCATCGCCTGTGAGCACATTTGTGTGAAGACTTTTATATCCATTTGGTTTAGGAAATGCAATGTAGTCTTTTATTCTTCCTGGAATCGGCCTTGCGATGCTGTGAATAATTCCCAAAACTTTATAACAATCGGCAACATTGTCCACGCTGATTCGGATGGCGAGTATGTCATAGATTTTATTTATATCGTTATCGTGAGTTTTAAGTTTTTTATACAAGCTGTAAATTCCTTTTTGCCTGTAATCTGATTTGAAATGAATAATTTCTTCGGCAGCCAAAGCTTTTTTCAGGGTCTTTAAAAATTTATCCATCTCGGGAATCGATTCTTCTCTTTTGCTCTTCAACAAACTTTTAATTTTTTCATATTCTGCGGGATAAACATATTCAAAAGACAAGTCTTCAAGTTCGCGGGATAGCATTCTGATGGAAAGCCTGTAAGCCAGCGGTGCATAAATTTCCAAGGTTTCGAGAGCAATTCTTTTTTGTTTGTCTGGACGGACATATTGAAGTGTTCGCATATTGTGAAGTCTGTCTGCCAGCTTTATTATGAGAACGCGGACATCTTGCGCCGCTGCCACGAGGAATTTTCTCAAGCTTTCAACATGTCTTTCTGCTCCTCTGTATTTAACTTTTCCAAGTTTGGTAACGCCGTTCACCAAAAATAAAACTTCATCGCCGAATTCTTTTTTAATTGTAGCTTCAGTTGCTACTCCATCTTCCACAGAATCATGCAGTAAACCAGCAACTATCGTGGTGGCTCCCATTTTCAAGCTGGCAAGTATTTTTGCGGTTTCAAAAACATGGATGAAATAAGGTTCTCCGGATTTTCTCACTTGGCCTTCATGGACTTTCAGCGCAAAATCATAAGCTTTTTGTATAAACTCCTTGTCTTTTTGTGATGGGGAATCAAGTAATGAGATTATTTCTTCCGAGGTCATAGTAATTTATATATTATAGCTATAAAAAATAAATGCAAATTAAAGGGCGGGCCGTAAACGGCCCGCCCAATTCCTTTTACTTTTTTTCTAATTTATCTGGCCTGAACATTGCACAGTTTTTGTCTGAACATCTTTCTGGTATTGTCTTGGTCACGAATAATTTGTTCGCCGTCGCTCGCATATTTTCTTGACCACGACTCGCGGTTTGCGTTGCTACGCAAACATCGCTCCGTCTCACCAAAACCTTTTGCGCACGAAACGCAGGTTTCGTGCTTCCAAATTACTTGGATAATTTATCGGGCCTATTGTTAGGACACTTAACATCACTACATCTCTCAGGTATGGTTTTGGTGCCTTCCATCATCAAGCTTCCGCAAATTGGGCAAAGTCTTCCTGTTGGTTTTGCCTTGATAGCATATTTGCATTTTGGATAATTTGTACAGCTATAGAAAATTCCAAATCTTCCGCGCCTTTCTGTCATCTCTCCGGCTTTGCAAATCGGACATTTTATTCCAGTTGTTGGATTTAAATTTGCATCTTTTTTAATATACTTACATTTTGGATAATTTGAACAAGCAACAAACTTTCCAAATTTTCCTTCGCGTTCCATGAGCTTTCCAGTTTTACATTCAGGACACATTTCTCCAGTTTCTTTTGGTCCTTCCATTTCTTCACCGGTCATTTTTCTTGCACCTAAACAATCTGGGTAATTTTTACAGCTCAAGAATTTTCCATTTTTAGAAAGTTTAATAATCATCGGTCCTCCGCATTTTGGACATTTGATGCTTGGATCTGCATCTCCAAGATTCGTAATTTTTTCAATTTTACCTTTTTCTTTTACTTCTTTTGAAAATGGTCCGTAAAAATCTTTCAGAGTTTTTACATATTCTCTTTTTCCAGTTGCAATATCATCAAGCTCGTCTTCCATTTCTGCTGTGAAAGTGTCGCTGATATATTCAGGGAAATTTTTCTCGAGGAAATCGCTGACAACTTCGCCGGTGTCGGTAGGGAAAAGCGCCTTGTTAATCTTGTTAACATAGCCTCTGTCCTCGATTGTTTTCATAATCGAAGCGTAAGTTGAAGGTCTGCCGATTCCTCTTTTTTCAAGTTCTTTGATGAGTCCAGCTTCAGAATATCTTCCTGGTGGTTCTGTAAATTTTTCTGTGCTTCTGATTTCAATCAAATTTAACTTTTCTCCCTCTGTTACTTTTGGAAGCTCAACATCTCCGCCGTTTGCATCAGGATCGGCTTTCATCCAGCCATCGAAAAGCACTCTTGAACCGTTGATTGAAAAAGTTGGAATAATGCCCTCGCCGACAACTGCTGTGATTTTTGTTCTCAAAACTTTTGCGTCAGTCATTTGCGAAGCGACAGTTCTTTGCCAGATAAGTCTGTAAAGTTCTTTTTGTTCGTCCGTAAATCCGGCGATTTCTTTGCCTGCGTCTGTCGGTCTGATTGCTTCGTGAGCTTCCTGCGCGTTTTTGCTTTTTGTTTTGTAAATATTTTTTGAAGAATAATTTGCTCCGTATTTTTTGCTGACCATTGTCGCAATTTGTCCCAAAGCCGTCTCGCTCAAGTTTGTGCTGTCAGTTCTCATGTAAGTAATGTATCCAGCTTCGTAAAGTTTCTGCGCGATTCCCATGGTTCTTGATGGAGAAAAGCCGAGACGAGTGCTGGCTGTCTGTTGCAAAGTTGAAGTTGTGAATGGAGCTTTCGGACTTCTTTTTGTTTCAGTTTCTGTGACGGACTTTACAGACCATTCCTCTTTATTCCCGACTTCGAGAATTTTTTCAACCTCTTTTATATCTCGTGGCTCTTTGTCGCAGCCTAAAAGTATTTTAATTGCGCCGGCAGTTTTTACGTCAGCTTCAATAATCCAAAATTGTTCCGGCTTGAATGCGCGGATTTCTCTTTCGCGTTCCATTATGATTCTCAAAGCGGGGGATTGAACGCGTCCAGCAGAAAGTCCATAACGAACTTTTTTCCAGATAAGTCCGGAAAGATCATAACCGACAAGTCTATCAAGAACACGTCTTGCTTCTTGAGCTTTTCTCAAATTTTCATCAATCTCAGTCGGATGTGCGATGGCTTCTTTGATTGCGTCTTTTGTAATTTCATGGAAACGAACTCTTTTTGGATTTTTAAGTCCAACGGCTTCTTTAATATGCCATGCAATAGCTTCTCCTTCTCGGTCAGGGTCGGTCGCAAGAAGCACTTCGTCCGCTTTTCGCGCAAGAGTTTCTATTTCGGAAATAACTTTTTCTTTTCCAGGTGAAATGACGTAATGAGGAATGAATCCGCCAGGAATATCAATGGCGTCTTTGTTACTTTTTGGCAAATCGCGAATATGCCCGACGCTTGCTCGGACTGTATATGCACCTTCCAAATATTTTTCTATCGTCTTCGCTTTTGACGGAGACTCAACAATTAAAAGTTTCATTGCAATGCATTATTACACGGAAATGTTATTTTGTGCAAACTTGCCCCGTTGGAAGTCCAAGAAAAAAGTAAAAATATTATTGCGAAAAGCCGATAGGCGAGTTGACTGTAAGAGATTATTTAAAGATGAACTCTCTTAGACTTCCTATGGGGTTTGGTATATACTTTTAATATGAAAAAATTATATAAATTAGTTTTTCCTTTATTATTAATTTCTCTAATTTTACCAAATTTAGCTTTTGCATCTTGGTGGAATCCTTTTTCATGGAATATTTTTTCTTGGTTTCATAAGCCAGCAAAAACAGAAGTTTTACAAGTTGCAACATCAACAGCCATAACAACAGCAACAAGTTCAGCAGATATTATCAAAGCTGAAGTTGATGCTCAGGTAAAAGCTGCACTTAAAGCTAAAGCGGATGCAGATGCTTTAGCAGCGCAACAAAAAGCAGATGAGCAGGCAAAAATTGGTGCAGCAACAAAAGCTCAACAAGACGCTGCAAATTTAGCCGCACAAAACGCAGCTAATCTAGCTGCTCAACAAGTCGCACAGCAACAGGCGGCACAAAATGCTGCAAATCTGGCTGCACAGCAAGCTGCACAATCAACCACTTCGCCAATTACAATCTCCTGTTTTTCTAGTCAAGCTTCAACAACTATTGGTTCTTCCGTAACTTGGACTGCACAGCCGTCGGATTTAAATGATAATAATGCAAACTTTTATAGTTGGTCAGGGGATGGTGGTCTAACAGGAACTGGTAAATCAATCTCTTGGACATATTTTGCTACTGGTACAAAATCTGCTGAAGTAATGTATACAAATTCAAATGGACAGACAATAATTGGTTCATGCGATGGAAGTGTAAATGTTCTACTTCCCTTAAAATCTTATAGCCATTATTGCGGGTCAGTTTGTAGTGAGTAAAAAATATGTCATATAAAAAGGTTGAGGAAAATTTTCAGAAATTTAAGGGTTATTTAAGAAATAAACTTGGTTTTTCTAAACATCAAGAAAAAATACATGACAAGGAAACATTAGAGAAATTCAATAAATTATCTTCAGATAAACAATTGGAACTCATCAAACCTCAAATGGAATTTTTTACTTCCGCCGTTTCGAGAAAAACGGAAATACTACCGACTCTTGCAACTTTAGCCGCTGCACTTATTGTTGTATCAACATTGAATAATAGTTTAGTTCCACTGAGTTCTATTGATACTAAAATTATTTTAACGATATTTTTGCTTCTAATCCCCATCACTCTACATTATTATATAAAAGTAATGGAAGAGACTGCTAATAGAGCCGTGGCCATAATAGCGTCATATATGGGTAAAAATCCTTTTGTGGATATCAAAATTTCTTTTATTGACCAATTTGGAGCCGATTTTCCTATTATCATTGTATATATATTTTATGGTGTTGTATTCTTTGTTTTATTCAGAATGTGGTTCAATTAAACCCTGGGGTTGAACCTTGAGTAGACAACTAAGTTAAACGGATCTCTCCCATACTCTCTTTAATCAAACCTTTAATCTCCATTATTGAAATTATTGTAGAAGCTTTTGAGACGGGCATTTTGAGTGCTCGGATGAGCTCGTCTTTTTCCATTGGTTCAACGAGGATTTTTATTACAAGCAATTCTTCTTCCGAACAATCAGAATATTTAAGCTCAAGATTTTGAGGTTCTTCATTTATTTTAAAACCAAGTGCTTCTAAAATATCCTCGCTATTTCTGACAGGTGTAGCTCCAATGCGAATAAGCATATTTGGTCCTTCAGAATTTTTGGAAAAAATTGAGCCGGGGACTGTGAGAACATCGCGATTGTATTCTGTCGCAAATTTGGAAGTGATAAGAGTGCCGGATTTTATTTCTGCTTCTATTACAAGTACGGCATGCGATATCCCAGCCATAATTCTATTTCTTTGTGGAAAGCTGTATGGAGTTGCGCGAAATTTTGGTTCAAATTCTGAAATGAGGGCGCCGCGAGCTTCGAGGATTTTTTCGGCGAGCTGTCTGTGTGTGCTTGGGTAGAGAACTGATTCGTCTAAGCCTGAACCAGGAACCGCCATTGTCTTTAAACCTGCATCTAAGGCAGCTTTGTGCGCAATTCCGTCTATTCCAAGAGCGAGACCTGACACTATACATATATTGTATCCGCGAAGGCCTGAGATAAGTTTCTCACAAGCGTCTTTGCCATATTGAGTATATTTGCGGGAGCCGACAACACAAAGTATTTTTGTGTCAGATGAGGGAAGTGTGCCTTTGATATAAAGTTTTTCCGGTGGGTCGGCGATTTCTCGGAGCATTTCTGGTATTTCTTCACCTTCAAGTTTAATTATTTCAAAATTTTTCATTCTGTTGTTTATTCTATCATTTGTTGCTAATATTATGAACATATAATTATTAATTAAATACATTGCGTCGCGCCAAGAGGCGGTTGCGCGACGTGATTTCGCAAAATCAATGTTAGACATTAAATTCATCAGAGAAAATAAAGACCTCATCATTGCAGGTGCACAGAAAAAACATATAAAGTTTGATCCTGCCGATTTAATAAAGGCAGATGACAAGAGAAAAGAACTTTTGACTGTGATTGAAGCAAAAAGAGCGGAACAAAATGAAGTTTCGAATCGTTTGCCACAGCTGAAAGATGCCGGACAAAAAGCTGAGCTCATTGCTCAGATGAAAATTGTTAAAGATGACTTGCAGAAAGAAGAAGAAAAATTGAAAGAAGTGATGAAAGAATGGCAATCTTTGATGTTGCAAGTTCCGAATGTTCCAGACATTTCTGTTCCGGAAGGAAATACAGATGCAGACAATAAAGAAGTAAAAGTTTGGGGAGAAATTCCAAAATTTGATTTTACTCCGAAAGATCATATCGAGCTTATGGAAAAGTTAAGCTTGGCTGATTTTGAAACTGGAACAAAGGTTGCCGGTTTCCGCGGATATTTTTTAAAAAATGAAGGAGCCGAACTAGAATTTGCAATCTGGCAGCTCACCACCGATTTATTCAGAACAAAACATCCAGAATATTCAATGATGATTGTTCCATCGCTTGTAAAAAGAGAAACACTTTTGGGAACAGGATATTTGCCACAAGGCGAGGAAGAAATTTATCATACACAAGACAACGACTACTTGGCTGGAACAGCTGAAGTCGCGACAATGAGTTATTATTCAGACAAAACTTTGAGAAAAGAAGATTTGCCAAAAAAAATGCTTTCATTTTCACCATGCTTTAGAAGAGAAGCTGGAAGCTACGGAAAAGATGTCAAAGGACTTTATCGAGTTCACGAATTTTATAAATTTGAGCAAGTTATTCTTTGCGAGGCAAATCACGAAACAAGCGTTAAATATCATGAAGAACTTTTGGCAAATGCTGAAGATATTTTGCAGGCGCTCGAACTTCCATATCATGTCGTTGTAAATTGCGGCGGAGATTTGGGACTTGGACAAGTAAAAAAATATGATATAGAAACTTGGATGCCATCAAAAAATAAATATGGCGAAACGCATTCCTGTTCATATTTCCATGATTTTCAAACGAGAAGATTGAATATTAGATACAAAGATGCCGATGGAAAAATGAAATTTGCGCATTCACTAAACAATACCGAGATTGCCACACCAAGAATTTTGATTCAAATACTTGAAAATAATCAGCAGGCAGACGGAACGATAAAAATTCCAGAGGCACTAAGAAAATATATGGGAGGGAAGGAATTTATTGGGAAGAAATAAAAATCTTTAAAATTAAAATGGGCGGCCACGAAGTGGCCGCCCATTTGTTTAATATTTAATTAAAATCTAGTATAATAAATGTAATATGAGGCCAAGATCCAACATCAGCACTACTTTGCATAAGAAAAGGCAAGCAAGCCTTCAGAAAAAGATTTTTGCATATTTTGTTTTTATATTATTTTTTATTTCACTAGCGATTCTCGGATTGACGACGAAAGAAGTCAAGATAAACAATATAATTGTTTCGGGCAATTCTGCTGTGACATCTGCAGATATAATAAACCTAGCTGAGCCGGAACTGAATAAAAATTATTTCTTGATAATTCCTGCAGATAACATTCTTCTTTTACGAAAGAAGGAAATCGAAAATGACATATTAAAAAACATAAATCAGATAAAGTCGGTCAATATTAATATTGAAGGAATAAATAAAATAGAAATAGCTGTCACGGAAAGGCAAGCGAGCAATTTGTGGTGTGTCGGAAATCCGACAAGTCCGGGAGATTGCTATTTAATGGATTCAACAGGCCTAATTTTCAAAGAATCTCCTAAATTTTCAGTAAATGCATTTCCTGAATATTTCGGGCTTATTTCTGATGCAAATCCGATTGGACAATATTATACGCAGGGGAATTTTCAAAAAATATCCGATTTATTCTATTCGCTTGGAAAAATGTCTTTTCAGCGNNGTTCAGCCGCAATTTTTCAACGCTTTAGCCGGCGATGAATATGAAATTTATATTTTCGGCGGAGGAAAAATTCTCATGGATAATAACAGCGATTTTGAATCCCAGCTTTCAAACCTTCAAGCATTGGTAGGTAACGGCTATATAAAAACCGATTCTGCTTCATTGAAAAAAATAAATTATATTGATTTGAGATTTGGAAACAAAGTCGCTTTTGAACTTAACAAATAAAATGCAAAAGGGCGGCCGCTTCGCGGCCGCCCTTTTGCATTTTAGATTAGCGAATCCGGATCTACATTTATAAGTATGTCCATCGGAAGCATTTTTAATTTCTCGCGCAAATCTTTTTCCGGCCATTTTCCCATCGGAATTTTAATTATTCCGTTCACGCCGTATTTTCCTTTTGATTGCGGTATGAAAGCGGGGAATATATCTATAGTATGCGGTGCAATCAATTTCTGAAGATTTTCAACAGACTCCAGCACTTCATCTTTAGTTCCTGAAATTGAAATTTTTATCAGCGTGGAAAATGGAGGAAAATTAAATTTTTCCCTATCGCTTATCTCGTCTCTGTAAAAATCAACGAGATTTCCCTTTATTGCGTAATCAAAAACTTTCTGAGAAATATCTCTTGTCTGAATTATAAAATTTTTGTCCGTAATCGAGCGGATTTTTAAAAGTATGTTCAATATTCTTTCGTTTATTCTGAAATCTGGAATTGAAAAAAAAGAATCTATCGAGACGACGGCGGTGTTTTCTATTTTTCCGGTCAGATACAGAAGTGCCATTTCTGTACCGACTAAAATTCCTTGCGGAGAATTATAAAATTTATCAGCAACAGTCTGTGCTTTGTTGTGAGTTGCCGTGGCATCTGCATCGATTCTGAAAATTGCAGCCTTTGGAAAAAGTTCTTTAATTTTTTGTTCTACAAGCTCGGAACCGATTCCTAAAGTTGTAAGCCTCCATCCTCCGCAAAGCAAACATTTTTCAAGAGCGCTTCTTCGCTCTCCGCATTTATGGCAAAGGAAGAAATTTTCCGCAGCAGATGTGTGAAGCACCGTATGAGCTCCGCAAGAATTGCATTTCACGATGTTTCCGCAGTCGGCGCAGACAGTGGAAGGGGAAAGTCCGCGTCTGCCTGTAAAAATAAACATGTGCTCGTTATTTTCAATATTGTTTTTGATTTCTTTTTCAAGTTTTTCACTCAAAATTCTGAAAACTTTTTTGCTGGTTTCCGTTTCACTTGTTTCTTTCTGGATTGATCTCATATCGATGATTTCCTGCGAGGAAGTTGTCAACGAGCGGAATTTTAAAGAAACGAGTTCAACAAGTTCGCCTTTTTTTTGTCGCCAAATTGTGTCGGTTCTCAAAAGTAAGTCGCCGAAAATTATTTTTGCATTTATTTTTTCAGAAAATATTTCGGCAAATTTTCTCATGTCTATATAAGGCCTCGTTTGTGTTTTGTAAGCCCTTGAATTTTCTTTGTCGAGAATTATCGTGCCGATATTATCTTTTGGAACAGTGAAAAATCCGCCAGTTGCGATGATTAAAACTGAATGCTTTTCCGCGATTATTTTATTTATCGTTTCCACAATATCCTTTTTATTCATCGAGCTGTGAAGCACAAATGTGTAGGATTCTATTCCTTTATGAAGTGCTTCTTTCGCTTTTTTTATATCTTGAATTGTCGGCAGACAGAAAAATACGGAAGAATTTTTGGCGAATTCCTCCCTGATTATGCTTTTATATTCAGCATATCTGTCATCGTCGTTCGATTGGATGACAAACTTTTCAGCTTTCGTTGTTTTTTTATTTTCCGGAATCATATTTTCCGAAAGTTTTATCTTGTCGGTATTTTCCAAAAGCATTTTTGGAATGAGAGAATTCAGGACTGATCCTGTCGAGCCGATATAATAATCTGCGGTGGCTTGCGCAGATTCGACAAAATTTTTCGTCAGGAGATTTGTGTATTTTGTTTTTTCTATTTTTTTAAGCGCGAAAGAAGAATTTTTGATTTCGGATTTTGAATCCTCAACATTTTTTGAATCGATGACAAGAGCTGGCACTATTCTTTTTCTCAGAGGAACTTTTATGATTGAGCCGATTGGAATATCGCTTCCGCTGAAATACGAAAGAGTGTCTTTATTTATGCCTTTTGAAATAGGTATGACTTCGAGTATTTTCATTGGTTATATAATGACAGAAAATACTTTTTATTTCAATTTATCTATTCCTTGAGCATTTTTATTTTTGCTCCCAAAGAATTGAGCCTTTTTGCAATATCTTCATATCCGCGATTGATACTGTAAACATTTCTCAAGATTGATTTTCCTTCGGCACCGAGCATTCCGATGAGAATAATTGCTGCAGGACGAAGAGCAGGCGGACAGATGACCTCGGCTGGTTTTAATTTTGTTTTTCCGTTCACATAAAATCTATGCGGATCGGCGAGTATCGTATCGCAACCGAGCTTATCGAGCTCTTTGTAATGTATCGCGCGGTTTTCATAAACCCAGTCGTGAATCAATGTTTGCCCTTCAGCTTGAGTAGCAATGACAGCAAAAAATGGAAGATTGTCGATATTGAGTCCTGGATAAGGTCGCGATTCTATTTTGTCCTCTAATGCTGTGAGCGATGAAGGAAAAGTTTTTATGTCAGCGAGATTTGTCATACCATTTAAAGCTTTGTAATTTTTCAAAATTTTATATTTGAAACCCATTTTTTTCAGCTTGAGCAATTCTATTTCCAGAAAATCAATCGGACATCTTTCAATCGTGATGCCAGATTTTGTTACAGCTGCAGCGGCGATGAAAAACATTGTGTCGATTGGATCTTCGGCCAAATAATAAGTTATATTTTTATTTATTTCTTTTATTCCGTGAACCGTCATTGTTGTTGTTCCGATTCCTTCTATTTTTACTCCAAGCGATTCAAGGAAGAAACACAAATCCTGAACTTGATAGTTTGCAGAAGCAAATTTTATAATTGTTTTTCCGGGAATAAGCGCGGCAGTCATGATTGCATTTTCTGTGACAGTGTCTCCGGATTCATAAAGCGCAAATTCTGCCGGCTTTAATCCGTCGTGAGATACTTCATAACTCTTAGCTTTTGTTTTTATATCAATGCCGAAGTTTTCAAGCGCGAAAAAATGCGGTGTGACAGTGCGATTTCCCAGTTTGCAGCCGCCGGAATGCGGAAGAGAAAAATTTTTGAACAAATGGACCAGTGGCCCGATAAGCATTATGATACTTCTCGTTTTTTCCGCGGATTCCTTGTTTATATTTTTCAGATTTATTTTTTTTGCTTCGATTTCCAAATCATTTCCATTCCATTTTATGGAAACGCCGATACTGTCGAGAACTTCAATCATTCTATAAACTTCTTCTATTCTCGGAACATTTTTAAGTATCGTTTTTCCTTTATTCATGAGAGACGCGGGGATGATTCCCATTGCACCATTTTTTGAAGTTTTTGTGACTACTGCTCCTGCGAGTTTATTTCCGCCTTCAATTTCAAAATTGATTGCGCCTCGTGAGATGCTCACGATTTCATTGTCCAAGACTTCGCCAATTTTTGAAATCATTTCTGTTGTGAGATTTTGGTCGCCGGATTCTATGCGGGCTATGACGCTTTGAGTCGTGCCGAGTTTTTCTGCAAAGTCGGTTTGCGTCATTCCTTTTCTTTCTCTGAGTTCAACTATTAAATTTCCTATCTGTGAAAGTTTATTTTGTGACATGGAAAAATTATAGCATATGTGCGATAAAATTTACTAGCGAAAATTTGGTATTTTTAATTTGCATTTGCCATAAAAACAGATAATATATGTGTATGTCATTTTTTGTAAGAAAATTGGGAATAGATTTGGGAACTGCGAACACTCTCGTATTCGTGCCTGGAAAAGGCGTGGTGCTTTTTGAGCCGTCAGTCGTTGCAATTGCAGAACAAGATAACAAGATTCTCGCTGTCGGAGTTGAAGCGAAGAATATGATAGGCAGAACGCCGGATAGCATCATTGCATACAGACCGATGAAAGACGGGGTTATTGCGGATTATCGCGTCACGGAAGCAATGCTCAGATATTTTATCGATAAAGCTTTGGGCAAATGGAATATTTTCAAACCGGAAGTCATGGTTTCTGTTCCTGCTGGAATTTCATCCACAGAAAGAAGAGCTGTTGTTGAAGCTGCGATAAGAGCTGGGGCAAAGAGCGCTTACGTTGTGAAAGAACCGATTCTTGCCGCTATCGGCGCAGGTATTCCGATTTACGAGCCGATGGGCCACATGATTGTTGATATCGGCGGAGGAACGACAGATGTCGCAGTAATTTCACTCGGAGGAATTGTCGCTTCAAATTCTGTAAAATGCGCTGGAAATAAAATAGATGCTGCAATCGCAGACTACATCAAAAAAACTTTCAATCTTGCAATCGGAGACAAGACAGCCGAACAAATTAAAATTACAATCGGAAGCGCGGTGCCGATGGAAGAAGAGCTTTCTGTAATAATAAAAGGAAGAGATTTTCTGACAGGACTTCCTCGTTCGACAGAAATAAAAACAAATGAAATTGTAAAAGCAATTTCAAAAGAATTAAAAGATATGATAAAAGCAATCAAAGATGTTTTGCAAGATACTCCGCCAGAACTTTCCGCAGATATTATTGATAATGGAATAATCATGACCGGAGGTTCTTCACAATTGAGAAATCTTACAGAACTTGTTTTCAGAAGAACTGGAGTAAAAGCCGTCGTAGCAAAAGATCCTCTTTATTGTGTTGCAAAGGGAACGGGAACCGCACTTGAACATTTGGATGTTTATAAGAAGTCTATTATAGCCAAACGTTAAGTTTAAAAATTAATAAAAAAGCGGGTTTTTGGAGAATACCAAAAACCCGCTTTTTTATTTACATAATTATAAATATATGTTATATTAATTTTGGAGTTAAATTTTAGGAGGTTATAAAAATGAGAAGCATCATTTGCCACGGTATTGGTTTTATTGTTTTATCGCTGTTTATAGCAATGCTGGTATGCAATCTTTTTGAAACACCCTGCAGTTTCTGGTATATTTTTGGCACGATTCTGTTCCTTTGTTCTTGCGATATATATGAAGAAATAAAAAAATTAAAGAAAAAGGAGGTGAAAGGATGAGATTTTTTTATATTCCTGCGGCAATAGTTTTAGTTGTCGTTTCATTTATTCTGTCACTCTTGTTCTCGCTTATTGTTCAGTATTTTTTCAAAAATGTGAACATATTCTGGTTCATATTTTCTGTTCTCGTCATCTTATCTTTTTGTTATTCAATTTATCTGAAAAGAGACATTGAAAGGTTTATGGCAAATCATTTAGGTCCAAAAGGGTAATGGTTTGCGAGCGCCACAATTAAAAGTTATTTTTTATAACTTTTAATTGTGGCGTTTTTTGTTATTATAGTTATTGCAAATGAATTTAAATATTTCAACAAAAAACAGCCCTTTGCATCATGCTTATTGTATTCTAGGCGATTCTGCAGATGTAAAAAATGAACTAGAAAAATTCTTATTAAAAGAATTGAAATTTTCCACTGAAAATAATCCGGATTTTTGGCACGGAGAATTTGATGTGATGGACATAGAAGACAGCAGGAATATAAAAAATCTTCATCAAAATAAGCCGACTGCCGGAGACAAAAAAATATTTATAGTCAGTGCAAATTTCATCACAGAAAAAGCCCAAAACGCGATGCTCAAACTTTTTGAGGAACCAAGAGGTGACACACATTTCTTTTTGATATTGCCGTCTCTCAGCAATATTATTCCGACTTTTAGATCGCGTTTATTTATAATTGATACAAATGAAACAGGAAGTTCGCTCATAAATCCAAAAGAATATTTAAAAATGTCATATGGCGCGCGAATAGAATC
>PLOL01000018.1 GCA_003142075.1 Patescibacteria group bacterium | reverse complement strand
TGAGAGAACTGCTGTCATTGTAATTCACTTCTTTGATAAGATTCGACAGCACTTTCGTATCTGCATTTATAGTATCAGTATTTTTGCCGATGTCTTTGGCCAGCTGATTTATCTGAAGCCCTGTAGAATCTATGTCATTCTGAGTGACTTTTATATCTAAAGAATTCTTATTTATATTTGCATTCAATGTTTTTATCGCATTGCTCAAAGATGAAGACTGAGTGCTTAAATTCTTCAATTGTTCTTCATCAGCAGCTATCTGTTTTTCCAATTGAGTTTTTGTATCGGTTATCTGCTGCATCTGATTCGCTATTGAATCTGTAGAGCTGGCTTGCGCATCAACAAAATCATATCTTAAAAAAAAGATAGACAAGATTAAAAAAACCGGAACAATTATTCTTTTAGATAAATAAATTTTATTATTTTTAAGGTTCATCATATTAAAATCAAACCGAAAAAATTATATGAAATCTATTGCGTTTTTAATTCTTTTTATTGATTCATCTTTGCCCAATAAAAATAGCAATGTGAAAGGATCAGGAGATTTTTCTTTTCCGGATAATGCAACACGAAGCGGCCAAAGGACATTGCCTTTTCCTTTTTCTTCCGCAAATTTCATCAAATTTTCCTTTATTATTTCCAGAGTGAAATCCTTATCTGAAATTTTGTTCAAAATATCTGTAACTAGCGACAGGTTTTCCTTGGCTTGTTCCAACGTTCCGCCTTTTTTCCAAACAATCATTTCTTTTGATAATTTCGGCTCTTCAAAAAAGTATTGGATATCGCCATCGAGAACCATCTTGTCTATATCTGAAAAAACATTTATTCTTTCTGCAATCGTATCAGAAATTTTTCCAATTATTTTTTCATCTTGGCAATTTTCCGGAAATCTTTTCTTTATTTCTTCGACAATTTTTTCTTTAGGGAGTTTTTTGATGTATTCTTTATTAAACCACAATAATTTTTCCTCATTAAATTTACCGCCAGCGGACTGAATTTTATTTATATCAAAAGCTTCTATAATTTCTTTAATGCTCATAATTTCTCTTTCATCTCCAGGATTCCAGCCTATAAAAGCCAAAAAATTTATTACAGCTTCCGGAAGATAGCCTTCGCTTTTATAATCTAGAATATCTTTTGCTCCATCTCTCTTTCCAAGCTTTTTTTTGCCATCTGGTCCCATAATTGGAGGCAAAGTGGCAAATTCCGGTCTTGTTATACCAAGCGCTTCATATAATGCTAAAAATTTTGGAGTTGATGATATAAATTCATCGGCACGAAATATATGAGTTACTCCCATATATAAATCATCAATAATGTGTGCAAAATTGTAAGTCGGATATCCATCGCTTTTCATTAAAATAAAATCATCCAATGCTTCAGGTCCGGCAGAAAGTTCGCCTCGAACTAAATCGTTCCATACATATCTTTTAATATCTATTATTTTTAGTCTGAGAGGTTTAGTTCCATCCCATTTTGGCGGATTTTCAGGTCTATGATCCCTGTAAAGAAAGGCCTTTTTGTCTTCATCGGATTTTTTTCTAAATGTTTCAAGTTCTTCTTCTGTGTATGGATCTGCATAAGCTAATCCCTTTTCATATAATTCTTGTGCATATTTTTTATAGGTTTCCAATCTTTGAGATTGAATATATGGTCCATTTGGTCCACCGATATCTGGGCCCTCATCCCAATTCAAACCAAGCCATTTTAAAGATTTAATTATATGTTCAATAGATCCCTCAACTTCTCTTTTTTTATCGGTATCCTCAATTCTTAATATAAAAATGCCTTTATTTTTTTTAGCAAAAAGCCAAGAAAATAAAGCTGTTCTGACACCTCCAACATGCATAAATCCCGTCGGGCTCGGCGCAAATCTTGTAATTATTTTATTATTATTTTTCATTTCTGACATAATTAATTTTCATGCTGCAGGCCGATTTTTATTATTTCATGAGCTATCAGATCAGCTGCATCGCCTTTTATAAAACTCTTTGCACCTTCGCTCATTTTTTTCTGCAGATTGTTATCATCCATAATTCTGGTAATTTCAGAAAGCAATATATTCGGCGAAAGGTTAATTTCTTCTATGACGATTGCTCCGCCTGATCTCGCATAGTTGTAAGCATTCTGCCTTTGATGATCTCCATTCGTATCTGCAATCGGAATAATTATGCTAGGAATTCCCCAGTATGCAATTTCAAAAATTGCCGAACCGGCTCTTGAAACAATCAAGCTTGAAGCGCCTGCAGACATACTCATATTCAAATCGTCAAGATAATCAAACGGCCTGTATCTGTTTTTCAGTTTATTATCTGTCAAAACTACTCCAGATGTTCCCAAAATTTCTTCAATATTTGCCTTTCCAACTTGATGAATAACATAATATTTTTCGACAAGAGCCGGCAATATGCTCATAATCTGATCATTTATAATTTTTGCGCCAAGCGATCCGCCCAAAATAAGTATCGTTGGAATATCTTCCATCAAATTTAAAAATTTTCTTGCATCATCTCTAGCAGGAAGCATTTGGATGCTTTTTCTTACAGGATTTCCGGTAACCGCAACTTTTTTGGAATCAAAATATTTTGCGGCTTCGGGATAAGAAACGGCAATCCTTTGTGCAAATTTTGCTGCCCAGGCATTTGTTCTTCCCGGAGCGCTGTCTGATTCATGTACCACCACAGGTATCCTCAATATTCTTGCGGCAAACAGAACAGGAAAACTTGAATAAGCTCCTTTGCTGAAAATGACGTCGGGATAGAGATTAAAAACTTTTATAGTTGCATCTATTACTCCAAAAAATGTTTTGAAAAAATCAAAAAAATTAAGTATGGAAAAATATCTTCTGGATTTTCCGGCAGAAATTTTTATGTATTCGATATTATTTTCCAAAAGCATATCTGCATCATGAGGAGAATCCGACATGTAAAAAAGCTGCACTGGAAGAAGTTTTTCATCCTTTACAATTTTATTTATCGATTCGGCAACCGCTATGAGAGGATAAAAATGTCNNATTTACCCGAGAAAATTTTTGCTAATAAAAATTGTTTGTTTCGACATTACAACAAATTGTTTTAAACTGATTATATTTATTTTCATGATTTTGTATATTTAATTAATTTTTAACAAACATTAGCAAAAACTTTAACGGGTGAATTATTTTAAAATCAAGCTTTTTTATTAAATCTGGACACGCTTAAAATTATTCCAACTTGCACTAAAATCATGAACATTGCAGTTCCACCTTGGCTGAAAAAGGCCAAAGGCAACCCTGAAAAAGGCACTATGCCCAATACTGAAGCTATATTTATAAAAGACTGCAGTATTGTAAGTATAACAATTCCGAACACCAAAAGTCCACCGAAAGGATCGACGGATTTTATAGCTATCCTAAAACCGAAAAATACAAAAAATAAAAATAGGATTATTATTGATACGCATCCGACAAATCCCAGTTCTTCGCCAAGCACGGCAAAAATCGTATCGCTTATCGACTCCGGAAGAAATTGATATTTTTGAATGCTCTGTCCTAAACCTTTTCCAAAAATTTCTCCAGAACCGACGGCAATCAAGGATTGCTGAACTTGATATCCAGCATTTTGAGAATCAGCTGACGGATGAATGAAAGTCTGTATTCTCGACATGACATATGGCCTGGCAAACGCTAGAATTGTTATGCAAATTATTCCAAGCGTGCCCAAAATAAAAACGTATTTGATTTTTCCACCGGCAATTATGAACATTGAGATTAGTGCGATACAAATAATTACAAAGGAATCCGTATCAGGCTGAGCCAAAAGTAGAGCACCGACAATACCCATGATGACAAGCAGAGGTACAAAACCGAATTTGAAAGTGGAAACTTTTTCTTTTATTGAAGAAAGCCATGCAGCCCAATAGACAATTACGCCTATATTCAATATTTCAACAGGCTGAAAAGAAAAACCACAGATAGAAATCCATCTTTTTGCAAAAGTATTCAAATTTGTACCTATGTGAGGAACAAAAACTAGAGCAGTAAAAATCATTGAACCGACTAAAATATACAAAGCATATTTTTTTAAAATCTTATAGTCAATTTTTGCAAAAATAAAACATGCCAGACCGCCAAGGATTATTCCGAAAAATATCTGCTTGAAAACTACTGAAGCAAATTGAGTGCTGTTTTTTGCAAGTATTCCCATGGAAGCCGAAACAAAAATAGTAAAGCCGATAACCATGAGAATGATTACTATTCCAAGAAAAACTTTATCGATTCCTTTGCTGTTTGATGACATTTATATTTTTATCAAAGCCAAAATTACGCCGAATATCGCACAAACGATTCCAACAACCCAATATCTCATTGTAACTTTGGACGCCGGCCAGCCTTTCGCCTCAAAGTGATGATGAATCGGAGCAACCAGAAAAACTTTTTTTCCATGCCTGAATTTTTTTGAACAGACTTGTATTATCACCGATAGAGAAGTTACAACTAAAGGAAATGCTATAATCGGCAAAACTGCGATTCCTCTTCCATCGCCCATCGAGTCTGTCATGAAAGCGACGATAGCTAAAGTGATTGTAAGCGCCATACTTCCGGTTTCAGACATATAAAATCTTGCCGGCGGAATATTAAACCAGAGGAATGCCAGAATTGCACCGACGAGAACTGCGCAGAAAGCTGCAAGATTTATCTGATTTTGAAAAAAAGCGATTCCGGCGTATGCGGCAAAAATCGAAGCAAAAACTCCTCCGGCAAGTCCGTCTATTCCATCAATAACTCCGCCTGAATAAATAAATAAAGTTATGAGAACGAAAACAGGAATAAACCATAGGCCCAAGATTGTCTTGCCCATAAAAGGAATGCTTATACTGTTCACATCCAATTTAAAATAAAACCAAAGAGAAATTAAAAATGAAATTATTCCGACAAAAAACAGTCTCTTTTTCAGCGAAAGTCCGCCGGCATAATTTCCGCCGCCGCCTTTTATTTCCAAAACATCATCTACAAGACCTACAATAGCTCCGAGAAAAAGCACGGAAAGAGGGATCCAAGTCTGATCTCTGCTTAAAAAATCCAGTTTGGAAAAAATACTTCCTGGAAATAAATGGCTGAACAGCCAGAAAACTAAAGTTGTAACAATTGCCGACATCCAAATCAATATTCCACCCATTCTCGGTGTGCTTACTTCCCTTTCTGCGTGCAAACTGCTGAAAATCGGCGTTCCTCCGCCGTCTATTGAAACGCTTTTGACTTTCTTCTTCCACATTTTATTCCTGTATAAAAATTCTGTAAGCAAAGGAGCGGAAAACATTCCGATAATGAAAGCTATTATTGATGGCAGGATTACTTTTACTAAATCGATTTGCATATAATTGTATTATAAAATTTTTTGTTAAAAAAAACCAGGAAAACTATTCTGAAATTTTTTGCAGAGCCAGTTGCGTCAGCTTCACGACATCACTAAATCTTCCATCGACAGTCGAACCAAGAACAACGACAGCTACCGGATGCATGATTCCAGCATCAAAAACTACAGCCAGATTTCCTCCAGCCAAATCCGTATATCCTGTTTTTGAAGCTATCAATCCTGGAATTTCATTCATAACGGCATCCGTATTTGAAGCCACATGTTTTATATTGCTTTCAGAAACAAAATCCTCAGTATTTTCACTCGTGCTTTCAATCAAAGACGGATTATTTTTTATAATATTTTTCAAAAGCATGGACACATCATATGCCGAACTGTATGCTCCGCTCATGTCCTTATCAACATCCAATCCAGTTTCATTTATAAAAAATGTGTCCTTCAAACCAAGTGAAGCGGCTTTATCATTCATCATCTCTATAATGTCCGTATTGTTCGGCGCTTCATAATTATTGAATACCGAAGCAATCGCATGTATTCCGCCATTTGAAGACATTATCAAGCTGAAATCTAAAAGATCTTTGAGATTCCATTTTTCCCCAGGTAAAAAACTGTCCGACAATCCGTTATCGGCATCAAGCGCAATATCGCTTTCATTTATCGTAACCGTAGTATCGGACGGCAGTACATCCATAAAAACTAATCCGGACATCAGCTTAGTTATTGAAGCCAAAGGCAATTTTTCGTGTTCATCTTTTGAAAAAATCGCCTTATTTTCCGTAATATCATAAACATAATAAGATTTTGCCTGAATCGTATTCAATGCTGATTGATAATCAAAACCCGATTTTTCAATCGTCGAGCCACCGGCAGGAGTGTCCGCCTTTTGAATTTTTAATATTAAAAATATGCACAAAAAAATCACAACTAATCCTGACACAATTATCAAAAATCTATTTTTTTTAAAAAATTTTTTAAAATGCATTTTACTTGTCCTTATTATTTCTGATCAGAAATGGTTTCCTCTGATGTTTCCATTTCAGCTTCCAAATCTTTCACTGCTTCAGCTTCTTCAGTTTTTTCTTCCTCATCTTTATGCTGGCTATTTTTATAATTTTCTATCTCAGCTCTAGCTTCTGAATAGCTCGGCATGTCTTCTATTTTTGTAAGACCCATAAATGAAAGCATTTCAAAAGTCGGCTTGTACAAAAAGCTTCTCTGATCTTTTGGATTCGGGACTTTTTCTATCAGACCTCTTATCATTAAATTTCTGACAATAAAGTTTGATTGAACTCCGCGAATATAATCTATTTCTGCGCGAGAAATCGGACCTTGATAAATTATTATAGAAAGGGTTTCCAGTCCGGCTTTTCCAAGATCTCGAACAAGTTCTTCTTTTGTAAGTTTTTCTATAAGTTCGGAAACATCTTTTGATGTGCCGAGAGCAACTTCATCTTCCTTAAAAATAAGAACAATTCCCCTGCCAGCCAAGCTTGTTTCAAGATTTTTCAGAGCAGTAGAAATTTCTTCTTCTAATTTTTCAAAAATTTGTGAAAGTTTTTTTATAGAAACAGGCTCGCCTTTCCAAAAAAGAATAGCTTCTATTTTTTTTTCTAATTCTAAATTATTTTCTTGCATTGTATTATATTTTTTAATTTACTTTTGACTTTACGGACTTTACGGACTTTTAACTAATACATCGGTACTCCGACATTTTTTGTTTCCATTTCAATGTCATCAAACTTTTCTCGCTGATTTACTTCTATTATACCTTGTTTTACAAGCTCCAGCATAGCCAAAAAACTGACAATTACATTCACTTTATCAGCTTTTCCCATGCCTGAAAAGTCCTTGAAGCTCATCTTGAGCGAAGACTGAACTCTCTTTGTCAGATTCGTAATCATTTCTTCAAGACTTATAGTTTTTGTAACTTTGACTTTCGGCTTAACATCAAATTTCGGCAGATTTTTTATGACTTCAAAAATCGCCTTGGAAATATTTTCTGTATTCATTTCAGGACTTGGAGAAAAAACTGGCTCGGCTTTTCTCGCATTCGGAAAGAAAATAATTTGCTTGCCGAAAACATTTTTTATATTTGCGCTCAGCTCTTTTATCTTCTTGTAAATTTTCAGTTTTAATTCCAAATCACGCATATCTGTTTTTTCTTCTTCGGAAAGATCGAGTATCGGCAATAGTGACTTTGATTTTATGAGCAAAAGCGTGGAAGCTATCACCAAAAACTCAGAAGTATCTTTTATTGAATATATTTCTTTATTTTGCAGATACGAAATAAAATCATCCGTGACCTTCGACAAAGAAACCTCGTTTATCATAAGCTTCCTTTTTTCGATAAGAGAAAGTAACAGGTCTAGTGGCCCTTCAAAAACTTCTGTTTTGATTTTGAATGATTCTTCTGACATTATTTTATTTTTGAAAACAGATTTTCATCAATCATCTTACGATTTTTTAAAACATTATTTCTAAGTATTCCCTCAAGTTTAAAACCATTCTTAATTAAAACTCTTGACGAAGCTTTATTTTGTGGGTATGTGTAAGCATAAATTCTTCTTAATTTTAATTTTTTAAAATAATAGTTTGTTGCTAATTTTATTACTTCAGTCATAATACCCTTTCCCCAATTTTCTTTTGAAAGCCAGTAACCAAAATCGGCCTTAAATGAGTGATCTTTATCTGCACCAATATTTATCATTCCAGAAGCTAAACCATTAATATCAATTATAAAAAGATTATCACAGCTACTTTTTATATTTTTTTTCATCTCTTTTGGTGTAAATTTTTTATATTTTGAGCGCAAAAGATTTTGAACATTCTTATTATTTATAATTTCTGATAATGAAAATTCATCTCCCTTTCTGTAAGGTCTTAAAATAAATCCTTTTCCTTTTAATATAATTTCTTTATTTTTCATTTCTTAATTTACTAAACATATACTCATCAATTATTCTACCACCTTTGGGAGTGTTTTTTCTCAAAATCCCTTCTAATTTGAATCCATTCTTTAACAAGACTCCCTGGGAACCCTTATTCCATGGATATGTCTCAGCTTGTATTCTTCTTACTTTTTTGAATTTCTTAAAGATATAATCAGTGAAGATTTTTACTGCTTCTGACATAATTCCCTTTCCCCAATATTCTTCTCCGAGCCAGTATCCAAAACCTAATATAAAGGGTTTCTTCTTATGGAATTCGCCACCAATACTTCCAACAGCTTTTCCATCAACCTCGATAGCAAATTCTGTAATTGGATTTTCAATATATTTATTTAACACAATTCCTACCCATTCTTTTGATTTTTTTAATGTATATGGACTTGGAAAACCATCAAACATATTCTTAGCTAATTTTTTGTTGTTAGCATTTTTTGCAAGAGAAATTTCATCACCTTTTCTGTAAGGTCTTAAAATAAATCCTTTTCCTTTTAGTATTATCTCTTTTTTCATTATTTTTCTAAAATTAATTTTGCGATTTTCTCTAAATCTTCTTTCATAGCTGGTTTAGCATTAGTATAATTCATATCCTTTTCACTATCTAGCGGTATAAGATGAATATGGGCATGTGGAACACCAAATCCTAAAACCATAACTCCGATTCTTTTGGGTTGTAACTTAGATTTAAGTATTGTTGCAACTTCCTTTGCAGCTAAAAAAAGATTTTGATATTCAACACTTTCTATATCAAAAATATAATCTGTATGTTTTTTTGGTACCAGAACTGTATGTCCCTGCTTCCATGGATTTACATCCAAAAAAGCAAAATGATTTTCATCCTCCCAAATAACTTGGGGCATGATTTCTTTTTTTACCATTTTACAAAAAAGACAATTTTCCATATTATTTATTTTCTTTCTTCTGCTTAATCTCAATTCTCAAATCTCTTAGTTGTTCTGCAGATACAGGTCCTGGAGCATTTATCATCAAATCTTTTCCTTCACCATTTTTTGCAAAAGCAATAACTTCACGAATATTTGGCTCATTTTCAAGAATCATTATCAGTCTATCAAGTCCCCAAGCAATTCCTCCATGTGGTGGAACTCCTGTTTCAAAAGCTTTTAGCATATGACCATATTCTCTCTCAATTTTCTCATCACTAAAATCCATTATTTCAAGAACTTTTCTCAAAGCTTCAGGTCTGTGATTTCTAATACTTCCTCCGCCAGCCTCATTTCCATTTAGAGCAAGGTCGTACTGTGCAGCCATGATATTTTCTATATTCGTTTTCGCCATCAAATCTTTCATTGATTCTGGCTTTGTTGTTGAGAAGGGATTGTGTGTAAAAGTCCATTTTCCTTTATCATCTTTTTCAAACATTGGAAAATCTACAACCCAAGCAAATGCGAGTAAATCCTTATCTTCCTTATCGGCTCTTAAATCTGGTTTATCAGTTCCATATTTTTCCATAGATTCTTTATAAGTAATCTTTGGAAAAGGAATCTGCTGAATTTTTTTTNNGCAATAATGACTCTTTCATTTACACCCATTACATCTTCCTCCGTCGGGAAGCTCATTTCTAAGTCCATCTGAGTGAACTCCGGCTGTCTATCTCCTCTTGTATCTTCATCGCGGAAACATCTAGCAAATTGGAAATATTTTTCAAATCCGGAAGCCATCAGAAGCTGTTTGTATTGCTGTGGAGATTGTGGAAGAGCGTAAAAACTTCCAGTTTCAATTCTTGAAGGCACTATACAATCCCTTGAACCTTCTGCCGTAGCATTTGTAAGAATTGGAGTTTCAATTTCACAAAAACCTTCTTTTTCAAGAAGAGTTCTTACAAGTGTCATGACTTTGCTTCTGTTGCGAATATTTTTTTGTAGTCTTGGTCTTCTAAGATCCAAATATCTATTTTTCAAACGAGATTCTTCTCCAATTTCCATTCCGTCACTTCTGACATCTATAGCTGGAGTAATCGCTTCATTCAAAACAGTTAAAGAAAGCATTTCAATTTCTACTGCTCCATTTACTTCATCTTTATTTATCATTCTTTCTGGACGAGCATTTACTTTTCCTGTTACTTCAACAACCCATTCAGGTCTGACAGTATTTGCAGCTGTGTGAGCTTCTGCATGGTTTGGCAAAGCAACCATCTGAACTTTTCCAGACATATCTCTCAAATCTATGAAGATAAGTTTTCCGTGGTCGCGTCTAACATCCACCCATCCGCAGATTTTTACTTCCTCTCCAACTTTTTTATTTAATTCTCCAATGTATGTTCTCTCCATTTTTTTAATAATTTAATTAATAACCAAAATAAATCGCCCTCGCAAGAACCGAAATATAATTAATTTCGATTTTTGCGAGGGCGAACGAGTTCGCGGTGCCACCTCACTTCTCGCCCGAAGAAAATTTTTAATAAAATTTTGAGAAAGGCGGGCTGATTACAGCCCGCCTTAAATTTATTTCCTATTTAGCTACGTTATACCACCTCATACCGTGATGCGTTAACTTTGCTGATGAAGTACCATCAATCTGAATCGAGAAGTCCACGAGACCTACGGAGTAGGCCATTTCAAGAACCTTGTTTTCATAATCGCTTTTAATTACAGCGCCTTTACGAAATCTTCCTAATACAGAAACAATGTTTTCTGTTGGTATTGCTAGTACCTCAATCTTTGATTTTTTACTCATATTTTTCTCCTTTTGATTAAAAAAGAATCAATATTTTATAAAGAACTTCTAACCACTGATTCTATGCTACAACAATATATATCAATTTTCAATCAGTCTTTTTCCAAACAAAAAAGAGGTCTCTCTGGACCTCTTTATTTTTTCTAACTTTTATTCCTCGTTTTCTTTTATGGCCTCTTTAATTTCTTCAATGCCATTCAGAATGGCAAGAAATATCGCATAAACCATAAACACTATTGTTAACAAGTAATCTGCTGGTTTTTCAAGTGGTGGTAAAAATTCACTTGAGATTAATGTTACAAGTGCAAGTAAATAATAAATCCATTTTCCTATTTCATTTCCTATTTTAATCATTATTTTCCTCCTTTTGAAGAACAAAATTTAACTCCTAAACTTTTGAAATATTACCTTATTATATACACTTTGTCAAGTATAGAAATACGGTCTAAAATCTG
Source organism: Patescibacteria group bacterium (assembly GCA_003142075.1). Classification (GTDB taxonomy): domain Bacteria; phylum Patescibacteriota; class Minisyncoccia; order Phycocordibacterales; family GWA1-40-21; genus Bog-1340. Next base: position 33,413 of record PLOL01000018.1, on the reverse strand, counting down.
TCTTTCCCAACAAAAAGCGGTATTTCAATGAGAAATACCGCTTAAAATAATTGCCACTATTATCGATTCTGTGTCTTTATCCGAAAGAGCTTCAGGATGATCTGTATCCATATCCATCAGTTCTGAGAAACAAATACTAAATAATGCAAACAAAACTACTAAAACAAGAACTGATATCACGCAAGCCGCGTGATTTTGAGGGAACCACACCCAAACTATGGGTGTCATCAAAATCCCAAAAAATAACCAAGCAGGCCACATATACAAATATTTCATGATAATTTTACCTCCCACAATTTATTTGATTTAAACTCCGTCCTTATAATATCTTCATATACACATATTGTCAATTTATAAATAATATCTAAAATCTGTCTTTTATTTCACTATATTTCATGCTATTATTTTTTGGTAATTATGGAAACAAATTCAAAATATAAAGCAACTATCGGCCTTGAAATTCACGCCGAATTGAAGACACAAACAAAGATGTTTTGTTCTTGCAAGAACGATCCTGATGAAGAAAAACCAAATTCAAATATTTGCGAGGTTTGCACTGCACAGCCAGGAACTTTGCCTGTTTTAAATAAGAAAGCTATTGAGCACGTTTTGAGAGTTGGAATAGCTTGCTGTGATAATAAAGGAAAAATTGATAACATCGCCAACTTTACAGAATGGGACAGAAAGAATTATTTTTATCCAGATATTCCAAAAGGCTATCAGATTTCTCAATACAAATATCCTTTGGTCACGGGCGGTTCGATAAAAGGAGTTCAGCTGACGAGAATTCATCTTGAAGAAGATACTGGCGGTTCAAAACATGACCAAGGAGATTTTTCTTTAGTTGATTTTAATCGTGGAGGAGTTCCACTCATGGAGCTTGTTACAGAGCCGGTGATTCATTCTGGAAAACAAGCTGCAGATTTTGCAAAAGAATTGCAATTGCTTTTACAATATCTTGGAGCAGGTGATGCAAATATGGAAAAAGGTGAAATGAGAGTTGAAGCAAATATTTCTGTTTCTGACACTGACAAGCTTGGAACAAAAGTTGAAATTAAAAATTTGAATTCTTTCAGAACTGTTGAAAGAGCCGTCGCTTATGAAATTGAAAGACAGATTGATGCGATTGAAAAAGGCGAAAAAGTGATTCAGGAAACTCGAGGCTGGGATGAAGCAAAACAAAAAACATATTCGCAGAGAATTAAAGAAGATTCTCAGGATTACAGATATTTTCCAGATCCAGATTTGCCAAAAATGATGATTTCAGAAGTTTTTGATTTGGAAGCTTTGAAAGGTGGACTTCCAGAACTTCCATGGGAAAGAAGAGAAAAATATTTGAAAGAATTTGGAATAAAAGAACAGGACGCCGACTCTTTTGTGAACAATATTGAACTTGGAAAGTTTTTTGAAGCTGTAATTGCTGGTTTCGCTGGAAATAAAGATTTGGCAAAACTTGCTTCAAACTACATTGCATCAGATGTGGTTGGTTTTATGTCAAAAGATTCCAGTTTGAAATTTCCAAAGCCGGAAAAATTTGCAAAAATAATTGTGATGGTTTCAGATGGGAAGCTTGGCTCAAGAGCTGCAAAAGATTTAGTTGAAAGATTATTGAAAGCTGATATTGATCCTGAAGAAGTTGCAAACAAAGAAGGTTTGATACAAAAATCCGACGAAGGTGCGATAAAAACAATTGGAGAAAAATTGATTAAAGATAATCCGAAAGTTGTGGCTGATTATAAAGCAGGAAAGGAAATGGCTTTGATGTTTTTTGTAGGACAAATAATGAAAGTGACAAAAGGTTCATCAAATCCGCAGGTGATAAAGAAAGTTTTGGTGGAAATGCTGGCTTAAAAATTCAAAAACAAAGAGCGGTGACATAGGTGCCGTTTTTTATATGATTGATAATATAATAGAAAGTTGCTAACATTATTTGTAGATGTAATTTGTTAAAACTATTTTTAAAATATGGCCAAGGGCCGGGGAGGTTTTTATGTTAGGAAAAATTACTAAAATCGTTAAAGGTATAGACCGCAATGTCTGTCCGTATGCTGCTTTAAATATTAAAGGAAGGTATATGGATATTGATGAAGATGTATTAAAAGAAATTTCGATTGGCGGTAAAAGAAGTGTAGCTGTTACAATTTTTCCGTTGTATTCAAGATGTTCACCTGAAGAGCGCAAAAAAGAATACAAAAAACGCAATCTTATTCCCGTTGATCCATATGCACTTGCCAAATTTGTTCGTGACAATCCTGGCGTGATTCGCGATAGAGATATTGTCACACAATGGAAAGACGGCGGTAAGAAATGGTGTACACTTGAATTTAAGACAGTTACACCGTATGCATATCCAGTGAATATGAGACCTCAGTCATATTTACTTACAAAAATGAGGCGTCTAAAAGAAAATGAATACATACAGACATCATGGCTGGCAGGAATTAAAAAATAGTTGATCCAAGAAAAAATAATTTAGGTAAAGGCTCCGAGCGCAAGCGAGGAGCCTTTTCTTTTTAACCTACTACTTGTTATAATATCTGCATGAAAAATCTTGGAGTAGTAAGTCATAAAAAGAAAGTATACATAGGTACAGATCATGCAGGTTTTGAATTGAAACAAGAACTTGTACCATTTATAAAAAAACTTGGTTTTGAAGTATTTGATATGGGAGCTTTCAAATTTGAAGATGGAGATGATTATCCAGACTTTATTTCGCCTGTAGCAAAAGCCGTTGCGTTAAATCCAGAACACAACATCGGAATTATTCTTGGAGGTTCAGGGCAAGGGGAGGCAATAGTTGCAAACAGATATCCGAATGTCCGCGCAACTGTTTTTTATGGAAATCCAGGGATTTTTTCAAAATATCAGATTGTAAAACTCGGAAAATTGCATAACGATTCAAACATCCTTTCTCTCGGTGCGAGATTTTTGAAGCCGAACGTTGCGAAAAAAGCCGTGGAGATTTGGCTTGGAACGGATTTTTCAAATGAAGCCAGACATGTTCGCAGAATAAAAAAGATTGAAAGGATTTCCCGCGAGATTAAGAATAATTTTGATTTTAAGTAAATTTTTTCGAACTGCTTTGTCGCGAGCTACGTTTGCTCCCGCAATGTACTGAACGTACATTTTGGTCGCAAGCCTCGCTCGCTTCGCGTATTTCATAAAAAATTTACTCAAAATCTGATATAATACTTTATAATATGATAGAAGTCCTTCCAGCGATAATTCCAGAATCTTATGAAGATCTTTCATACAAGATGTCCCTTGTGAAGAATTTTGTAAAGCTTGTTCAAATGGATGTTTGTGATGGAAAATTTGTCCCGTCAAAATGCTGGCCTTATGTCGGCGACGATGAAAATCATTTTGAAAAAATTACGGAAGAAGACGAAGGTTTTCCTTTTTGGCAGAATATGGATTTTGAAGCGGATTTGATGATAAAAAATCCAGAAGAAACTATTGAAAAATTGATCAAGGCCGGAGCGAAAGCTCTTGTTGTTCACATTGAATCTTCGCCGAAAGTTTTGGACTTGGTAAAAGATTTGAGAAAAACATACGGCTATGCCGGAGATTCTCTTGCCAATTTTGAAATAGGAATCGCTTTGAATATAGATACGCAAAACAGCGAGCTTGATGTATTTCTGGAAAAAAATCCAGAAGGTCATACTCTTGCTGATTTTATCCAATTTATGGGAATCAAAAAAATCGGCTACCAAGGCCAGCCTTTTGATGAAGAAGTTTTGAAAAAAATAAAAGATTTGAGAAAAAAATATCCGGACATAACAATAAGCGTAGATGGGGGAGTCAGCTTTGACAATTATAAAGATTTGGCGAAGGCCGGCGCGAACAAACTCATTTCCGGCTCGGCGCTTTATGAAAGTGAAAATATAAAAGAAGCTTGGGAGGAAATGGAAAAAGCCTGATTTAAAATGACTGAAAAAATAAAATTAGGAATCTACAAGCATTATAAGACCGGAAATCTTTATCGCGTCATCGGAGTCGGAAAACACTCGGAAACTTTGGAAGATTTGGTTTTTTATGAAGCGCTTTATGAAAATGAAATTTCAAAACTTTGGGCAAGACCGCTTGCGATGTTTGCAGAAGAAATAGTTGCTCTGGATGGAACAAAAAAGAAAAGATTTGAATTTGTGGGAGAAAAATAGGCAAGTGAAAAGGCCGGTCAACTTTCGTTGAACGGCCTTTATTTTATAGTCAGCTAAAATTGATAGCTGACCGGATATGTCACGGGAATTGTATTCCCCGTGGCATCCGCCAGAGGATATTGGAATGCAAAGCTTGTCGGATCTGTGAGATCCGATAAAACCTTGCTTACAATAACCCGGACGCGGATGCTGTTTGGCGTATCCGTTGAAGCTGTGACCGTGATGTTCTGGTCACTTGCCGTAGTAAAAATATTATCATACGGCAAGGTTTGGTCAGTTTCCGGAACGAAATAACCTCCGCACTGTATGGCCACATTTGCTAGGCCATATGCCGCGTCGTTCGTCGGGTCTGTTACAAGCACCCGCACGAACACCTGTGTGACAGGTGTCGACGTCGGTATTATTACCGGCGTCTCTGTCGATGTCGAAGTGAACGTCGGTGTAACAGTTGCCGTCACTGTAAACGTCGGGGTTGCTGTTGCACTTCCTGCAACAATAACTACCGTGTTCACAGATGTCGCCGTGTTTATTGGCGACGGTCCCGTCGCAGTTGCTTTACTGCACCCAACCGCCATCATGACGATTGAGATTACTACTACCAGAGCCAAAATGATTTTTTTCATTTTGTATTACCTCCTGTTTTTTTATCTTACGGCTTTAAGCCAATTTTTTTAGAACTTCTTGTCATTTAAAACTCTGTGGAAATTGTAACATAGCTTGTTAAATAAGTCAAATGCTAAAAAGCCTTATTTTTCAAGGCTAAAATAGCGTTTTTTGACTCTGATAATATAAATATGTTTTAATAAAACGGCGGAATTTTGGCGAAGCCAAAATTCCGCCAGTTTATTTCCGCTATTTTTTGGCTTAATTTTGTCCAAGATTCCTTGATTAATTGTCGCGTTTATGTATAATGTTTGAACTATGATTACATTGAGCGTAGAAAAGAGAGACAAGAAAACAAGTTTATCTGAAATCAGAAAGGCAGGAAAAATGCCGGCTGTTTTTTATGGAAAAATGGAACCCTCAACTCCTATAATGCTTCCGTTTGCAGTTTTTGAAAAAACTTTGAAAGAAGCCGGAGAATCAACTATTTTGCATCTTGATGGAAAAGGAATTGATGTCGATGTTTTGATACACGATGTTGATCTTGATCCTGTCACAGATAAGCCAAGACATGCAGACTTTTATGCAATTGAAAAAGGGAAGAAACTTTCACTCGCTATTCCGCTTGAGTTCATCGGAGTTGCTCCAGCTGTAAAAGATCTTGGTGGAATCCTTGTAAAAGTTATGCACGAAATAGAAATTGAAGCTTTGCCAAAAGATTTGCCGCACAAGCTTGAAGTTGATATTTCAGGATTGACGACATTTGACAGCACTGTTATCGCTGGAAATATAAAACTTCCTGAAGGAGTTACTTTGAAAATAAAACCGGAAGATGTTATTGCTTCAGTCTATGAGCCGAAAGAAGAAGTCGTAGAAGCAGTACCAGTAGATCTTTCAGCAGTAGAAGTTGAAAAGAAAGGTAAGGAAGCTAAAGAAGGAGAAGCTGGCGCAGAAGCCGCAGCAGAACCTGCCCCTAAGAAGGAAGAAAAGAAATAAATTAAAAAGAAAGAGCGGTGCCTACGGCGCCGCTCTTTCTTTTTAATTTACCTATTTTTCCAAATCTCAATAATGTAGTAAAATACTATAATGTTCGCAAAATTCAGGAATATACTTTTAGCTTTTGTTTATATAGTATTTTTTTCAGCTCCATTAATTGTGAATGCCGTTACTTGCGATTCAAATCTGGATGGAAAAACTGATCAGGAATTGCAAGCAATATCAGCGCAATGCGATGCAGATATTACCTCTCTTAATAATCAATACAACAGCACGAAACAATATTCGTCGCAGTTGGAACAGGGTCTAGCCGAGATAAATTATAATATTTCAAAAATACAGCTGGAGATCGACGAGCAAAACGCCGAGATGAAACAGCTGGACGACAGCATCGTTTCAAAAACTCAATACATCGGACAGCTTTCCGACAGAATGAGCGATATAAAAGATTCAATAGAAAAGATGTTGCAAGACAGCTATTCAATGGATAATGCTTCAATTGTCGATGTTTTATTGTCTACGCAAAATCTTTCGGAATTTTTCTCGGATACTTACAATTATGCTTCAATAAATGCAAAACTTCAGGCACTTACTCTGCAACTTCAAAGCACTCAAAAAACTTCGGAGGATGAAAAAACGGATTTGAAAAATCAGCAATCGCAAGTTTCAAAATTGGAGTTTGAACAGGAACAGGCAAAACAGTCGACGGAAAATTATAAATCCGAACAGCAGAGCTTGTTGTCTTTGACGCAGAATGCGGAAGCCGAATATTCCTCGCTTATTGCGGAAAAAGAAAAATTAAAAAACGAAATAAGAGACAAACTTTACAAGACAGCAAGCGGAGAAGAAATTTCTTTCGGAGATGCTTTAAAACTTATTCAGCCGTATGAAAGCGATATCGGAGTCAATTCCGCTTTGATTCTCGCAATATTATTTCAGGAATCTTCGATGGGAACTTCAATCGGAAATAATATCGGAGAATGCTATTACAACCAGCCATCGACATGTTCTCCCGACGACGGCGATGTGATGTCGGCCACTCAGCAGCCATATTTTCTTTCAATCACGAGCAGTTTGAATCTCAATCCGAATATCACTCCGGTATCTTGCCCGATATGCGATGACGGCGATTATGGCGGAGCTATGGGTCCTGCTCAATTCATGCCTCTGACTTGGAATGGAATTTCTTCGGAAGTTTCCAGCATCATCGGAGTTGCGAATCCTTCTCCTTTTAATAATCTTGACGCTTTTGTCGCTTCTGGAGTATTGCTCAAAGAAAATCAGGACAGATGCGACACTGCATTTAAAAAACAAAGCGATATTTGGGCATGCACGGCAGCAAAATATTATGGCGGTCTGGCTTTGAAGGGAACAAAATTGACTACTTCTATGTATCACGGCTATGGCGCTGCAGTTTTGGTAAGAGCACAGCAATTCCAGAAAGATATCAATACGTTGAGCTTATAGTTTGGCTTTATTTTGTCCCAGTAGCAAATTTTTACTTATTTTATCTTTGTTTAAGGTAGAATATATTGAATTTAATGTATTAATTTTTGATATTGGATGTTTATGAAATTGCTACGGGACTGCGAAAATATAGTCGCAGGAGCTCCTTATTTTCTTGCTTTTTTGGTTCAAATCTGTTATTATCCCAAACTATGAAAAAGGATATACACCCAAAATATTTTGATAAGGCAAAAACAACCTGCGCTTGCGGGGCTACTTATGATTTTGGTTCAACCAAAGAAAATATAAACGTTGAAATCTGCGCTGCTTGCCATCCATTTTACACTGGAAACGAGAAGGTGCTTGATACTGCTGGAAGAGTAGAAAAATTCAGAGCTAGAAAGGCGGCCGGTGTTACAAAAGCAGTCAAGAAATCAAAATAACTATTTTAAATAAAAGCCGTGCTTTAAAAGTGCGGTTTTTTGATTTTTGATACCACAAAAATCACGTCGGAAGAATTTTTAAAATACGAAGTGTTTAAAAAATTTTCCAACGCAAACTTATTTGATATATAATTAACTTATGAATCCGAATCAAGAGATAATAGAAGAATTCAGAAAAAATAAAAAAACGACTTTTTTAGCTGAAGAATATTTCCGATTGGAAAATGAGGAAGATTCGATAAAGAAGATGGCGGAAAAAGATCCTGCCATGTTTGTTCTTGCCGAAGAAGAAATAAAAAGCATAGAATCTCAAAAAACAAATTTGCTTGCTCAGATGAAAGATATTGTTGCAGTAGATGCCGAAGAGGAAAAATTTCCGAATGAAGTTATCATGGAAATTCGAGCCGGAGTTGGCGGAGAAGAAGCTGCTATTTTTGCCGAAGATTTGGCAAAAATGTACAAAAGATATGCTGAAATCAAAGGCTGGCAATTTTCATTTGTCGATGAATCACGCTCGGCTCTTGGCGGATACAAGGAAGTTTCGATTGAAATAAAAGGAAAAGAAGTTTACAAAGAATTGAGGTTTGAAACGGGAGTTCACAGAGTTCAGAGAGTTCCAGAAACGGAAAAATCCGGAAGAGTTCATACGTCGACTGCATCAATTGCAATCTTGCCGATAAGAAAGAAATCAAAAATTGAAATCAAACCGTCGGATTTGATTATTGAAACATCTCGTTCTGGTGGAGCTGGCGGACAAAACGTAAATAAAGTTGAAACAGCTGTAAGAATTGTTCACAAGCCGACAGGTATCGATGTCCGTTCAACTGCTGAAAGAAGTCAGGCAAAAAATAAAGATAAAGCAATGTCGATTTTGATTGCAAAAATTGAACTTCAAAAAGAAGAAGAAGATGCAAAGAAATTTGCCAGTGAAAGAAAGGATCAGATTGGAACAGCGGACAGATCAGAAAAAATCAGGACATATAATGTTTTGCAGGACAGAGTTACGGACCACAGAGTAAAACATTCTTGGTATAACATAGAAAATATTTTTACAGGCGATGGTTTGAATAATGTAATAGATTATATAGTAAAAAATGACGGTAAGCCTCAAGCGGGCGATTCTGAGGATAATAATGAATAGAAGCAGCCTTTGGCTCTTATATTGTCTCCTCGACTCGGAGATGAAAAGTATCTTTTCATCTCACTCGTTCTACGTCGACAATAAATCAGGTTGCTAAATAGTCTTTTTTCTGATAGACTACTTTTCACTTACTTGTCCCGTTGTAAATTACGAGATGAATCAAGTAGCAAAATTTAGGACTTAAAATAGATAGATAAATATTACTTAACCAAGCTTTAAAAGCTTTAAAATTATACAACTAGGATGACAGAAGAAAAGAAAACAAAAACAAACGATATTATTGATGAAATGTTCAAAGCAGGCGCTCATTTTGGTTATCAAAAATCAAGACGAGATGCCTCAACGACCGCATTTATTTTTGGAACAAAAAATAAGATAGAAATAATCGATCTTGAAAAGACACTTCCACAGCTCGAGAAAGCTGAAGCGTTCGTTTCAGATTTAGCAAAAGCAGGCAAACAGATACTTTTTGTCGGAGGAAAAAGCGAAGCAAAGACTGCGGTAAAAATCGGCGCAATGTCCATAGATATGCCATATGTTGATGGAAGATGGATTGGAGGCGCAATTACCAATTTTACAGAAATCAAAAAGAGAATTGCAAAGTTTGAAGATTTGCAAAAACAAAAAGAAAAAGGCGAATTGACAAAATATACCAAGAAGGAAAGATTGCTTATCGACAGAGAAATAGAAAATCTCGACGAAATGTTTTCAGGAATTGTCAGTATGAGAGAAATGCCAAAAGCATTGTTCGTAATTGATCCTAAGAAAGAAATAATCGCCGTTTCTGAGGCAAAAAAAGCGGGCATTCCAGTTATAGCAGTGGCAAATACCGATTGTAATATAAAAGATATAGATTTTCCTATCGTCGCTAATGATGCATCTACTTCAAGCATCGCATTTTTCGTATCGGCAATAGTAAAAGCATATAAGGCTGGCAAAGTCGCCAAGGCTTAAGATTCGGTTTCAATTTTTGCAAATTTCTTGTAAAATAATCCTGTTCGGTCATTATCAAATTAATTAAATAATTTTTTTATTATGGAAATATCAATGGAACAAGTTAAGAATCTCCGCGAGAAAACAGGAATCTCTATAATGCAGTGCAAAAAAGCTCTTGAGGAAGCAAAGGGAGATATGGATAAAGCAATGATCTATTTGCAGAAGAAAGGAGCAGAGACAGCAGCTAAAAAAGCTGACAGAGTTTTGAAATCAAGCAGAATAGTTTCCTATATTCACGGAATAGGTTCAGTCGGAGTTCTTGTTGAACTTTCAAGCGAATCAGATTTTGTTTCAAAAAATGAAGATTTTAAACAACTTGCTTATGATATAGCCATGCAGATTGCAGCTACGAATCCTGCTTACATAAAAAAAGACGATGTGTCTCTTGAATCTAGAACAAAAGTTCTCGATGCATTTGAGGATGAAGTCAAAGATAAGCCGGAAGCGATGAGAGAAAAGATTTTAGCCGGAAAGCTCGATGCCTTTTTCAAAGAAAGAATATTATTGGAACAGGATTTTATAAAAGATCCATCGATAACAGTAAATACTTTGATTCAAAACGCGATACAAAAATTTGGCGAGAAGATAGAAGTGGCAAGATTTGTCCGTCTCAGCACAAGCGAAATCACAGGCCCGAAAGTTTGTTAAAATCATTTTGTTTAATTAAACACATATGGCTTTTATCTTATTTTATACATCCTTATTTCTCATAGTCGCAATGTTTGCGATAAAGTATTTTGGATTTTCTCTGGATCATCACGAAGCTATTTCAAACATAGTTTGCGAGAACGACGCGCATTGCAGAAAGATATATCATCATAGTAAAAATATTTTTTCAAAAATAAAATTTGAAAACTTCCATAGATTGACCGTCAGAACCGCAGACTTCATAAAAAAGGAAATAATATATTTAAAGAGAAAATTCGACAGCAAACAGCCGGCATTTTTTCTTAGTCCTCAAAAACCCAGTCATTTGAAAAAAAATTCGGTATCTTTTTTTATAAAAAATGTTTCTGATTATAAGAATTCTCTTAGGAAAAAAAGTTTGTAATTTATCTATTTTTCTGCTAAATTATCATTGTTATCAGCTTGGCTGTTTTTGCCTGTCATAGAGTTGGACAAATAAGATTTAAAAGTTAATCATTGCCACCTTAGCTCAGTTGGTAGAGCAACGCTTTTGTAAAGCGAAGGTCCCCAGTTCAAGTCTGGGAGGTGGCTCCATTATAAAAATTCTTTAATAGAAATTTTTGCAATTCGTTCTTTTTTACGCTATTCTTTTAACCTAAATGGAATTTAAAGATAGCATTTATTATAGGGTCGGAAGAGCAAGCGATTTGTCTGGAAAGGACAGATTCATATATCGCCTGTTCGAAATTTTTCCAGGTTTTTTGACATGGGTGACGGTAGCCCTTTTGTTCATATGCCCGTTTTTTTTCCCATATGAGAGCGCCATATTTATAATAGTTTTTGATGTCTACTGGCTTTTGAGAACGGCATATTTTTCAATATATCTTTATCAAAATTGGAGAAAAACTTCTCATAATGTAAAAATTGATTGGAAAGAAAGACTTCTGCATTTTGAATATGAGCATCTTTATCATGTGATTCTTTTGCCTTTTTATAATGAAAGTTATGAAGTTGCGAAAAGAGGATTGGATTCAATATTGAATAGCAGATATGACATGGAAAAAATAATAGTCGTTATGGCTTCGGAGGAAAGAGCAGGCGAGCAGGCAAAAAAAGTTTCTGAAGAAATAGAAAAAAAATATAAAGACAAATTCGGGCACCTTTTGATTACCGTTCATCCGAAAGATTTGCCGGGAGAAATGCCTGGGAAAGGATCTAATATCGCTTATGCGGCAGAACAGACAAAAATTCAGATTTTGAATAAAGAAAAAATTCCTTATGAAAATGTTATCGTTTCGGCATTCGATATAGACACTGTTGTTTTGCCGGATTATTTCAATTGTCTGACTTGGAATTTTTTGACGACGGAAAATCCTTTGAGAACTTCGTTCCAACCTGTTCCTTTTTATAATAATAATCTTTGGGATACGAATACTATTTCCAGACTTTCCAGTGCTTTCGTTTCTTTGTTGCAGATGATGCAGCAGGAAAGGCCGGATACGCTCGTCACTTTTTCTTCGCACTCAATGAGTTTCAAGGCATTGGATGAATTAGGATATTGGCAGAAAAATATGGTTTCTGAAGATACCAGAATTTTTTGGAATGCTTTCTTTGCTTTTGACGGAGATTATAAAGTCGTGCCGATGTGTTATCCGATTTATATGGATGCAAATTTGGCGCCAAGTTTTTGGGAAACTATTAAAAATATTTACAAGCAGCAGAGAAGATGGGCTTGGGGTGTTGAAAACATACCATACATTTTTATGGGCTTTTTAAAAAATAAAAAAGTTCAACTCAAGAAAAAAATTACTCTTTCATTTCTTATGATTGATTCATTTTGGACTCGTTCAATGGTGTCACTCGTTATTTTACTTTCGGGATGGTTTATTCTTTGGTTTGGCGGAAGAAATTTTAACTCTACGGTTTTGTCATATAATCTGCCTCTAATGGCCGGACATCTTATAAGTATAACTATGATAGGTCTTTTACTTTCTGCTTTTATTTCTTATGAATTTTTGCCACCGCACCCGACAGGTCTTGGCTGGAAGGAAAAAACAATATTCTGGCTGCAATGGTTTTTAATTCCAATTTTGGTAATATTCATAGGAAGTATTCCATCGATAGATGCGCAAACTAGGCTGATGTTCGGAAAATATATGGGTTTTTGGGTTACACCAAAACATATGAAGGAATCTAATAGCATCGAAAGTAAAATTTCATAGCGGGATTATAAAAACATGGCAGATATAGTTACAAAAAAAAGATTAAAATTGTTCATATTTATCTTATTATTCATAATAATAGCTCCTCTTGTCGTTCTTTATGCAAACGGAGACATATTTTCAGATGGATGGAATATTTTGGCAACTGGAGGCATTTACGTTTCGGATGCTCCGATAGGATCTGAAATATACTTGAATAATAAATTTGAAGACAAGACATCTTTTTTCAAAAGAGATATTCTAATAAGGAATCTTGCTCCTGGCAAATATGAAATTCAAGTTAAAAAACCAGAATATAATACCTGGACTAAAAAAATACAGGTAGCCAATAATTTAGTGGAAAATGCCGATGTTTTTATGTTGCAGGAAAAAATCGGAGCGAGAGAAATACCTGAATATGTTTTTGAAACTGAAAGTAATGGCGCGACAAGTTCCGTAAAAATTAAAAATCAGGAATATGAAGATATTCTTTCTATTTTTACTTCCACGAGTACAAAAATCTCCCAGGCATTGTCCACGATAGGAATAAACTTGAAAAATAATCTCGGTACGAAAATATCTCCGATTATGAATGGCAATCTCGGATTGTGGAATGAGAACGGAAAGATTTTTGTAAAATGGTTCGGCAGCAACGATTCCGCTCCAAAATATCTGTGCGATGAATCATCGGATTGTACGGAAAATAAATTGGTTTTTAATCTGTCAAAATCGCCGACAGAAATAGATTTCTTGTCCGGATATGACGGCGTTATAGTTGCATCCGTCGACGGATTGGTTTTTGCGATACAGATAGAAGATAATCCTAATAAAATTACACAGATTATTTATACTGGAAAAGATCCGGACTTCAAGATGATTGATGGTTCTTTATATGTTAAGGATGGCAATAATATTTCTGAAATTCTTTTGTAAAATCCGACTTTTTCTGTATAATTGACAACATGCAAGAACAAGAGAAAAAACCTATACATATTCACCCGCTCACTCGTGTTATAGACGACATGAATAGAATCTTTTTTGAGATGGGTTTTACTCTAGTTGATGGCCCAGAACTTGAAGACGAATATCATAACTTCGATGCTTTAAATGTCCCTAAAGATCATCCAGCACGCGATATGCAAGATACTTTTTGGATTAAGCCAAATAAAAATTTTGGTGAAAAAGGAGATAAACTTATGAGAACACAAACGAGTGCCGTGCAGATTCGTTTTATGGAAAATAATAAACCTCCTTTTAAAATGGTTTGCCCTGGAAAAGTTTTTAGAAACGAAGCTACGGATGCAAGACATGAAGCAATGTTTCATCATTGTGAAGGTCTTCTTGTAGCGAAAAATGTTTCTTTAGCTGATTTGAAATCAACAATAAATACTTTTTTTGATAAATTTTTGAAAAAAAATGTTGATGTTAGATTTAGAACAAGTTATTTTCCATTCGTTGAACCCGGTGTAGAGATAGATGTTTCTTGTTTTAAGTGCAAAGGAGAAGGTAAGTGTCAGCTTTGTGGAGGTTCCGGATGGCTTGAATTGGCTGGAGCAGGTATGGTACATCCGAAAGTTTTAAACGAAGTTGGAATAGATTCTAATGAATGGAAAGGTTTTGCTTTCGGCTTCGGAGTAGATAGACTAGTGATGCTCAAGTACGAAATAGATGATATCCGACTTTTGTATTCCGGAGATTTGAGATTAGTAAATCAATTTTAAAAATGAAAGTTTCTTATAAATGGTTAAATGAATATTTTAATGGTAAAGCACCGAAAGTTGAAAAAACGGTAGAGCTTTTGGAAATGCATTCGATGGAAGTTGAAGGAACTGAAAAAATGAATGGTGATGTTGTCATAGATACAAAAGCTACGCCAAACTTAAATCATAGTTGCTTATGTCACAGAGGAATTGCAAGAGAACTCGGAACTATTGCTGATATTAAAATAGAAAAATATTCTAGAAAATTTAAAGATTTTAATATTTCAAAAACTTTAAAAGATCTTTCTGTAAAAATTGAAGATGGAAGACTTTGCAGAAGATATATTGGAAGAGTAGTTGAAAATATCAAAGTCGGTCCTTCGCCAAAATGGCTTGCGGAAAAGCTGGAAACACTCGGACAGAGATCGATAAATAATATCGTTGATGCGACAAATTTTGTCATGCTTGAAATCGGTCAGCCGATGCATGCTTTTGATTCTGATAAAATCGGCAATGAAATTGTCGTTAAAAATGCCGGGAAAGGCCAAAAAATAACAACTCTTGATAAAAAAGAAGTTGAACTTGATGAAAGCGTCCTGCTTATTACGGACGGAAAAAATCCGCTGGCGATTGCCGGCATAAAAGGCGGAGATTTTGCCGAGCTAGATCTCAACACAAAAAATATTATTTTGGAATCGGCGAATTTTAGCCCAGTAAACATAAGAAAAACCGCACAAAAAATTAAAATTCAAACAGATGCTTCAAAAAGATACGAAAATGATTTAACGCCTCAGCTTTGCGGGGAAGCGATGGATATTCTCACAAAATTAATTGTTGAAATTGCTGGAACAAAAGATACAAAAGTCGGAGAAGTTGTAGACAATTATCCAAGACGCGCGAATAAATTTAAACTTGGAATTTCAGCAAAAGAAGCCAGCTCAATAATAGGCGTTCCAATAAAAGATTCTGATATTGAAAAGATTTTTGACAGATTTAATTTTGAATGGAAGAAAGTCAGACCGATTGATGAGGTTTTGAAACTCGCACCAACTTTTGTTGGAGTTCCATATAAACGTGGAGCAAGCATAACTTACGATGCGCCGAAAGCTTTTGATTGCTCAGGTTTTGTCAGCTATCTTTTTGCACAAGCTGGAGTTCAGATTCCGAGGATTTGCATAGATCAATTTGTTTTTGGAAAAAAGATTGAAGAGAAAGACTTGAAGCCGGGAGATATTATTTTTGTAAATACAAAAATAGAAATAACGACTAAAGGAGAAAATTATTCTCAAGTTTTGGGGAAAATGATTCCGGAAGAATCGATTCGCACGAAAAGCGTTGAATTTTTGCTAGGCACTGAAGTTCCAGGCGGAGTTGATCATGAAGGATTGTATCTTGGAGATGGAAAAATAATGCATACTAGTGAAATGATAGGAAAATTGTCCGTAGAAAATCTTAAAGAAAGCAAATATTTTAAAAATATCGTCGGATACAGAAGAATGTCTGACAATGAAGAAAGATTTGTCATTACTGTTCCTGATGAAAGATTGGATTTGAGAATCAAAGAAGATCTAGCAGAAGAGATAGGAAGAATATATGGCTACGACAAAATAAAATATGTTGATATCCCTGATTCAGCTACAAAACCAAAAACAAATAAAGTTTTTGCCTATAAACAAAAAATAAGGGACCTTTTATATGGGGAGGGTTTTTCTGAGGTGATGAATTATACTTTCGTAGATAAAGGTGATATTGAGTTGTTGAAACCTTTATCTCCTGAGAAAAAATATTTGAGAACAAATCTTAACGAGGGTCTTGAAAAGGCTTTAGAATTTAATGCCAGATATTCTGAGCTTGTAGACATGCCACAAATAAAAATTTTTGAATTTGGCCACGTTTTTGATTTTAAAGGTGAATATGAAAACTTTGTTATTGGTGTCAAAAATCCTGTTGGAATTAAAAAACCAAAAGAAAGAGACACTTTGGACAATACTTTAAAAGTATTGTCAGAAAAACTAGGGGTTGATTTAATCAAAATGGGTTGGACGCTTGTGCCAGATAATATCGCTGAATTTTTAATTTCAGATATGATTAAGAATTTACCCGATGTTTTAGAATATGATTTTCCAAAAGAAGATGGTAGAGACTTAAAATTTAAAAAGATTTCGCAATTTCCGTTCATGATTCGCGACATTGCTGTATTTACTCCGGAAGGAACGAAAGCCGATGAAGTTTTGGAAATAATAAATAAAAATGCTGGAGAACTTATGATTAAAAACAGATTGTTCGATGTTTTCACAAAAACTTTGGAAGATGGAACTAAAAAAACTTCTTACGCATATAGAATAATTTTCCAGTCATATGAAAAAACTCTTTCTGATGATGAAGTAAATGCAATTATGCAAAAAATTACCGATAAAATGAATGCAAAAAAAGATTGGCAAGTAAGATAATTATACTTGTCCCGTGTGAAATTCAGCTCAGTATTAAAATTTTTCTAAAAAAGTATAGAATCAATTTATCAAGAAGTCGAAATTATCAAAATATTAAAATTTCTTTACGGGATGAAATTAAAAGTACCATATTATTCTCAGCGCACAGATGTGATAGATCCTGAATGGAAAGCTCACTCTTGTCTTGTTGTGTGTATAAAAATGGTGGCTGAATTTTTGGGAGAAAAAATAATTCCGGCCGACGATTGGCTAAAAGAGGGAACTTCTGTCGGCGCCTGGGATGGCAAATTCTGGAAACATAACGAAGTCATAAGGCTTTTTAGAAACCACGGGATTTCCGCGTATGCGCAGGAATTTAAAACTGTTGATGTCGATATTAAAAATGGAGAAATGAAAGCTGGAGGAATGAGTGATTTATTTTTGAAAAAGGGAATTGAAAAATTGGCGAAAAAAATAGATGAAGGTTTGCCTTCGATCGTTTCAATCTACAAATATTTTACTGAGAAAGACAGGCATCATGGAATTGTAATCGTCGGTTATGATAAAAATGAAAATGGAGAAATGAAAGGTTTTTATTATCATGATCCGGAAATGCCGGAAGAAAATGGAGGCGAGAATCTTTTTGTAGAAATAGATAAATTTAAACTCGGCTGGAAAAGATTGGTAATTTTTACGGAGAAATAAAAAAGAGCTAGGTTTGACCTAGCTCTCCATATCCGATTGATTTCTTATTTGTTGTTTTTTTCGGATATCATCGTTCTTACTTTTTCGAGATTTGTTTTTGTCTCTCCAGCAATTTTTTTGGCGGCTTTTTCGATTGCCCTTGAATTTATATTTTTGCCGGCAATATTTTTCATTAGATCATTTACGCGTCTTTCAGCCAAAGTTTTTGTCAATGTTTCCATTAATCCTCCTATTTTTTAAAATGTACATCGAGGCAAAAATCTGTAATTACCTGAAGGGATTCATTTCATCCAATTTGTCGTTGAACTTACCCCTCATTAGAGAAACAGGTTTGTTTAACTTTATTGCTGATTCTCTTACGTGCTTATCGTTCTGGGTCGGTGTTTCTGTAGAAGATAGATAATTTCTTACAAGTTCTTTTATCTCTATATCTATTTTGTCCATGTAATACCTCCTTTCAGATTTGTTTTTCTATCGCTAGATTAACACAATAAAAATAATATGTAAATAGCTTTTTATTTAATATTTTAGGAATTTATTTTATAAAAACCCAATTTTCTGTTTCTTTTATGACAACAATTTGTTATAATACAGGGTATAAAAAGCTATAAGCTGTTTTTAAATTATGCTTCACCCGAACAAGTTTTTTGAAGAAATAGGGCTGTACATAAAGGCTTATTATAACAAGTAAAAGTAAATATTATAAACATATATAATTATGGCAAAAAATTTGAACGGGCAAGAAAAACCCAAAAAAGAAGCAAAGAGTGAACATCATTATGATGCCAGTGCCATCCAGGTCCTTGAGGGGCTGGAGCCCGTCAGAAGGCGTCCAGGTATGTATATTGGAACAACAGGTCCAGATGGTTTGCACCACCTTATAACAGAGATTTTTGACAATTCTCGCGATGAAGCGATGAACGGTTATTGCAATCACATCGAGATTGTTTTATTGCCTGGAAACAGAGTAAGAGTTACAGATAACGGAAGAGGTATTCCTGTAGATATTCACAAGCAAACAAAAGTTTCTGCACTTGAAACTATCATGACCGTCCTTCATGCCGGAGGAAAATTTGGAGGTGAAGGAACAGAATATAAAGTTTCCGGAGGACTTCACGGAGTCGGAGCTTCAGTAGTGAACGCTCTTTCAACTTACATGAAAGTTGTCGTCCATAAAGATGGCGCGATTTATATACAAGAATATGCAAAAGGAAAACCAAAAGCTTCTGTAAAAAAAATCGGAAAGACAGACAAACATGGAACGATAGTTACTTTTGAGCCGGATCCTGAAATTTTCAAAGAGGGAATTGTTTTTGATTTCAACAGCGTGGTTTCTCACATGAGACAACAAGCTTATCTTGTAAAAGGTTTGAGAATCACTGCAATGGATGCAAGAGAAATTACAGAAAAAATTGATGACAAGGAAGCATTTTATTTTTCAGAACTTGGCATAGAAGCTCCATCACAATCTTTCTGTTTTGAAGGCGGACTTTTATCTCTTGTTAAATTTTACAATCAATTTCAAAAACCAATTCACAAAAATGTTTTTTATGTTGAGAAAAAAGCAACTGGAGTTGAATCGGTAGAAATAGCATTGCAATATGTTGATGATATTTCTTCGAGGATTATGGCATTTGCAAACGACATTGAAACTCCTGAAGGCGGAACTCATGTCACAGGTTTCAAAACCTCTCTCACAAGATCGCTGAATAATTATTCAAGAAAAAATAATCTGACAAAAGAAAGTGAGGAAAATTTTACCGGAGACGATGCACTTGAAGGTTTGACTGCTGTCATTTCTGTGAAGCTCCGCGAAATTCAATTTGAAGGTCAGACGAAAGCAAAGCTTGGTTCTGTCGAGGCTCGTGGCGCAGTTGAAGAGGTCTTTGGCGAGGCTTTCGGAGCCTTTCTTGAGGAAAATCCAGATGATGCCAGAGCAATAATTTCTAAGGTAATTTTGGCCCTCAAGGCGAGAAAAGCTGCAAAGGCAGCCAAGGATTCAATACTCAGAAAAGGTGCTCTTGAAGGAATGACACTTCCAGGAAAACTTGCAGATTGCCAGAGCAAGGATGCATCGGAATCAGAAATAATTATTGTGGAGGGAGATTCTGCAGGCGGTACGGCAAAGATGGGACGCGACAGAAAAATTCAAGCAATTCTTCCGCTTCGAGGAAAAATTTTGAACATTGAAAGAGCAAGACTTGATAAAATGCTTGAATCAGAAATGATAAAAAATATTGTCGTAGCGCTCGGCACCGCGATAGGAGATACATTTGATATTGAAAAATTAAGATATCATAAAATAATTATTGCCACCGATGCTGACGTTGATGGAGCGCACATTACAACGCTTCTTCTAACTTTGTTCTACAGATATTTTAGACCGCTCATAGATGGTGGACATATTTGTATTGCGCAGCCGCCATTGTATAAAGTTAAAATAGGAAAAGAAGTTCATTATTTTTATACAGAGGAAGAAAAAGAAGCCTTTTTTAAAAAAGAAAAAATTGCCGATAGCGAAGTTGCCGAAGTTGAATCGACATCAGAAGAAATTGTTGAGGATGAAGAAATTGAAACCAAAAAAGGTCCGAAAGTTTCAGTTCAAAGATATAAAGGTCTTGGAGAAATGAATGCAGACGAACTTTGGGAAACAACTTTGGATCCGGCAAGAAGAATGATGAAAAGAGTTACTGTAATTGATGCACAAGAAGCGGATAAAACATTCGATATGCTCATGGGAACCGATGTTCCTGCGAGAAAAGCTTTCATACAGTCAAATGCAAAATTGGCGAATATTGATATCTAGTTTGAATTTAAAAATTATAAAATAAAATCTAATATTATTGCATCGCGCTTGGAGGACTTACGCGATGTAATTTCGCAAAATCAAAAAGGGCGGTCACGCATAATTTTCTGCAGAAAATTTGCTCGACCCCGACTCGCGCCGTCGCGCTCCGTCTCGCACACTGCAAAAGAAAAACACCCAATAAATCACAGGGTGTTTTTCAATTGTTTGCAGTGCGCGCGCTTAGCGGCTGCCTTTTTAATTTTTAGCTTAATTTATATTCGCCATACATTGTGCTGTCACAGATTGTCCATTTGATGTGACTGTTACTACGGCAGCTTTTGTTCCTGCCGAGTAGTAAGTCTTTGTCGTGAAGCTTTCGCTTGCGCTCAATAAATCTGATCCGGCCCATGAATATGTGTAGTATCCGTTTCCTCCTGATACTGTTGCGTACCAAGTTATCGGGCTTCCGACATATGATGTTTGCGGATTTGCGAAACAATTTACGCTCATATTTGTCCAAGTGTATAAAGTTCCCGGAGTATTCGTTGTGACGCTTCCGTAATTATTTGCATTTGCGTAAGCATAGTTTGTTCCGCTTATGTCTATTGGAACTATGAGTTGATTATTTGCTTTTGAAGATTCGACAATCATGTTCAAAGGATCAACAGTTACGTAAGCAGTGTTGATGCCTGTAGTTACTGGACTGTCAAAACTTGCTGTGAATATCATGCTGTCTCCCGGTTTTATTGATTGCTGATAAGGAGAATCATAATAAGGTGTCGTTCTTGAAGGCGAATTTATTCTAAGCTGCCAAGCTCCGGAAACATTTGTTCCGATATTTTTTACTTGGAATTTCATCGCAACTTCATCGTTCATACCGGCATAATTTGTCTGGATAAATTGTTTTGAAGCTGGATCTATGATACCTGTTCCTATAAGAGTTATCGCCAAATCTGGTTCGCCATAATATGCGACTTGCTGTACTTGAGCAGAAGATGTTTTTGCAGCTGACGCATTTGTAGTTTGGCTGGTTGTTGCTGTTGTTATAAGCGCATTTTCTGGAGCAGTTTGCTGAGTCGAAGTTGATTCACTAGGAATAAACAAAGATGAAAGGGAAGTAGATACGAAGTTTGAACCATGGCTGTAGATTGATGGAATGAGTTTGAATGGAACCCAGACCAAAAGTAAAATTGCAAGAATGATTCCTGCCGATATCAAAGCAACATGAAAAGATTCCTTGGTTTTTTCCCAGAATGTTTTCTTTACTACTACCGGTGTTATTTCTTTTGTTGTAACGTCTTTATTCATAAAATTTGTTTTTTTATTGATTAAATTAATGAAACAATACTATACACTACTTGACTTTTATTGTCAAGCTAGTATAATTGAGTCATTAAACAAACCAAAACACGCATTATGGATAAACAACAAAAAAAACAAGGAATAATAAGCTTAATTTGGCAAAACAAGGGGTATTTTTTCTTGAATCTTTTTATAATTCTTACAATTACATTTTCGATTTTGTATCTTTTTGGCTTGGTTCCCGAGGAATTCAAGTCTTTCATAGGCAGAGCTCCTATTCAGGAATCAAAAGGTAATGAAGTCGGAGAACTTCCTTTGAGTATTCAGATTCCCGCTATTGGGGTCAATGCTCAAGTCTACAATCCTGCAACTACGAGTATAGATGCACTTGATAATTATCTTTTGAGTGGAGCTGTAAGATATCCAGGGTCAGGACTTCCCGGAGGAAATGGAAATATTTATATTTTCGGGCATAATACCAGAATTAAAATTGTAAATAATCAAGCTTTCAAAACTTTCAATGGACTGAATACTTTGAAAGAAGGAGATTTGATATATCTTTATTCAAGCGATAATGTTTACACTTATAAAGTTTTGTCTGTAACCATGACAACCGCGGATCAAGCTTTAGTTGTGTTTGATACCAAGACAAAAATGCTGACTCTTTCCACTTGTGATAACTTCGCGACAAAAGAAGACAGATTTGTCGTCCAGTCTGAATTTGTTTCTCAAAGTCCAATTACCGCTACAAGTACCACGAATTAAAAATCAGTGAAATTATCTTCCTTGACTTATATAAAAATTAGATGTAATACAAAGATATGAAAAACATACAAAAAATAACTAAATATTCAGCTGTCGCAATTGTTTTGCTGGCTGGCTTTATTATTCCGGCTGTATCAAACGCGCAATATTATTATCCAGCTTTGCAAGTTTCTTGCCAGCCGAATTCATATTCAATTCAAACCGATAATTCAATAGGATGGTCTGCTTCAGTGTCCGGCGGAAACGGAGCTTATTCTTATTCATGGTCAGGAACAGACGGACTTTTTGGATATTCAAGTTATGTTTCGCAAAATTATATTTCAGCCGGAACAAAAACAGCAAATGTTACGGTGACATCGAACGGGCAGTCAGTAACGGCAAATTGCGGAAATGCTAATGTTTATCCGACGACACAAAGTTATTATTATCCATACTATTCTTATCCGACTTACGCAGCTCTCGATGGTTCATGCACTGCAACTGTCTCTAGTGCGAATGCTGGAAATACAATCAACTGGTCCGCTTCAGCTTCTGGAGGAAATGGAGCTTACAATTATTATTGGACAGACAGTTACAATAATTCGTACTCTGGACAATATGTTTCTCAATATTATCAGTACACAGGTTTGGAATATATGAATTTGGTGATTACTTCAAACGGACAAAGTGTTACAAGAACTTGTTCAGTTGATATAATTCCAAGCACGGTTGCAAATACTTCGACAACTTATACTCCGACTTACACGACACCAACGACAAATAATCAGGTCCTTTCTTATAACGATACGAACACAAATCTTTCGTCCGTATATTTGAGCTCAGTTCCTTATACCGGATTTGATGATGTTACAAGTTCTATATTATTCATTTCAATTTTATTGCTTTGGAGCGCGATGCTGGCTTATATGTTTTTGAAAAACAAATCGGCTTCGGAAGTTCTTGCCACTGAAAATGTTTCTAGTATCTCGGCAAATTCTGAAAAAGTTAAAACAAAGATTTCAAATGAAGGAAATGAATTGAAGCAGATTGAAGATTATGCGAGATTGAATAAAGTTTTGCTTTCTTCAGATGCTTCCATAAAAATATTTAAGCTTTCAAAACTCGGCAAAATTAATGCTTCGGAAACTATCAAAAAAATGTCTGGAACGGATTGGACAGCTGTGGGGGAAAATGATTTGGAAAAGTATATTTAAGAAAAATTTTAAAAGCCGTTTCAAGACGGCTTTTAAAATGCCAGGTTTTCTTTTCGTTATAAGTGTCCGCCTCCGCGGACTACTATGCACGACTCGCTTCACTTAAGTGATTACACTTTCGCGAATCGATCTACGATAAAAACAAAATTAAAAGGGCGGCCGCGAAGCGGCCGCCCTTTTAATTTTGTTTTTTTGTGCTAACATATTTAAAAATTGTTCATTATCAAAAAGGAGGTGGTATATCTATGTTCAAACTGCTTATGAAATTTGAGGCACTGAATGAATGGATTAAGGTTATCAGTTTTATTATTTCA
Organism: Patescibacteria group bacterium; assembly: GCA_003142075.1. Classification (GTDB taxonomy): domain Bacteria; phylum Patescibacteriota; class Minisyncoccia; order Phycocordibacterales; family GWA1-40-21; genus Bog-1340. Next base: position 9,604 of record PLOL01000018.1, on the reverse strand, counting down.
GTCGTCTTTCTTGCCTTTTGTGTGTTAATTTTACACATAGAAACGACCCCGTTTATATTGGCAATCATATTGCTGATAGCGGCGGCTTTATGGTTAATTTTTTTTGTGATATTGCAGATAATACTGGTTTTAATCTATAAAAAAGATTATTTGCGGTATCTAAAAACAAACTACAGCCATTTCTAAATGTTTTAAACAAAAACCGTCCATAAAAAGGCGGTTTTGTTTTTTATTTTTTCATGCTAGCATTGTGATTAGATTTGTTGCTTTTAAAATAAAAAATTGGGGGTGGAAAATGAGTGAATTCTTTGATATGGTTGTTGAAATAATTTTTCGTTTGGCAGTTTTTGTCTCTGTTGTATTTGCAGAAATTGTTCTTATCTCGGAGCCAGAGGTTTTAAGCCTTTTTAAAAATTATCCAGACTTTCTTCTCATTATATTAATTATCCTTTTGCTCTTGGCAGGTTTTGTAGCTAGCGTTAACCAAATGATATTTGACATGATCCGTGAAATTATATTTTGGATTATTGGCTATGTTCATTATTTGGTTGGCTGGATTTTGAGAGGATATGAAAAAGGATTAATTGTTGCACTATGTCTGATGATAAAAAATCCGTATTCTATGCGGGAGGAAATCAGAGGCTTGCACGAGGAATGTGATTTCATGAGGGTCACTGATATGGATGAGATTCATGCCGTATTTAATCAAACATTAATAAAAGACAAGTTCAGAAGTATTTTTCACTTTGATTTATTTTAAAAAAAAAACCGCGCTTTTACAGCGCGGTTTTTTTAATAATTACTCTCTATTTTTTCTTTCCTTCTCAATTTTTTCAATAAAATCTTTCAAATCCATTTGTCCGAGCTGGCCTTTGTCGCGAGATTCGACAGAAATCTTTTTTGCTTCGATATCTTTGTCGCCGATAATTATTGTGTAAGGAATTTTCATATTTTTTGCATCACGGACTTTTCCTCCCATGTTTCCTTCTTTTGTATCGCAATCAACTCTGAAATCTAGAGTTTTTAATTCTTTTGCAATTTTTTCCGCGTGCTCGTTATGATTTTCTCTGATTGGAATTATTTTTACTTGAACTGGAGCGAGCCAAAGGGGGAAGTTTCCAGAATAATGTTCAATAAGTATTCCCATAAATCTTTCCGGGCTTCCGATAATAGCTCTATGAATCATCATAGGAGTTTTTTGTTGCCCATCTTTATCTGTGTATGTAAGTTTAAATCTCTCAGGCATTATAAGGTCTAGTTGTATCGTAGAAATCTGCCATTCTCTTCCAAGAGAATCTTTTGTAACTATATCCATTTTTGGTCCATAGATGGCAGCCTCGCCGACAGCTTTTACATATTCAATTTTATTTTCTATAAGAATATCTTCAAGTATTTTTTGTGATTTGTCCCAAACTTCCGCTCCGCCCAAATATTTTTCCGGTTTTGCTGGATCCCAAAGCGAAAGACGGATGGTGTATTCCATTTTATAAGTTGCAAGAGCTTTTTTGATTATTTCCAAAACATTTACGAATTCATCTTTTATCTGGTCTTCTCTGCAGAAAGCGTGACCGTCATCTTGGCAAAAACACTTCAATCTTGTAAGTCCATTCAATTCTCCAGGTTTTTCATCTCTGTAAAGGTTTGCAAAATCAGCAATTCTGATAGGTAAATCTCTGTAACTTCTTCCTTCAGAAGCATAAATCTGCGTGTGCTGTGGGCAATTCATAGGTTTCAAGAAATATTCTTCTTTTGAAAAATTTGAAAAAACCTTTAACATACTTCCAAGATATTTTTCATAATGACCTGAAACTTTGAATAATTCACCCTTGTTTATATTTGGAGTATGAACTTCTTGATAACCGATTGTTTTTTGCAATTCATTTGAGTAATTTATAATTTCTCGTCTGACAATTGCGCCCTTGAATGTGTAAAGTGGAAGTCCTGGACCAACAAGATCTGAAAATACAAAAAGCCCAAGCTCTTTTCCAAGTTTTTTGTGATCACGGGCTTTTGCTTCCTCAATTCTTTTTAAATATGCATCAAGTTCATCTTTTGTTTCAAAAGCCAAACCATAAATTCTTGTGAGCATTTTGTTATCTTCATTGCCTTTCCAGTAAGCCCCGGCAACTCTTTCAAGCTTCCATGCGACATTTTTTATTTCATCCATAGACTCAACATGAGGTCCGGCACAAAGGTCTGTAAAATCTCCCGAAGTGTAAGTTGTGAGAGTTTTTCCTTCTTTTGAATATTCATCGATGAGTTCAAGCTTGTAAGGATTTCCAGCGAAAAGTTTTTCTGCATCTTTCTGTGAAATTTCAGCTTTATCAAAAGATTTTATTTTTTTTACAAGCTCACGCATTTTCTGTTCAATTTTTCCAAGATCTTTGTCTGTTATAGGAGCGGAAAAATCAAAGTCATAATAAAAACCATTTTCAATTGCTGGTCCTGTTGCAATTTTTGCATCTGGATATAATTCTTTGACTGCAGCACCGAGAAGGTGGGCGAGTGAATGTCTCATTCTGTGTAGTTTTTCGTTTTCCATAATATTATTAAATTAAGCCAATAAAAATCGCCCTAGTAAAAATACAAAATAATTTTGCATTTTTACTAGGGCGCACAACTTACGTTGCTCGTGGTTCCACCTAGTTTCTTACCAAAAGGTAAGCACTTTTCAAGATTGTTTCTTACCCGAAGAAAATTTTTTAATAAAAATTTTGACGGGTTGTGTGGTTAGTAGCCACCAATCCCTATATGCCTATAATAGTCAATTAGGTTTGGGAAGTCAAATAACTTTGTTATACTTCTTACATGAATAAAAATTACATTGAGCACAAGGGAAAAGTAATAAAAAAAGATAAACATTTTAGCCATGTGATGGCGATTACTCTTGATCCAAGATCATATAATAGAATAGGAGTATTGCGCTGTATTACAAGCCGTACAGGGGATTTGTTGATAAATCACACTGATCGCAGCAAGTTATATCTTATTAAAGGTAAGAATCTTGAACATTTTGAGATAACAAAGCCTTTGATAATTAAAAATGAAGATAAAATAATAAAAAGTCTGACAAAGAAAGATTGGGATTTTATCGGTCTGGAAGATCCAGATATTTGGATTGATGAAAATACAGGACTCATGCATTTGTATTTTACTATTCCAATAAAACCAAATTTAAAAGGAGAAAGAATAAAAATTCATCTTGGACATGCAGAAGGAAAAGATCTTTCATCGCTAGTTATGACAAAGCCAATACTTTTGGCAAATGATAAATATTCTGCGAAAGAAGTTTCCATCGCACCGCTTAATAAAAAAGGTTTTAGATATAATCTTGTAGAATCAAGAGATTATAAAAAAGGTTTATCTTATTCAACAATTCAAGTTGCTATAGCTCATGACATGGGTAAGCCTTGGACTTACGGAAAGATAGCATTTCATCCAGCGAAACATAATATGAAATGGATTGAGAGAGATGCATCACCTGGACCACTTTTACCAAAATCATTTATTGATATTGGAGAAGGAAAACTTGTCGGTATTATAAATGGTAGAGAAGGGAATAAAACGATAGCTAAAAAAATAAAGAGAGGAACCTTTTCTGTTGGTATATTTATATATGATTATGAAAAAGGAAAAATTGATTGGGTTTCTAAAAAACCGTTTATACAAGATAGTGAAGCTGAAATAATTACATTTGCCAGTCAATTTGTTGAAACAGGAAAAGGCAAAGGAATTTTATATGCACATGTAGATGATTCTTTCGTAAGAGCCTATACTTTGGAAGCGGAGAAGCTCAGGAAACTTTTACCAAAGGATTTTGTTTTTTTGAATCCAGGCAAACTAATTGATAATGATTTAGAACTTGTTTTGGTAAAAATGGTTCCTGCTAATGAAGAAAAAGGCTATGTTCCGGCCTATTTTTTTGAAATGAAAAATACGGATAATGGAGAAAAAATGGGGCGTATTGATTTACGCGTAGGCAATAACAAGTCTATTTATTATGGGGGTAATATTGGCTATACAGTTGAAGAAAAATTTAGAGGTCATCATTATGCTGGAAGAAGCTTAAAATTACTTTTTCCTTTTATGAAAAAACATAAAGTTAATTCTTTATTAATTACATGTAATCCAGAAAATATTGCTTCAAGAAAAACTTGTGAATTTACAGGCGGTAAACTTTTAGAAATTGTTGATTTACCAGAATCTAATGATCAATACAAAAATGGCGAAAGAAAAAAGTGTATATATAAGTTTGATTTATAAAATTATTCCAAAATCTTTAGTTTATCTATAATCAAGCTTATTTCTCCATTTCTTTCTGAAACTTTGCCGATGATGGCGACACAGCGGTCAGGCGTTATTGCATTTTTCATTTCAGCATAAGTTCGTGGAAATACTACGGCATCAATTGAGCCGGTCAAATCTGCAATTTTTATGAAAGCCATAAGCTCATTATTTTTGGTCGTTATTTCTCGGACTTCCTCGATGATTCCGCCGATCGGCTGTCCGCCGTCAACAATGCTTTTTACGAATTCTGTTTCTTCTTTGATTTTTTTTACGGTTATTTTCTGTTTTTCCAAAATGCTTTTATATTTATCAAGCGGATGTCCGGAAATATAAAGTCCGAGCAATTCTTTTTCCCAGGAAAGTTTTTCTTTCATCGTGGCTTCCGGCGCCGGCAGGAGAGTGAAAGCTTCTTTTGTTTTTCCGTCTTCTGCCGGTCCGTCAAAAATTCCAAAAAGAGAATCTTGATTTTGATCTTTTTTGCCGATCTCTTTATTATATTTTAAAAGATTTTCAGCATTTGCAAGCATCTGGCCTCTTTCGCCGAATTCGTCGAGTGCGCCGGTTTTTATGAGAGGTTCAAGCGATCTTTTTGTCAGATTTCGGTCGATGATTCTTTCCAAGAAGTTTGAAAGGGAAGTGAATTTTCCATTTTTCTTTCTTTCTTCAATTATAACTTTTGAAATTTCTTCACCGAAGTTTTTTATAGTTGTAAGTCCGAAACGAATTTTGTCGCGATCTGCACCGACTGAGTGAACATCTGCTCCAGGAGTTTTTACGACAGTGAAGTCACTGTAACTTTCATTAACACTCGGTGGTAAGACAGGAATTCCCATTTTTCTACAGTCTGCGATGAACTCGCCGATTTTTTCCACATCGCCAGAGTCTGCTGTAAGAACTGCTGACATATAGATTGCAGGGAAGTTTGCTTTCATGTAAGCGGTTTGATATGCAACTCTTCCATAGCTTGCTGCGTGAGCTTTATTGAAACCGTAAGCTGCGAAAGGCTCGATGAGTTTCCAAAGCGTATCTGCTTTTTTATCTGTCAGTCCATGTTCAACGAAACCGTGCAAAAGTTTTTCTTTCTGGGCTTCCATTTCTGCTGGGATTTTTTTACCCATAGCTTTTCTGAGTTTATCTGCTTCAAGCCAAGAATATCCGGCAAGCTTGATAGCTGTCAGCATGACGTCATCTTGATACACGATAAGCCCATAAGAAAAATCGAGATATTCTTTCATTCTTGGATCGAAATATTTTATTTTTTTCTGATTTTGTTTTCTTTCGATATATTCCGGAATGAGTTCAATCGGACCTGGACGGTAAAGTGCGACCATCGCGTTGATATCGTGGATACTCGTCGGTTTCAAATCTTTCAAATATTTTGTCATGCCGGAGCCGTTCAATTGGAAAAGCCCGGTGGTGTCTCCTCGTGAGAGAAGATCATAAGTGAGTTTGTCATCGAGCGGAATTTCTTCAATGTCCAAATCTATATTCTCTATTTTTTTTACGCGTCTCACGGCATCGGCAAGAATGGAAAGATTTTTAATTCCAAGAAAGTCAAATTTCAAAAGTCCGACGCCATCTTCTCCGACGGCATGCATATCGTATTGAGTGATAATTTTCCCTTCGCCTTTTGGATCATATTGAAGCGGAGTGTAATCTGTGAGCGGAGTAGGCGCAATGACGACTCCGGCTGCGTGAACGGAAATGTGTCTTGCACAACCTTCTATTTTTTGTGCCATGTCTATAATTGCTTTCGTGTCTTTGTCATTTTTATACATTTCTTTCAATTCATCAACGTCCGCCAAAGCTTTTTTGAGCGTCATCGGAAAACCTTGCGAACCCATTGGCACGAGTTTTGCAATCTTGTCTGCAAGAACGAGAGGATAACCCATTGCGCGTGCAACATCTCTGCAAGCTCCGCGAGCCATCATTGTTCCGAAAGTTCCTATCTGTGCGACATTTTCTTTTCCATATTTTTCTCTGGCATAATTGATGACATCATCGCGCCTGTTGTCGGCATAGTCCATATCGATATCGGGAGCGGAAGGTCTTTCAGGATTCAAAAATCTTTCAAATGGAAGCTTGTATTCTATCGGATTTACTTTTGTAATTCCTGTGACATAAGTGACGAGAGAACCTGCGACGGAACCTCTTATATTTGTATAAATATTATTTTCTTTTGAAAATCTGAGAAGATCGGACACGACAAGAAAGTATTGCGGATAGCCTTTGTCATGAATGACTTTCAATTCATATTCCAGCCTGTCTATAACTTCTTTTGAATGTGGCAATCCTCTTTTTTCCAAGCCTTCGTATGAAAGCCTTCGCAATTCTTCGTCGTAAGAATTTCCATTTTCAACGATGTAATTTGGAAATTTCCAGGCAGCTTGGCCCAAAGTTATTTCAATGTTGCAAGCCTCGGCAATTTTCTGAGTATTTTCTAGAGCTTCGGGAGTGTCTTTAAAATATTCTTCAGCTTTTTCCGGAGAAATAAGAGAAAAATCATCTGTGCTTCCGCTATCCGCTCTGTCTGAAAAATCAGAATGAGAATTTACTTGGACAAGAGTGTCGCGTGCAGCTTTGTCTTCAGGATGCAGATAATAAACATCATGTGCTGCGACAAGCGGTGTTTTTGTTTCTTTTGCAAATTTAATTATTTTTTCTTTGAGTTCAATTTGTCCTTCGATTTCCGGATGGTGGGTAATTTCCAAAAAGAAATTATCCGCGCCATAAATTTTTTTATACCAATTCAAAATTTCTTTTGCTTTTTCTGTGTCGCCATTTTTCAATGCATAAGAAATTTCTCCGGAAAAATGCGGCATGATGCAGATGAGTCCATCGGAATATTTTTCCATAAGCTCGCGGTCGATTCTCGGCTTGTAATAAAATCCTTCGAAGTTTGAATCCGTGACGAGCTTGATGAGATTTTTATAGCCGGCATTATTTTTTGCGAGAAGAACGAGTCTTGCTCTGCGATTGTCTATTCCTCCTTGCTTGTCGTGGCGAGTTCTTGCTGCGACGTAAAAATCTACGCCGAGGATTGGCTTGATATCATTTTTTTTGCATGTCTGATAAAACTCAATCGCGCCGTACATGTTGCCTGCATCGGTAAGAGCAAGAGATGACATCCCGAGTTCTTTCGTCATTTTAACAAGCTCCTTCAATTGAGGCAGTGCGTTTAGAAGAGAGTAGTGAGAATGCGTATGTAAATGGGTAAATTTTGCCATAAAATTGGTTAAGCTAAGTATATCAAAAAATAAAATAATTAAACTCATTGACATCTATAATTCGCAGTCGTAAAATTATAAGGAATATTGTTCTTTTATATTTGTTGTAAAAAATTCTGCCTTGGGGGTGGATTAAGATGCATCGTATGAATTTTAATGACAAGCATCTTGTTTGTATTTTTTTGTGTCCGAATAGATTGAACAGAGTTATGAAGAAATGGCATTTGGATCAAATGGGTTTATTAAATCACCCGAAGTTGTTAGTCGAGGATTACTTTGAAGTCAGGGGTGATTCGCTCGCTGATTCTGAAAAAATAGGAATCCTTGAATTCTTGGACATGCCACTAGGTGTGCAGATCGGACAGTCATATCTGTGTCCGATAAATTTGCACATGACTCGCCTTGAATATAATTGTGATAACAATTATTTTTTAGGCGCAGATTTTGATCCAGAGACTAAAACTTGGCACGGGAGGTGGAATCTTCTTCCGAAACATTTTGCTAATAAAGGCGGAGCAAAAAAATTTGCCGAATTAAGAGAAATAAAAAGGCTAGAAGAGGAAAAACTTTTACAGCAAGATATGGGTTCGTTGTAACAATTAAAAGGCGCAAAGTAAAAAATAACTTGCGCCTTTTGTTTTTAACCCGTTAAAGTTTTTACTGATGTTATTGAAAATGTAATTTAAAAGAGTTTGGTAATAAAATATGACAATGATAGACTAAAATTGTTGGTATATTATCAACAATAACATTTTTATCAGTAAAAATTTTTCTCGGGTAAATAATATATAATATTAATGTGAAAAAAAGTGTCATCAAATATATTATCGGAATCGATGAAGTAGGAAGAGGTCCGCTTGCTGGGCCGGTTGCAATCGGTGCTTTTAAAATGCCGGCAGATTTTGACGGGAAAAATTTCGGGAAAATAAAAGATTCTAAAAAGCTTACTCCAGAAAAAAGAGAAGAAATAGACAAAAAATTAAAGAAATTAAAAAAAGAAAAAATTGTGGATTTTTTTGTTTGCTTTCAGAGTGCGAAACAAATTGATAAACTTGGTTTAAGTAAAGCGATTAGAAATTGCATAGAAAGCGGAATGAAAAAACTTAAAGTAAAACCGAAAGAATGTTTGGTGTTGCTTGATGGCGGACTCAAAGCTCCAAAAATATTTAAAAACCAAAAGACGATAATAAAAGGGGATGAGAAAGAAAGAGCGATAGCTTTTGCTTCAATTGTTGCAAAAGTTTCGAGAGATGCGCTTATGTGCAGGCTAGCTAAAAAATATCCGGAATATTGTTTTGAAATTCATAAAGGTTATGGAACGAAAAAACACCGTGATTTAATAGCAAAATACGGTTTGAGCGCTGAACATAGGAGAAGTTTCTGTCGGAAATTTAATGTTTGACAACTTATAAAATTGTTGTATAATTGTTCAGAAAGTTTTTTCAAATATAGAAAAGGAGGCGTATCCAATGATAGATTGCACATGTTTTTGTTATGTAGTTGTGAAAGAGAAAATCTACTTTGTAATTACTGACAAAATCATTGCCAATTACAAAGTTCCAGTGATTGCGGTAAATGAATCTCTTGATTCAAAAGGTATGCTTCTTTCCGGAATAAAAAATCTGGGAGTGTCGGCTTCTCCGGACAAGTTAGTATGTTTTGACTTGGACAATGGAAAGAAGAAGGCAGCTTTTTTTATGAAGTCTCTAGGAATTGAGAAGGAGATATATGCTGTTTCGGTGGAAGATTTATTTGATAATATTTGCCGTGAGCAGTTCAAGGATTTTTTAAAACTCCTTGCAATAATGCATGACTCTGGAGAGTTTTTAAAAACAGAACTGCCGCTTTTTAAAAAAATAGAAGAATGTAGGTAATAGATCGAGCCCAGTGTAGAAATACACTGGGCCTTTTCTTTTTTTAATAAATACGCTATACTCTTTTCACTATGGTAAACCGAATGAGACATAATAGATCCCAGAGAGGAAGCACGAGATCACATCATGCTTTGAAAGGGATTGCACTTACAAAGTGCCCAGATTGTAACAGCCCAGTTATGAGACATCAAGCATGTTCAAATTGTGGAAAATACA
>PLOL01000026.1 GCA_003142075.1 Patescibacteria group bacterium | reverse complement strand
CAGAAAGGAGATTTCGCCGGACTTTTTGCCGCTATGAATGGACTTTCAGTTACAATAAGATTGCTCGATGCTCCACTCCATGAATTCTTGCCACAAAAAGAAGTAGATATAGTTGAAATAGCAAAAGAAATGAATGTCAGCGTAGCCACTTTAAAAGCAAAAATTGAAGACTTGCATGAATTCAACCCGATGCTCGGACACAGAGGTTGCAGACTTGCTATCACCTTCCCTGAAATTTACGACATGCAGGCGGAAGCTATTATTGATGCCGCAATTGAAGTAAAGAAAAATGGAAAAGCAAAAGCTATCAGACCGGAAATAATGATTCCTATTGTTGCTACGACAAAAGAATTTACAATATTGAGAGATAGAATTGTAAAAATTGTTGAAGAAAAAATAAAAGCATCAAAAACAAAAATTGAATACAAGATAGGAACCATGATTGAAGTTCCACGAGCTGCTTTGATTGCAGATAAACTTGTTACAGCTGGTGCAGAATTCTTCTCATTTGGTACAAACGACTTAACACAAATGGGAGCAGGATTATCACGCGACGACGCAGGAAAATTCTTAAAAGAATATGTTGCTCAAGATATTTTTGCTTATGATCCTTTTGAAGTTTTAGATCAAGAAGGAATCGGCGAGCTTATCAGAATTGCAGTTGCAAAAGGCAGAAGCGTGAAAAAAGATTTGAAGATTGGTATTTGCGGAGAACACGGAGGAGAACCAAAAACAGTTGAATTCTGCTGTAGAGAAGGATTGAATTATGTTTCTTGTTCGCCGTTTCGAGTTCCGATTGCAAGACTTGCCGGAGCTCAAGCTGTAGTAAGAGAACTTATGAATAAGAAAAGTTCAGTAAAAAAATCAGTAAAGAAAACAGTTAAAAAAGGTAAAAAATAGAAAATCAAAATAAAAGGGCGGCCGCTTTNNCCGCTTTCGCGGCCGCCCTTTTAAATTATTTATAAAGTAGTACACTTATTCTAAATCAGTTCTTTATAATTCTCTCAAATGAGAGATTAAATATAAAAATCCTTAAGGAGGTTTTGCTTATGGCAACTAGACTTGATGAATTAGAAGGAGTTATTAAAAAACACAAGGAAGAGGAGGCGAAGAAAATAGCCAGAGCCGACGCTGCGTATATTAAAAGAATGTGCAGAGGAAAAAGAAATTATTATTTACTGGCTGACCCTGGCTATCCTTATGAAAAAATTCGGGTAACAAAAAAAGTTTATATTGAAAATCTGTTGAGAGACAAGCAAGACAAAAGAGATGATTATCTCTTATTCGATGGATGCTAATCAAAAAGGAGAACAAAATGAAAAAAATGGAAGACGAATGGAATGCATAATCATTCCTCAAAAAGCCGCTAGAAAAATTAGCGGCTTTTTTTATATAATGTTTTTCTTAATTTTTGTCTGATAATATATTATCAGACCGAGATTAATCGGTAACTTCCGGCTCAACATCTTCATTCTCCATTGTCGCCAATCTGATTTTTTCAATAAGTTCGCTGCTCGGAGTATCATCGCTGAAATCAACATCTAAATCGCCGGCAATAGATCGCAATCTTTCCAAAGCTTCCGGACTTCCATCATCAACGAGAGACTGCAGATACGTAAAATCAGGATTGCCATGTTCATCTTGCCAATCTTCCATTGAGCTTGTTTGAGATTTGCTCACTGGGTTTATCTTCTGCGTAAAATTTTTATTATATTTATCGTCTTGTGCCATATTATTATTTTTATTAATCTGATAAATTATTCTTCAACTTCCATTATAGCAAGGAATCCATTATTTTTTTAAGAGGAACCGTTGCAACTCCGACCACGCTGTCCGCACCTCCGTAATATACAAATAATTTATCTTTTCTAACAACAGTTCCGCAAGGAAAAACCACATTCGGAATAATTCCGACAAGTTCATACGGCCTTTCCGGTTGCATTATAGGCGGACTAACTCTCGAAATTACGATGCGAGGATTTTTCAAATCCAAAAGAGCCAGACCGACTCTGTATGTATGATGATTTGAAGAAACTCCATGATACAAAAGCAGCCATCCTTTTTTTGTTTTTATCGGAGGTGCAGTGATGCCGACCTTTTCACTGTCCCACATTCCCTTTCTCGGCAAAATTATCGGCGTGGCGACTTGCAGCGGACCTTCAATTATATCCAAGGAATCTATAAAATCGGCGCAGATATCGCTATCAACTCTGTGAAGCATAAGATATTTTCCATTTATTTTTTCAGGAAAAATACAGGCATCCTTGTCATCTTCTTTGTTTGGCGACAAAAGAAGAGGTTCAGTCCAATCCCAATTTTTATTTTTAAAATCTTCAAGCAATATCGCGGTAACTGCAACACGCGGAGGATTTGTCCCATCATATGCCGTATAACACATATAAACTGTATCACCGATAAGAGTAAGACGAGGATCTTCACAACCAGAATTTCCCGGATGAGTTTTCATTTCAAAAAATTTTCTAGGAACATAAATCGGCTTGTCGCTTCTTTCATCTATACTGAATCCATCTTTAGAAGATGCATATCCTATATAAGATGTATCGTCATCAGACATGGCACGATAAAGAATGTATGTAACATTTTCTATCTGAATAGCTGCTGGATTGAAAACTCCATGCGCCTCCCAAGCTACTCCTATTCTTGGTTTCAAAATTGGATTTTTATCACATCTTGTCAAATATGTGTTTATGGCATCTGGCTTTATCCCTTCGAATAAGTCGTCGAGTTTTACAACAGCTATACAGCAGAATGTATCCGCAGCCCCATAATATATTTCCAAAATATTTTTTTTGAGCAATGCTCCTGAGGGAAAAACTATGCCTGGAATTTGCCCAAATTTTTCATAAGTTTCTGATGATGCAAACATCGGACCGTGCGTTTGCCCTATTATTTTTTTAGGATTTTTTAAATCAAGCAACAGCGCTTCAATCCCAAACTCTTTTACGAAAGGATTATTCTGTTGAAAATAATTTTCTATGTGGCTGTATATAAGTAGCCAGCCTTTTTCAGTTTTAATCGGAACTGCTCCGACTTCGACATGATCCTTGTCCGATCTTCGCGGATCTATACTGTGCAAATTTAATTCACTGTACCATTTTTCCCAATATTTTTGATCCCACATATCCTCGAGCTTATCAAATTCGGCAAAACATATTTTTGCCGGAGGCAAATCTGTATCGACAGATAAAACAGCGACATATTTTCCATTTATTTTTTCAGGAAAAAGTGCCATGGCTTTGGCATTAAAAGGAGTTACCAAATGTTTTTCTTCAATTTTTTTAAAATCTTTCGTGATGGCAACTGCAATTTTTATACAGCTGGCATCAAAAGGATAATCTGAAAGAGCAGTATAAAAAATATAAAACTTATCCCCCATTTTTGTAACTCTTGGATCTTCGCATCCGTATTTTTCCCACTCATATTCTGGAGCAATAAGCTGCATTCTTTCGGAAAAAGTCGTTCCATTCTTGCTTGACGTATATCCTATGGAGGAAATGCTCAAATCACTCCCGAAATAATCTTCAGTTGAAGACATGGCCCTATAGACATAATGAATTATGTTTTTATCTTTTATAGGACACCAATTGAAGACAGCTTTTGCTTCCCATGGATCATTGGTATTCGGAGATAAAAGAGGATTGTGCGGTGATTTTTTTACCGTGAACATTTTTAAGAAAAAGTTACCTTGTTTATGGTATGCGACTGTTCAGTAATATTTTTGAAACCATCCATAAATTCTTTGAAAGGCAATGTCGCAACGCAAACAAATTTATCGCCTCCGCCGTAATATATAAACAGCGTATCACCTTTTAAAACAGCCCCACATGCATAAACTATACCAGCTTTTCCTTCATTTTCATACCACATATCTGGAGTAATTATAGGAATGGAAAAGCGAGAAATTATTTTTGTCGGATCATCCAAATCAAGAAGCATTGCGCCTATCTTATATTTTGACGGCTCTGCCTTGTCCGTCGCATGATAGAAAATCAACCATCCTTTTTCGGTTTTCATCGGAGGCGTACCTACGCTTCTCATCCTGCTATGCCATGAAATCTTTTTAGCTGGCATTTTTTGAGGATCGGGACTTTCAAAGTTTAATCCTTCCTCACTTATGGATTTCAAATCATCGACATAATCTATTTTTACCTTATTTTTATCAAGGTCGTGCAGATTGTGGAGTATCGCAAATTTTCCATTTATTTTTTCAGGAAAAATTACCCAATTTTTGTGTCTTCCTTTTGGAGAAATCAATTTTGGCACGCTCCATTTTTTCCAATCTTTTTTAAGAAAATCTTTTTCATCAATTGTAATCATTCCGACACGGATATTATCCCAACTGTCAAAAGCATTAAAGGTCACGTATATTTCACCGTCAATATTTACCATTCTTGGATCCTCGCAGCCGCCCCAGCTTCCGCCGGACGGATACATCACGGGATTGTATCTCTTGAATTTTTTCTTATCGCCAATGCGCGGATATTTCAAAGAAAAAACTGGCTCGGGATTCACATCATCAAAATTAATTCCATCACAGCTTGAAGCATAACCGATTCTCGACATTCCGTCGCTTCCGATTGCTCTGAACAATAAATGCACTTTATCTTTTAAAGCGATTGCTGCAGGATTGAAAGTTCCCTGTGACATCCATTCTTTGCCTTTCAGCGACTTCGGAGAAATAACCGGATTATTATTATGTTTGCTTAATATTTTTATTTTTTCTTTTGTAAGATCCGTAGAAAATGGCACAGAAAAAGATGCGCTCAGTATTCCCGTATTTTTTGAATACCAATATATCGCAAGCTTGTCATCCGAAAAAATCATACCCTTGCATTCAAAATCTTTTTCATAAGATATCTGGTCGTCGAATATCGGCTCATCAGAACGCCAAATGATTTTATGCGGATCGGATAATGAAAACATCGCCACACCTATCTGTATTTTTAAAATATTATTTTCTTTTATTGAAGAATCGTAAAAAACCAACACGCCTTTTTCCGTAACTTTTGAAGCGATGAATTTTAATCCATCCCTATCAAAAAATGCCGGCCTTGGCTTCAATATCGGTTCCTTGCTTTTTTTCCATTTGATAAAGTCCGGAGAAAATACAGTATAAATCGAAGACTCTCCATAATAAATGAAATAATCTTTTCCGTGCTTGTGATCGGACACCGCTCCTCCCCTTTCTTTTATCTGAGATATCGATCCCTGGATTATCCATTCATTTTCTTTTTGGGAAATGGCCCAGTAAAGATTCTTCGTCTTGCCATTTTTGTGGGTGAACGTGATTATTTTTTTATGATTGACTACGGAAGAAATTATATCGTCGATATCTTCCAGATTTATTTTTTCATCTAAAAATCTATTTTTGAAGACAATGAGTTCCTTGTATTCAGAAAATCGGTTCAATTCATTCCTATTGCCTGGGATGAGGTATATTTTTCCTGGAAATTCTTTTATCCTGCAGAAAATAGAATGTGCACTGTTATGCTCGTAGAAACCCAATGGAATAATTGTTTCATTTTTTATGCTTTCCAATGTTTTTTTATTTCTCGGAGACATATTTTAAATATTTTTATTATTTTCTTATCAATTAACCTACAAAAAACTCAAACATAATGCGTTTGAGCTTCCAGAGCTTCACTGATTTTTTATGGGAAATTTACACGAAATCTCAAACAAATTAAAACCTCTACTTTTCAAAAAAATCAGCGGGNNATTAGCAACCGCACATGTGACATAGACAATTATATTATTTATAAAAAATATAAGCAATAAAAAAAATGTTGATAACTACTAAGAAAACAGATATAATTCATTCAAATGGATTTTCGAAAGAAAAAAATCATAGTTTTTGATCTTGATGGGACCTTGGCTGAAAGCAAACAAAGCCTAGATACAGAAACTTCAAAACTTCTAAGCGAATTGCTCAGCGTAAAAAAAGTCGCGATTATCACTGGAGGTGGTTTTCCTCAACTTCAAAAACAAGTAATAAGCGTTGTTCCCTTCGATTCGAATAAATTCAAAAATTTTTATATCTTTCCGACCAAAGGTGCGATGATGTACGAATTCGACGGAAAAAATTGGCAAAAAGTCTATGAAAAAATCCTGAGCAAGGATGACAAGAAAAAAATACTGGATGCATTCGATAAAGTTTATAAAGAAGTAGATTTTTTACCAAAAAAACATTTCGGCAATCTTCTGGAAGACAGAGAATCACAATTTACTTTTTCAGCATTGGGACAGGATGCTCCAGTTGAATTGAAAAGAGTCTGGGATCCTGATGCGTCAAAAAGAAAAATACTCAAAGAACATCTGGATAAATATCTTCCTGATTTTGCCGTAGAAATCGGTGGAACTACATCGCTAGATATTACGCAGAAAAACATCGACAAGGCATACGCAATAGAACAAATCTGTATTTATTTGAATATGAAAATAGATGATATTTTATTCATCGGAGATGCAATTTTTGAAGGTGGAAACGATTATTCCGTAATAAAAACTAAAGTAGATAATATTGACGTTGATAACTATAACGAGACAAAAAAAATAATAAGAGATATTATTGATGGAAAGGAATCTTATAAAAAATAAATAATAAATATGAAAACAACTTACGACAAAAGACCATGGGGCTTGGAAGAAATTTTTACCATAAATGAGCCATCAACCGTAAAAATATTGACGATCAATCCAAAACAAAGAACTAGCCTGCAATACCACAATTTCAGAAAAGAATTTTGGAGACTAATTGAAGGTGAAGCTATTTTTGAAATTGACGGTAAAAAGATTGAAGCAAAAATTGGAGATGAAGTAAATATTGATACAAAAATGACGCACAGACTAATTGGAAAAGATGCTCCGGCAAAAGTTTTAGAAATATCATTCGGAAAATTCGATGAAAACGATATTGTCAGATTGGAAGATGATTATGGACGTGCAGAAAAATAAATTAAAATAAAGAGCGGCACGCGAAGCGTGCCGCTCTTTATTTATTCTATAAAATCACTTCGCACAACCATTTTATAGGCGCAATACAAATTAAATTAATACTTTTTGAGTTTCTACTGCAATCTGATTCATTTCATCAGTATTGATAACTTCTACTTTAACTTTGGAATCTTGCGTACTCAAATTACAATCCACGCCATCGGTACAATCATTTATTTTCTGATCAATTAAAATCCCGAGAGATTCCAACCCGCTGCAGATTCTTCTTCTCATCAAATATGATCTCTCACCCACTGTTCCAGTAAATACGAGCATATCAAGACCGCCGAGAGCAACAAAACTCGCACCGATTTGTTTTTGTATTTTATAAACATAAGTATCCAACGCAATTTTTGCCGCAGCATTTTCATTTTCAACTTTCAAAAGATCCCTAATGTCATTGCTAAGACCTCCGGAAAGTCCGAATAGTCCGCATTTTTTGTTGAAATATTGCGTAAGTTTCAATCCCTGCAATTTTAAAACTTCAGACAGATATACCACGGCTCCGGCATCTATGTCTCCAACTCTGTTCGCCATTATCATTCCTTCAAGCGGAGTAAATCCCATGGATGTTTCTACACTTTTTCCATCTTTCACCGCCATGACGCTTACTCCTCCGCCGATATGGCAAACTATAAGTTTACTTGGAATGTTTCCCTTCTTCTGCAATTTATTTACAATCGACTGAGCTGAAATCCCATGATAGCCGTATCTGTAAATATCATATTTTTCTGCATCCTTTGAATAGATGCCATAATTCTTGGCCTTTTGAGGCATAGTGTGGTGAAATTCCGAATCGGATATGCCTACTATTTTCATATTGTTTCCAAAAAATAATTTCAATTTGATTATCTCTTTAAAAATACCTTCAAGGTGAAGCGGGGCTTTTTTCATGGCCAATTTAAGATTGCGGATATACTCATCATCTATAATCCTATTTGTTTGAAAATATATTCCAGGTGCGACAACTCTTATTCCGACTCCGGAAATATCATTCTTGTCGGAAATGATATTTTTTGCTTTAAACGTCTTAATCAGATAATCTAAGGCTTTATCGAAGTCTGATTCTGAAATTTTTATTTTTTCAGATTTATCTGAAATTCTTACAGTGGAAAGATAACCGCCGTCGCCGGTTTCAAAATGCACAAAAGCAGCTTCCTTTCCCTCATCGTATACAGCATACTTTTTTGAAGCGCTGCCGGTATTTACAATCAAATATTTTTCGCTCATTTTTTTAAATTATTTTTTATAAGTCCATTTCCAATTTAATATTTCTTCAGGATCATCTCCGAAAGTCGTGATGTATGTTTTGTGGTCAGTGATTTTTTTCTGATATTTTTCTATAAGTTTTTTCGCTTTTTCCGATTCGATGATTCCATTTGCGGACAATTTTTCAACAGCTTCAATGAGAAGATTATATCTATCCGTCTTGTTTCTTATGTGCAAATCGAGCGGAGTAGTCGTCGAACCGCTTTCTATATATCCGTGAACTGTAATTCTATGCAGAGCATTTTCATAATCAAAGAGCACTTGCTTCAAAGTTTCAGGATATCCATGAAAGTTTAAAATTACAGGCTTATCTTTCGTAAAATATTTTTCAAATTCATTTTGTGTTATTTTTTTCGAATGTCCAACAGTATCAGGGGAAAGTTCTATGATATTTACAAATCTTATTTTTGCTTCCGGTACTTCTTCTTTCAAAAGCTGGATTGACGCAAGAGCTTCCTTCGTCAAATATTGTCCGCAACCTCCAAAAATTACATCGGGATTTTCATCGCTTGCAAAATCCCAAATAGACAAGCCTTGTTCTATCTCTTTTTTCGCTTGTTCTTGCGTAAGCCAGACCGGCTCGACTGTTTTTTCAGAAACGATGACATTCATTTCATTTTTTGATTTCAAACATTTTTCGGCAATCATAACTGCCTCATTTTCATCAGCTGGAAAATAAACATTTATAAAATCATGATGCAATTGCAAAACGTTATCTATAAATCCTGGATTCTGGTGCGAAAAACCGTTGTGCTCCTGTCTCCACCCGCTTGAACTTGTCATATAATTTAATGACGGAACATCTCCGCGCCATTCAGTCTTCCTGGCAATTTTCAAAAACTTGCTGTATTGGTCCGCCATGCTCGCGACAATCATTATAAAAGCCTCGTATGAAGGAAAAACTGCAAATCTTCCCGTCAAAGTGTATCCCTGCGCAAGACCGTGCAATGCATTTTCCGAAAGCATTTCTATCACTCTTCCGTCTCGTGCCAAATCAATATCCCATGGTTCTATTTTTCCAACAAAAGCTCTCGGTGTCTCAGCAAAAATATATTGTAATCTGTTTGAATAAGTTTCGTCAGGAGAAAACATCCTGAAATTTCTTTTATCTTTATTTAATTTTACGACTTCGCCAAAATACTGACCGATTTTTGTCATTGCTCCAATTGAAACATCACCTGGTGCGCTAACTTTCGTTTCAAAATTTTTTATCGAGGGCAAAATTAAATCTTTTGACGTATCGCCTTTCCTGATTCCAAAAGTAACCGGATTATTTCCCATTCTAAAACTTTCTGGGGGAAGAGCATTCTCGATTTCTTTTATAAAACCAG
Source organism: Patescibacteria group bacterium (assembly GCA_003142075.1). Taxonomy (GTDB): domain Bacteria; phylum Patescibacteriota; class Minisyncoccia; order Phycocordibacterales; family GWA1-40-21; genus Bog-1340. The sequence goes on along the minus strand of PLOL01000026.1, from coordinate 3,278 downwards.
TTTTAGGATCGAAGAGTTCGTCAAACTTATATGATTTCATCCATTTTTCTAGATCATCAAGTTCAGTCTTATCGGTTTTCATTTCTCTTCCAACAACTTGATGAGACAAACAATTACCTTCAACTTTTCCATCAAACATTTTTCCTCTGCCTTCAATATCCCAACTGTATAAATGTTTTATTCCGGTCCAGCCTTTCGGAGTTTTCAAAATAATCATCGGAAATCTGTAATAATCTTTTATCGGCTTATCAGAATTTGCCACAGCTTCCCTTTGAATCGATCTGATTGATGCATAAGCCTTATCCAAAGCTTTTACCATTTTGTCATAAACGGCATCCGTGTGTCCTTCAACAATAATCGGATCATAACCATAACCTCTGAATAAAGATTTCAAATCAGAGTTTTTCATTCTGCCAAAAATCGTCGGACCTGAAATTTTGTATCCGTTCAAATGAAGTATCGGCAAGACCGCGCCATTTTTTGCGGGATCAATAAATTTGCTCAAATGCCATGAGGTTGCAAGAGTTGCAGTTTCTGATTCGCCATCGCCGACAAGACATGCAGCGATAAGATTTGGATTGTCCAAAACTGCGCCGTAAGCTGTAGCAAGAGAATATCCAAGCTCTCCGCCTTCAAGAATAACTCCGGGAGTCATCGGACTTGAATGGCTTGGAAATTGATACGGCCAACTGAAATTTTTCATAATATAGCCGATTCCTTCTTCATTTTTCTGCGCTTCTTTATAATATTTTCCTAAAGTTCCTTCAAGAAAAACATTAGACTGGAGAGCGGGAAAACCGTGTCCGGGACCAAGGACGAACATCATATTTGCATTCGTCTTTTTTATCAAATTATTCAAGCATGCGTATGTAAAATTTATTCCAGGAGTAGTTCCCCAATGTCCGAGAAGCCTGTTTTTTATATTGTCAAAAGTCAGTTTGTCTTTCAATAAAAAATTACTTTGCAAGTATATCTGACCGACTGAAAGATAATCCGCCGCGCGGACAAACTTTTTTATATTTTCTATTTCTTGCGACATATGATTTTATTTATTAAAAAATGCTGATAAATTGGCCGAACATGTCCTAGTATAGCAACTATCGGCGAAGTAATGAAATTATTTTATCAACTCCTCGACATTTCCCGAAAGGTCTGTGGTGTCTCCCTCGACTTTCGAAACATCTCCGTAAATATTGGTAACATCGCCTTTTATATTTGTCACATGGCCTTTTATATTGCTGACGTAACCTTTAATGTTTGTGACATTGCCGGTTATATTTGTCACATCTCCTTGCAGATCGGAAACATCGCCAATTATTTTCGTCGTATCGCCTTCAATATGGCTTACATCGCCGTGAATATTTGTAACATCACCGCTGATATTGGAAACATCGCCGACAATTCCGCTCAAGTCTCCGCGGATTTTTGAAACATTTCCGCAAATTTTTGACACATCGCTTTTGATATTAGTCACATCGCCTTTTATGTTCGAAACATCGCCATGCAAGCCGGAAATATCTCCACTGATGTTTGAAACATCTCCGCTAATTTTATGTATGCTCAGGTCGCCGGATATTTTTGAAACATCGCCCTTGATGGATTTAAAATCTCCCATGATATCGTCATGCAAGCCAGTAACATTTTCCGTATTCAACTGCTTGAATGCGATATTTATTTTTTTGAGTGTCATGACAATATGATATCACATGAAAAAATAAAGAGAAAAGACACAAACGACAGTAATCGTTTGTGTCTTTATTAATTTGATTAAGAAACTACTTCACGAGAACGCAAGCTCTCACCCGAGAACTCAGCGCTGCACCAGCCCACCATGAACTGGCTAAAGCCACAGAACACGATCGGCACATGGCCATCAGAATAGCGCGAACCCGAGCAAAGCGTCCAGTTGCTGATATCAAGATGTTTACCAGTTTCGGTAAAATACTTGAGCTCAAGAATCATTCTCTCTAAGAGAGTGATTCCGGAAATTTTTTCTTCCTGCAACATCTTTGCTGATTTGTTTTTGTGAACTCCATCGGCTCCAACGACGTCCCTGACCCATATGGCATAAGTGCCATTCTTTGGGTCGCGATCGTTTTTTGTTACAGACTTGTTTAAATCTTCCGCATATTTAAAGCACGAAAATTTTCTTTTGCAGGCGTCATAGACCTTGTTGTTGGTTAGACCTTTTTCTATTAAAAGCAGTCGCCACTTTCCTTCTTTCGGCACCTCGGAAATTTTAATTTCTGAGAAGTCAACCTTGATGTTGAAATGCTTGGAATAGAACTTGGACCAGTCGGAAAAAAGTTTCTGGATGACTAGTTTTTCTTTAGCCATTTTCTTGCCTCCTTTTTCTTATTCAAATTTTAAATACCGTTCACTTGATATTATATCATGATTTTTTCATTTGTAAAGATAAGAAAAAACTCTATTTTTACAGATTTCTTTTTACAAAAAGCCTCACGATTCTCAATTCTTCATAAGAATAAGCGTTACCGAGCTTATTTTTAATTGGATTTAATAGAAAATCACGATTCGTGCCATAAAGTTCACGAAACGTCATCCAAATTTTCTTGTACTTACCTGTCGGAACTTCTTCTTTCAAATGATTGATATCAAAACTCGAATCTTCTTCAACAATTTTTTCAATATGATCAAGAAGCGTGCCGATTTTAATTCCTTTTATTTCCAAAATTTCTTTTATCCCCATTCCTTGTGAAAGCATATTTTTGGTTTCTTCTATCGGCGAGATTCTTCTTTTTTTCTTTTTGTCTATTTTCGTTCCTTCCGGCGGAGCAACTTTTTTCAAAAATTCTTCCTGCTTATTTTTTATTTCTTTGTCGGAAAGCGAATAAAGCCATTGCTTGTCCTCGGCTGATAATTCTTTCAAATCTTCATCAAAAATTGAAACATCTTCTCTTACTTCAAGCGCATTTTTGTTCATTCCAAGCAAACGCAAACCTTCAAGAGTTCTGACACGAGAAAGCGCAACATAGCCCATTCCTTTTTCAAAAGATTTTGATAAGTCTACTTCAACAGCATCCAAGCTCATACCTTGGCTTTTGTGCACAGTTATAGCCCAAGCCAAGCGAAGCGGATATTGCGTGATTGTCGCTTTCACTTTTCCTTCATCTTCAATCACCCAATTTACTTTTTCCGGAATAATTATTTTTCCAGAAGTCAGCATAATTTTCGGTCCATAGTTTGAACACTCAATAACTTTTCCCAAAGTTCCATTTGCATATCCTTCTTCAAAATTATTTTTTACAAACATCACT
>PLOL01000023.1 GCA_003142075.1 Patescibacteria group bacterium | reverse complement strand
ATCCCTATGGATTCTCTTTCATTTGATTGGAATGAGTTTGCAAAGACCAAGATGAATGTGAATAAGTTTATAAGGGAAAGAGATCTTACCTGGGCTAAGATATCTAAGATAGTATTCTTCATCGGTGCAATAGTTTCATTCATTGCAGTATTTTTTGCACCAGCTCCTTATAATCTTGCAATAGCAATATTCTATGTATTAGCTTACATACTCAACTACATAGTTTTCAAAAACAAAAAATCCGGAACTCTCACGGAAAAATCAACCGGTGCTCCTCTTTCTTTCGCTATCGTAAAGATATTCAGAGAAGGTGAAGATATTCCTCTTACCAAAAAGATTGCTGATAAGTTTGGAGCTTACTATGCTCTTGTGCCAAAAGGTAAATATTATATCGAAATAGACAAAAAAGAAGGCGATGAAAAATATGATAAAGTATTTAAAACAGAAGTAATTGATGCAAACAACGGGCTTATAAATATGGATTTCATTATATAAGTACGCATAAAATTAAAACAAAAGCCGTTTTTCTTAAAGAAAAACGGCTTTTGTTTTATATCTTGAGTTATCAACAGTTTGAGGTATTTGCTTTTTTTAAAAAATTTTGGAGAATGTATCTACGAGATCATGTGGGCAAAATTATTTAGCAAAATAAGATAATTAAATTAAGATGGGCAAAAATAAGAAAATTAAAAAAACAAAAAAAATCGCCGAACCTGAAAATAAAAATTCTAAAAAAGAGATTGGAAAGGAAAAAGTCGACATAGACGTCGAAGAGAAGGAAAAAGAAGGAGGTGCGTTGTCAGACGGAGTTCTTGATGCCTTTGAAGAAGTAGCTCCAGTCGATCCTCTGCTCGAAATTGAAGAAGAAGACACTTTGGCCGAAGAAGATGACGATGACGAATTTGATTCAGGCGATTACAAGCCTTCGGATGAGTGGTAAATTTTATAACTTAGAAGATATAAAATAAATATAAAAGGCGGGCCGTTTACGGGCCGCCTTTTATTAATAATTTCTTACACTGGCAAAATATGTCAGGCCTGCGGCTATTGCATCATATTCATCATCATACTTTATATCCTTATTAATTATTATAAGTTTCTTTACCATCTCTGTCACCTGTCCTTTTTCGCTTTTTCCATATCCTGTCACAGCAATTTTTATTTCCATCGGGGAAAATTCTTTTACAGAAAGTCCTGCGACCGCTGCAACATAAAGCATTACTCCCCTCGCCTCCGAAACGTGCATCGCAGTCTTCTGATTATTCTGAAAAAATAAAGTTTCAATCGCCATCGCTTCCGGCTTGTATTTTTTTATCAACATTTCAATTTCCTGTCCGATTAATTTCAATCTTTCACCGTGTGGAATTTTTGCAGAGGTTTTAAAACATTCAGAAAAAACCAAAATTTCTTTTCCGGAAACTTTTTCTATTATCGCCACACCCATTCTTTCATAACCTGGGTCGATTGCTATGACTTTCATAAAGTAATTTTTACAAATCTCTTCTTCCCTACTTTCAAAGTAATTTCACTGTGTATTTTGAAATTCGCATCTGTGATTTTCTCTCCGGAAACAGCATTGCTCACGGCATTCTCCGCAACAAGCCTTCTGAAATCGCTTTTCGAATCAACAATTTTATTTTCTACCAAAAGTTCCATTAAAGATTTGCCATTTTCAGCTTTTATTTCTTCCAGATTTTCCGGCAATCCGCCTTTTTGGAAAGTGTTTAAAAAATTTTTCTCAGCTTTATCGGCTCTTTCCTTTCCATAATAAACCTTTATAATTTCCTTAGCCAAAATAATCTTTATGTCTCTCGGATTTGCACCTTTTTCCAATTCTTTTTTGTATTTTTCAATATCTTCATCCGAAACATTTGTACAAATTTCAAATCCAAGCAAAATCATGCCGTCAGTCCAACTCATTACTTTTCCAAACATTTCAAATTCATCATCAAGCATTGAAATCATATTTCCTTCTGTCTTCCCCATTTTCTTTCCTGAAGAATCTTCTAAAAGTTTAGTAGTTAGAACAAATTTTTCTTTATTCTTCATTTCTTTCATTAAATTTCTACCCGCAAGCATATTGAAAGTTTGATCATTGCCACCAATTTCCCCATCAGTATTCAAATAAACTGAATCGTATCCTTGCATCAGCGGATATAAAAATTCGTGCAGATATACCGGCTTATTATTTTTAATTCTTTCTTGAAACATATCTCTTTCAATCATCTGCTGAACTGTCATTTTTGAAGCGAGATTCACAACATCAGCAAATTTCATTTTTGCGAGCCATGATGAATTATATTTTATTTTTGCACCGCCAACGCCAAAATTTAAAAAGGTAGATGATTGTTTTTTATAGAGTTTACAATTATTTAAAACTTCTTTTTTTGTAAGCTGTTTTCGTACGGCAGTTTTATCAGACGGATCTCCTATCATCGCGGTAAAATCTCCAATAAGTAAAACTACTTCATGACCAAGTTCTTGAAATTCTTTTAATTTTATCAATTGAACCGCATGACCCATATGCAAAGTTGGTCCGGTTGGATCTATTCCGAGATACATTTTTAATTTTTTACCGCTTAGAAGCTGTTTTTTTACAAAATCCTTATTGGGATAAATATTTGCAACTCCACGAGTCAAAAACTTTTCTATTTTTTCCGGATTCGTATTGATTTCCATGCTTCAAATCTATCATAAAAATTAGTTTTTTTCTATCGGCTAAAATGTTATAATTCGTTTCATGTTAAAAGATAAATTCGTGAAAACCGGCCAGCATCTGAAGCAACAAATCAAACCGACAGCGAAAAAAACCTTAAAATTCGTAAAAAATAATCCCAAAAAAGTCATTTTGATATTATTGGCTTTATTTTTTGTTTGTCTCGGCGCAATAGCACTGTGGATTTCAACTTTTCAATTGCCGGATTTAAGCTCTTTTGACACTATACAAACCACACAATCGACAAAAATATATGACAGAACTGGAACGATACTTCTCTATGATATTCATCAAGATCAAAAAAGAACAGTCGTGCCTTTTGATAATATTTCGCAAAATATAAAAAATGCGACTATTGCCATAGAAGATCCTAATTTTTACACGCATGGCGGAATAGAAATAACATCAATCCTGCGTTCAATCTTGGTGGATATTTCTACTCTCAGTTTTAGCCAGGGAGGATCGACAATCACACAAGAGGTTATAAAAAATTCTTTGCTTACCAGCGAAAAAAGCATTTCAAGAAAGCTCAAAGAATGGGTTTTGTCCGTTGAACTTGAAAAGGTGATGACAAAAGATCAGATACTCGGCATTTATCTTAATGGAGTTTCATATGGTGGAAATACTTCCGGTGTTGAAGAAGCATGCCAGATGTTCTTTGCCACAAGTTCGGCAAATGTCGATGTGGCACAAGCCGCCTACATTGCTGCAATAGCAAATGCGCCGACATATTATTCTCCATATGGACAAAATAAAAGCGCCCTTGATGCCAGAAAAAATATTGTTCTCCAAAAAATGCTTTCAAATAATTTTATCACGCAAGCTCAGTATGACGCCGCTATAAAAGAGCAAGTCCAATTTCAACCACCATCGCCAACAGGTATTCTTGCTCCGCACTTTGTGGAATTCATAAAAGAATATCTTGTAAATAAATATGGCGAAGATGCTGTGAATCAGAACGGGTACAAAGTCATCACAACTCTGGATTACAATTTGCAATCTCAAATGGAAACGCTTGTAAAAAATTATGCAGTGCAAAATGAAATAAATTTTGACGCTTCAAATGAAGCTGCCGTAGCAATCGATCCGAGAACCGGACAAATTCTTGCAATGATCGGTTCAAGAGATTATTTTGCAACGACAACCGACGGACAATTCAACGTCGCTCTTGCAACTCGCCAGCCAGGATCGACCTTTAAACCTTTTGTTTATGCAACAGCTTTCGAGAAAGGTTATACGCCAGACACAGTCTTGTTTGATGTACCGACTGAATTCCAGACAACCTGCACTCCAGAAGGACAACAGATCGACCCAAATGCAATAGTTTCTTCATCATCAGCTTGCTATATGCCAGCAGATTTCGACGGATTGTATCGCGGTCCAGTTTCCCTTCGAAGTGCACTGGCATTATCTTTGAATATTCCTTCAATTAAACTCTTATATCTTGCCGGAGAAAAAGATTCTCTTGATACTGCAAAATCAATGGGTATCACAACTCTTTCGGACGATCCGAATCAATACGGACTGACTCTGGTTCTCGGTGGAGGAGAAGTTTCCCTTCTTGATTTGACGAGTGCATATGGAGTTTTCGCAGATGACGGCGTAAGAAATCCTTATACGGGAATTCTCTCAATCCAAGATGCAAATGGAAATATGCTTGAGCAGTTCGCAACAAGTAGCCAGCAAGTTTTACAGCCGAATATCGCTGAGTTGATTTCAAATGTCCTTTCAGATAATGTTGCAAAAGCGCCTGAGTATGGAACAACCGGTTCAGTTTTTGAATTTCCAAATAACAGAGAGGTTGCTGCAAAAACGGGCACCACGAATGATTCGAAAGATGCTTGGACTGTTGGCTATACTCCAGATATTGTCATTGGAACCTGGGCAGGAAACAACGATAATACTCCCATGGTAAAAAATATTGCTGGATTGATTGTCGCGCCTCTTTGGAGAAAATTGATGGATATAGCACTTGGAACTACTACACCAGATAATTTTATACAGCCTCAGCCAACCGATCCTACAATAAAACCGGCCTTACGTGGATTCTGGGAAGGAAATGAAACATATTTCATAGACAAAATTTCCGGCAAGCTTGCAACAGATTTAACTCCACCAGAAACAAAAGAAGAAGTTTCGATTCCGGATGTCCATTCAATCCTTTATTGGGTAGATAAGAGCAATCCTCTCGGTCCATCACCTGTAGAAGCAAGCTCAGATCCACAATTCGATTCTTGGGAATACGGAGTGCAAAATTGGATGGCAGCGCATCCAATAGTTTCGACAACTCCTCCAACAACTTTTGATGACATCCATACTCTTGCAAATCAACCGCAAGTGACAATTACATATCCGCTATTAAATTCTACATACGATAAAGATTATAGGATGAACATAATGTTCTCGTCACAAGAAAATTATCCTGTAATGAAAGCCGATTTCTACTTGAATAATGAACTTATAGGAACATCAAGCAGCACTCCATTCAGTTTGAGTTTTATCCCATCATCCGAAAATTCTTTTGTTTCAGGAAATAATGAAATAAAAGTTGTTATTACCGATAGTGTATATAATAAAGGAATCGCGACTACTTCCGTATTAATTCAATAATAAAAATAAAAAGAATTGGCCGCGCCCTTCGGGCGCGGCCAATTCTTTTTACAATATTTCTTTTATTTTTCCATCAGTTTTTTTATCCAAAATTTCCAAAATTTTCGCTTTCTTTAAAAAAATTGCTGTTTTAACTATTGGTTTTTCGCTGATTCTGGCAATATAATTTTTTATCTCAATTTTTGCCGGATCAATTTCAATATTACAAACTTCTTTTATTGCTTCCGCTACGGAATCTCTCAAAAAACTCCGCGAAGTTGACATCACTTTGAACTTTTCAAGATATTTTGCTATATCAAACATAATTTATTAGAAAATTATCTGTTCATCGGCATCACAAGATACGTGAATGTCTTATCGGAAGTTCCTTTTATGATAAGTGGTTTATTTATGCCATTAAAAATCAAAGAAACGCTGTCAGAAGCGATGGAAGGAAGACAATCGATGATATATCTGTAATTAAAATTAACTTCTATATCCTCGCCTTCTATATTTGCATCGATCTTATTTATATTTTCTCCAATATTATTATTTTTTGTCTTTATTTTTATGGCTTTCTCTCCATTTTTTACGCTTATATTCATCTGATTAAAACTGTCAGAAAAAATATTTGAAACTTTTAATGAATTAATCAAATCTTGTTTCAGTAAAACAACTTTTGTTTTTTCTTCTTTTGGTAAAATCTGCTTATAATCAGGAAAAACTCCATCGATAACTCTTGAAACAAGATATGTTCCGTCAAAAACGAAAGAAATTTGATTTTTTGCCGCATTTATTTCTATTTCTGAATCGATATTATCAATAATTTTAAGAATATCCGATGCGTTTTTGAAAGGAATTAATATATTATTCAAATCCATATTTTTTCTGGTTTTTATAGTCTTTTCGGCCAATCTAAATGAATCTGTCGCTACAAATATTAAATTATCATTATTTGAATAAATATAAACACTCGCAAGCTCGGGTTTTACGCTTGATAATGACGAACTGTATATTACAGACTTTATTCCATTTACAATATCTTTTGAATTTATTTTATATATTTTTTCATTATCAATCATAGGAACAGTTGGAAAATCTTCCGGAGATAATGTTTTTATACTGGCTTCGCTGTTTTGTGTTGATATTTTTAAAGTATTTTCCACAGTTTCTAATATAATATTCTTATCATCACTTATATTATTCAAAAAACTACTTATTATACTAGCTGGAACGGCAACTTTTCCATTTTCTTCAACTTTTACGGGTATTGATATTTCCAAACCTAAATCAAGATTCGTCGATCTTATAATAAGATTATTTCCTTTTGTTTCAAATAATAAACAAGATAAAACTGGAAGGTTTATATTTTTACCAACAATTTTTTCCGCTTTAGATACAGCTAAATGAAGTTTTTCTTTTACACATTCAATTTTCATTTTATTTTTAATATTTATCTATTAATTATTATTATCAACCTTTACTTGTTTATAATTATTTTAACCTTATTTTAATGAATATATTTTAATTTTATTTTTCTAAATTGTTTTTAAAAAGTGTTTAATTTTTTATTATTTTTTTTATCCCAAACTTATAAACATTTACTTAAACCTATTATAACTAACTTATCAATAACTTCTCCACAACTATTTCAACATCGAACGTATCTGACCTAATTCTTGAACCAGTTCCGGATCGGTTTTTAAATCATTTTTTACCTTTTCATATGAATGAATTACTGTTGAATGGTCTCTATTTCCAACTTTATCTCCAATAGATGGAAATGAAATATCAAAATCCTCTCTTAAAATATACATAATCACCTGCCTTGGCTTAATTACTTCTTTTTTCCTACCTTTTTCAAAAATAGTATTCTCTTCTATGCCGTAAAATTCTGAAACAACACGGATTACATCTTTAACTGAAATATTTTTCTTAGGTTTCGAAGTATTTTTAATCAATTCCTTGATTTCGTTTATATTGAGTTCTTTATTTTTAAGCTCTGTTTGGCATAAAATAAGGTTTAAAATACCTTCCAATTCCCTGATATTGCCTTCTACAGCACCGGCTAGGAATTCCACAATATCATTTGAAATATTCAGGTTCATCATTGAAGCTTTTTTCCTAAAAATCTGAATTCTCGATTCAAAGTCAGGCTTTTGAATTTCCACAATCATACCAGCATTGAATCTTGATTTTATGCGTTCTTCTATATCTGGAATAAAATTCGGATGTTTGTCTGATGAGAAAATGAGTTGTTTGCCGTTGTCGTGAAAACTGTTGAATAAGCTAAAAAATTCCTCTTGCGTTTTTGTTTTTGATGATAGAAATTGAATATCATCAATTATTAATAAATCATATTTTTTATATTTATCCTTGAAAGTATTTATATTTCCACTATTCAGCGAATTGATATAATCGTTTGCGAATTTTTCCGATGTTAGATAATAAATTTTTTTATTCGGATCGGTTGCTTTGAAATAATTCCCCACAGCTTGTATCAGGTGAGTTTTTCCATGCCCTGTGCTGCCAAAAATAAATAAAGGATTATATATCGCGGTTCTTTTAAGTATTGCCTGCGATGCAGCATGTGCGAGCTCATTGAAAGGTCCGATTACGAAAGTTTCAAAAGTATATTTAGGATTCAAATTGTCCTCTTTGTTTATATAAAAATTATTCAATGGAAGCTCGTTGGAATGGTTTGTTGTTTCCTTCGCATTAGTTTTGTTTTCATCCTTTGAAACGACATACTCTACATTTCTTATATGTTCTCCGAAACTTCTTAAATTTTTCAATATATCCTTGTGATATTTATTCATCAGCCAATCTTTTACGAAAACATTCGGCACTCCCAAATATACAGTGCCGTCTTCTTGTTTGATTATAAAAGTATCTTTAAACCACATGCTGAAGTTGGCCTTTGAGATTCCCAGCTCTATCTGAGCCAGAACATTATTCCATAAAGTTTTGTTTTCGTTCATTGAGATAAATTATAAGTCTCTGCAGTTATTAATAGAAATTATTTTTTGTTTACAAGTTGTGTATAAAAAGTGGATAAAGAAAAATCAAAAGAATTTTTTTGAAACAACAAATGATATTTTAAATCCGCAGGAAGCAGGCGTCAAGGAAAAAATTTGTATTTAAGCACTTTACATTTTATGTTTTTTGATTTATACTCCCCTTCATGTCAGTCACATATCAACCAAAAAAGAAAAAAAGAGCAAAGACTCACGGCTTTCTTGCAAGAAACAAGAGAAAGTTCGGAAAAAGAGTGCTTAAAAGAAGAAGACAGCACGGAAGAAAGAAATTAACAACCGTCTAAAGTACGTCGCACTTATAGGACAGTTGCACGACGTGATTTCGCAAAATCAAAAAAGGGCTACAAGCCCTTTTTTGATTGTTTCAACTTTTGATAATGAATGTATTAAAGTATATAATCAACTGATGCTGAGCCGTAAATACAGAGCAAATAGACTGGATATAGGAGAGACTATGAAAACTGGAATATCTATTTTTGGTGCTTTCTTATATGCTAAAATCTCCAGAAAAGAAGCCGTAAAAGCCGGTTTTGCCATTGTAATTTCAAAAAAGAATGAAAAAACTTCAGTTGGCAGACATTTGATTAAGAGGAAAATAAGCAGTTTTATAGAAGAAGATGTGTCAAAAATGGATAAAAATTTCAAAAAAACCGTTGTTTTTCTCATTAAAAAAACAAATGAAGTAATTAATTATAATGAAGTTAAAAAAGATGTAAAATTTGTGCTCGAAAAAGCTGGTTTTTACAAATAATTTCTGGACAAAAAAATATACAGGTATAAAATTACAGTAGATGATCTTAAAAACTTAGGAGGTGTTTATGGGTACAGTTGCTACTGACGTGAAAAAAGAAGAAAGCACGGCCAATCTTTTATCATCAGAAACAAAACCTGTTTTTCAAAAGGTAGACGAAGAAAAATGGGAAGCAAAAAGGATTGGATTAGCATATTTCGAGAAAGTAGCTTGGTTTTCTAAAGCAGATCTGGATTTGCCGGAAGAAGCCACTTATGATGAGATCTATAAAATTGCTCAGAAAAAAGTTGGCTGTACTCCGCTCAATACAGAAAAAGATCTTGAAAGTTTTAAGCTTGTAGGAAGTCAGATAAAAAAAATTACTGAAGGGATCTATGTGATTTTTTTTGGTGAGGAAGAGGTGCAAGGGGATGATGGTAAAAAGGAGAAGAAGAGGTATGTGATAGAGGCGGCTGTGTGTTGTGGTAGTGGTAATAAAATTTACTACACAAAGAGATTGATTTCAGCAAAGATTTGCACGAGATTTTTAAGGATAGGTTTTTTTGGATAAAAATAAGTGATATTGGCCGGTTTGCATAAGCAAACCGGCCAATTTTTTTGTTTGTATATTTGATTATTTTCGTATAGAATGGCTTCATGTCTTTTTTATTCCACAATTTCTTTTATGCCCCGCTTTATAACGGCTTAATTTGGTTTATAAACATAATTCCCTTCCACAGTGTCGGATTGGCCGTTATTTTATTTACTTGTATTGTAAAAATAATAATTTTTCCTCTTTCCCAGCAATCCGTCAAAACTCAATTTGAAATGAAGAGAATCGAACCTGAATTGAATGAAATAAAATTAAAATATAAGGATGACAAACAGGTTCAAGCGGAAAAAGTCATGCAGTTGTATAAAGACAAAGGAATAAATCCATTTGCCGGAATTTTACTTATGATTATTCAGTTTCCAATACTTATCGCTTTGTATTGGGTATTTTTGAAAGGCGGTTTGCCTAAAATAGATGTTAAATCAATATATTCGTTTACAAAAATACCGAGTATCATAAATATGGATTTGTTTGGAATAAGCGTCGCAAGCAAAAACATAGTCTTTGCAGTTTTTGTGGCTCTGGCACAGTTTCTGCAAATGCAGATTACTCTTCCAAAGCCTAAGAAAGTTGATTCAAAAGATGGAAAAGACCCGGGTTTTGGCGATGAATTGGCCAAAAGCATGAATATGCAGATGAAATATGTCATGCCTGTAGTTATGTTTTTCATTGCTGAGAACTTTCCTGTCGTCGTTTCATTATATCTAATTACAAGCAGTCTTTTTGCAATAGGTCAGGAATATTATATGAGAAGCAGATATAAAAATACCGCCGGCACAATACAGGTGGTAAAAAAGCAATAAATTTGCTATAACAAAATATATGAACAATGAAAAAGATAACAAAAAAATAATAGAAGATCTTCTCAACACTCTCGGCGTGAAATATGATTCTGTCGAAGAAACCGAAGATCCGATTACGCAGAAAAAATTATTTATCATAAAAACTCCAGAGTCTGGACTTCTTATAGGAGATCGTGGAGACACTTTTCAGGCGCTTTCTCATCTGATAAGAAGGATCGCCAGCAAAGGAATGGAGGAAATGGCGGATTTTGCAATTGATGTAAATGATTACAGATCATCGATGGTTGAGAATTTGAAATTAAAAGCAAATATGCTTGCAAACAGAGCAAGAGATATGAAAGCAAACGTAGAGATGGAGCCGATGACATCATATGAAAGGCTTATCATCCATGGTGTGCTTTCCGGACAGCCGAATATAAAAACTGAATCTACTGGAGAAGGAAAAGATAGAAGGCTGGTTATAAAATATATTGAGGAGAAATAAGATTGCTGATTTTAAATAAACAAAAAGGGCGGCCAGCAAAGCTGGCCGCCCTTTTTGTTTTATTGATTAATCTTCAGCAACCACAAGCTTAGATCATTCTTATTCATAAACGAAATATATTGGTCGTCGGGGCTTATCATCGGATTGATGACATCTATTTGAGCATTTTCGTTTATTCCAACCTGATATAGCAGTTTTGTTTCACCTGTATTTGTATTTATTGACCAGATATTGTCGCTGAATGAAACAAGACCTTGATACCAAGCGTCAGGATAATTGCTTGCAGTAATTACATTTGGAATCGCGCAATAAAGCATTGTGTTGTCTTCTATTCCCCAAACGCATTTGTCAGCCAGGGTATTTGCTTGTATGTTTTTATTTGTTTCATTTTTTACATCGTAAACATTGAATGAGAAAGAATTTCCATTGCTTGTAGAATAAGCAACCAGGCTTGCATCGCTGTTTGTAACTGTAGATAAACCAACCATATCTCCTATTATTCTGCTCATTGAGCCTGTCTGAGGATTGAAGAAGAATAGATAACCCTTGTATTTATATGATGGTTTTGTCGTCATTGTTATCACACTTTCTTTCGGCCATGAAATATTCCAATCAAGCACAGGAGAATTAAAAATTTGCTTTTCTGAAGAGCCTGTTGAAGACAAACTTACGCCGTATGTTTCGTTGTTATTAATCATTAATCCAAAAAGACTTTTTCCTGTCGGATCTGCAACTAATTGGTTCAGATTTGGAGTTATGAAATCTCCAGTTATGCTGCCCAAAACTCCGCTTGCAGTGCTTGTGCTGACAGTTATATTGGCCAGAAAACTGTCTATCACATTTGTGCTATCATCAAGATATCTAAAGGCTAAATTATTTCCACCATTTAACCAAACAGCTTCTTGAACTTTTGGTATGGTTTCATTCGTGAGTCTTGTCGGTGTGCCGGTTTGCGTGGATGGAATATATTCATATACATTTCCATTTGATCTATCAACAAATCTGATTGCATCTTGATTGCTTTTATTTAAAAATAAATTTGAGCCGGATGTTGGATTTTTATATAATTCTATCAGCTGTGCTGTGGTTTTTATATTTTGCGGAATATTTTGAGTGGTTCCGCTTGTCGTCGAGGTTGAATTCTGAGTTGCTGAAGGAGTTCCGAATGGATTTTGATTTGTGGAAGTGCCTGAAACTTTTTTTGATTGATTATTATAAAAATAAAAGAAAATCAAACCACCTGCAATAAGTAGGACGATTAAGGATATTATGATGATTGAATTTCTTTTGGACATGTTAATAATTTATTCACATTTGGTCCCAGTTATGTCTGGCAACGCGGGTGGAGTACATGTAAGAGTTGGGTTTGGATTAACTGGTCCAGCATTTTTTACAGCATTTGCGCCAGCTTCCGTGGTTCCAGGTGTAAGAGTAGTTGTACCATTATACAAATCAGAAAATGAATAGTTGAGAACATCTGATGATGTAGAATTATTTGAGGACAGAAAAGTGTTCGCAGTATTGCATCCCACACCTTTGCCAAGGCCGGCGAAATCCACAAGACATGGATTTATTGTCCAAAGAATTGTGTATGAAACCAAAGCTAAACCCAAACCCCAAAGTGCATCCCCGATTCTTTTTTTACCGTTGTCCTTGCCTTCCCAGGAATCGGTTGTCATATATTCTATACCTCCCCAAACCATCATTATAAAAGCCAGAGTTACTGCTATTGCTATTCCGAAATTAAAAACTTGCGTCAGAAAGTCACTTAAGCTGGTAATTGAANNCGGAACATATACTGAACATTTATTACTGGAATCTGAGCCACTATTTCCATTATTAAAATACAATCCACTTGTTGAGTCGCAGGTTCCAAGCGCAAAAGTTGTTACCGGTGCAAAAGATGCAACTGTGATTATTGTTATTATTAATATGTATATTTTTAATAAATTTTTCATGGTATTTATTGTCCAAAACTTATATTAAAGCCGGCAGTCGCGTATTGGAATATTTTGGAAATATTATTGACAGTCAATGAAACTGACGCGCTTCCAACGAGGTTTGTCTGCTCTTGTTTCATTAATAATTCATTTGGCTTATCGCCGCTGCTAACAGCGCTACCGTTCACTGTCCACTGATATGTGGAGTCATTTCCGGAATCGCTGTTAAGATTGAAAAAGAACGGTTCTGCTATTATATTCACTTCCTCTTTTGTTCCCAAATAATAATTATTCGTTATGGCTTCATTATATAATATTCCGTAAATCGGGCTATCTTCATAAAAAAGTATGGCGGGATCGGATGTTGTCACTACGGTTGAATTTGTGGCAAGTGTGTTTCCAGATGAATCCAATACTTCCACATCTACATCTATGTCTCTTATTGGCACGCTGCCGTTTACCGTAATTGAATCTTTGCCCATTCCGGAATCATCCGCCATGTATGTGTCATCTACACTCCATCTGAAAATAAGATTTTTTGAACTGGCTTTGCTGCCGTTTATTAATACATCAGGAATTGCAATTATTTTTGCAGTGCCTTGGCTGGCAAAAATAGCGTTGCCTTTATAAAAAGGAGGAACATAAGATGTAGGTTCTATTATAAGATCTACATCCGATGCTCTGACTTCTGTGGAAGATTGAAAAGTCGTGCCGTCTGATGTTTCAACAACAACTTTTATTTCAGTGGCTTGGTCGCCATTTTTGGCTTGCACGACCAAACTTTTTGCTCCGATGTCATTTTCTTTTATGGTTCCGTCAACATACCATGTTATTTTTGCCGAATCCAAATCTACAGAGTAACTCGATACTGTTAAAGTCACATTATCTCCTTCCTGCGGATTTTGCGTGGATGCGTTTATTGTTATAGCACTAGTTTGAGCTGATTGTGCTGAAACTTTATTGCAGATTATAGTTTGAGCGCAGAAAAATATTATGACAAGTAAAGATGCTCCAACCAATCGTTTTGTGTTGAGAGATGAAAAAAAAATATGCGCTGAGCTTATTATTTTTTTAAAAATACTTGGCATTTCAACTAAAATTATAACACATATTTGTTAAATATATACTATATTCCTTGGGCTATTTTGAGTTCCTCCTTTGCTCTTTTGATATTCAGAAGCTGTGATGGATCTGAAGTGATAATTTGGTCCTCGGTATATGAAGCGATTATTTTAATGGCAACATGTTTCAAACCTACGAAGAACATTCCTTCCCCGACATTCGATTCGAGCAGAAGATATTTTTCTTCATCCGTCAGATTGAAAACTTTTTGTAAGTTGTCCACAACAGTTGGTGATTGTTTTAAAAGAATAAGGATTGAAGAGTTCGTAACAATTGGCAAACCGTAAGGAGATTTCAAAAAGTCTTCGACATCCTGAGTAATTGTCGCAAGTCCGAGGAAATATTTTCTTCCTCTTTTCGCCATTCCGAACAGGAAAGAAGCCGCATCATCTGATTTCATCATGACCCAAGCTTCATCTACAACAAGCAATCTTTTCTTTTTATTTCTTCTTACCGCGTTCCAAATATAATGCGTGATGATATACATTGCGACAGTTTTCAATTCATCTTCCATATCTCTGATTGAAAAAACCACGAATTTGTAATTTATATTCAAGTTTGTCGGCTTATTCAAAAAGCCAGACCAAGTTCCTCGGGTGTATTTTGAAAGTCTTTGAACAATTGACTCGGCACCTTTCATTCCTGAAAGAACGAGTTCAAAATCTGAAAGAAGCGGAGGTTCAACATTTGAAAAGTCTGAGTCAGGTGTGATGTCTTTTAATGCGTATGTTTCGGCAATTGCTCTGTCGACTATTGCGTCTTCTTCTGGAGTCAATCCTCCGAGCATTATTCTAAAAAGTCCAACAAGATTTATGATATTACTTCGTAATACATCAGCTGGAGCTTCATCTTCTGCAGGCATAGGCAAATCGAAAGGATTTATATGGCTTGTTGAGTTCAGCGAAATATTAAATGACTTTCCTCCTGTGGCTTCCGCAAGAGCCTCATATTCTTTTTCAGGATCAATGACAATAACATCAACATCAAACATAAGACTTCTCAAAATTTCGAGCTTTGTGCAATATGATTTTCCGGAACCTGCTTTTGCAAAAGTCACAGAGCTGTAGTTTTCAAGAGAAAATCTGTCAAAAATTACCAAGCTCGCATTGTGCCTGTTTATTCCATAAAGAATTCCTTTGTCTGATGTAAGATCGAAGGAAACAAATGGAAAAATACTTGAGAGCGGAGAAGAATTTAATTTTGAATGGATATCAAGCAAGTCTGTAGCTATTGGCAATATGCTCTTGAAGCCTTGTTCTTGTTGGAATAGAGCTGGCTTTACATAAATCAGCTTTGATTCAAGTATAGATTTTATTTCAGCTTCAACTTTATCCAATTCCTCATCGGAATCGCCATATAGCGTAATGTAAAGTCCTACATCAAAAAGTTTTTCCTGAGCCTGCTGAAGATTGTCTCTCAAAGATTCCAAATCTTGATATGCGGTATCAAGGACGGGATCTCTGACAAGTCCTTTTTTTTCTCTGGCATTTATCTGACTCTGCACTTCGGCCACTTTTTTCTGGAATTGTCTCAAAACTTTTGCCGTATCTATAGGTTGGATGAATATCGAAATATTGAAAATTTTATCGAGGTTTATTACCGGTGAAAACCAGCTCTCCGACAGAAAACGAGGATATGAAATGACATAAAAAGTTCTGACGATTTTTTCTCCGAGATTAAGTTCCTTCGGTGAGATTTTTAAAGCTGAAGGCGCGATGATATCTTGCAATTCCAAAACACCCGCTTCGTATATTTCCTGTGGTAGGAATGAAGTCAGTTGTTCGTCTTTCTTTTTTGGTTTTAAAAAATCAAGTGGTCCCATATATTTTTTATTTATTTGGCATTATCGGCTTTTCCAGATCTCCAGGATTGAATATTTTGTAGAATAATTCGACAATTTCTTCCGTTCCAAGCTGGATCGTTCTTATTCCGCATCTGGATAATCCTTGAGAAACTGTTCCTATTCTTTCTTCAAGCTGCGTTCTGTATTCTTCAAAATGATCATTTTTTGTTTCAGAAGATTTTGTTTGCGGTTTGCCCATTATCTGATTAAATGGATTAGATGATGAACTTATTGTCGCGGGAGAATAAGGTATTACTACGAAAAATGATTTTGTCATTATACTTGTCTGATCCACAAAATTTTTTATGAATGCAATATATTCCCTTATCTGTATTTTCATGAGATCTCCCAATTCATTTTTATATCTTTCTTCGAGCGTCGCTATGTATGGCCTAATGTCCAACTGTCTGGACTCTATTGAAATTTGGATGGGAAAATCCAATCCATTCAAGAAAGTCTGAAATTGCAATATTACAGCTTGTTGTTCGTCTGCAGATTTTAAAGCGAAGTTTATGGATGAAGCCAAGACGACAGCTCTCATGGAGCCATCTTTCAACATCACGACACCGTCGCGAATCTCTTTTATTGGAACGAAATCTTGTGTTGCTTTTGAAACTGCCATTGTATTTGCTTATTATACACAAAAAACCGGAAACATTATATGTATATTGTTTTTTGCGTTTTATTGTGCGTCATTTCCTTCCCTCGTAACTGGATTTAAATTTTCTTTTACATCCAAGCTCCAAGTCAAATCTTTGAGTTTACTTTCAGACATTTTTGGAACTGAGATTAGTGATTTTGCCTGTTCTACCTGGTCAGAAAATTGCGAAATCGGTTTTTTTTCTTCTTTTCTCCATAAATAAAGCTTGTCTCCCAAAAAATAATAAAAAGCCGATTGGACCATATCGATAAAAGGCTTGTTATTTACTTTATAAAAAGCTAAAGCCAGAGTAAAACCGGCGATGGGAATTATCATGATTACTGACAGTATTTTATACGGTATATATATGAATAGCGCCACGCAAGCTCCTGCACCTCCAGCCAAATATAAAAACTGTTTCAAGGTCAGTGGACCAAAGATTTTATCTTCTATTTCTATGAATTGTGGAACTTGAAACTGCATAAAATTTTCTTTTTGAAATTAAAATTACATGAATGTTTCTCTGTAAGGATCGCTTGAAGAAGCTGGCTTTTCAGGTAATTTTGTTTTTTCTTCCGAAACAATAGTTTCTTTTGGAACTGCAACCGTTTCTGTCATTTTCGTTTCTACAATATTTTGAATCGGCGGAATATTTTGATGTAGCGGTTCTGTTTTTTGTGCGGATATAAAACTTGTCGGAAACGATGCTACTGGAGCGACTTCGGGAAGATTATTCGTTTGTATCTCTATTCCCTCTTTTGCCATATCGGCATGGATTTCCGGAGTCGGAATATTTAATTTTATCGGAGTGGCAAGAGGTTCATTTTCTTTATTTTCATCAGTGATTTTTTCAGAAGCTTCTGCCTCGGCTGTCTCGCTATTTATCTGTTTCAAAAAATCTCTGACACTTTTAAAAATCGTTTCATTGACATCATGTGCAACAACGGAGGCTTGGATGCTGGATAGGCCGACATTCTTCATAAGACTCTGCGTATAATTTTCCAGAGGTTCAAGACCGAAAAGAACCAGCATCGTTGCGGTTTCCAATCCTGCAGCTTGATCAATCAATAATTTATTATTTTTTACAATCTCCAGGAGTTTTGCAGACAAATCAGCATCAGTAATAGCTCTTTGAACTTCTGGTGGTAAAGCATCAAATTGTTTTTTTAAATCTTGTGTTGTTGTGTCGTCCATATTTTTATTTTTTTTAAATTTATATTATTGGCTTATCATTTGGATTTTGTTTATCCGTAGCTTTTGGCCCACCTGCATCAGGTTTTTTCTCCTCAATCTTTTCCGCTGAATCATCAATCTTATAACCGCCTTCTTTCATTTGTTTTTGCAAAGCTAAGAAAGCCTTTGAAATATCCTGACGGTTTCCTGCCCATAATTCATTAGTAAGTTTTTGTTTACGTTTGCCAAACAATGTGATGCTCGGGGTTTTTTCCAAATTGCTTATGTATTTATTTCTGGCTTCACTCGATTTAATTATTTTTTCATCCAATTCTTCATTTTCTTTATTAAACACATCAAAACTCTTTCCCGATCTTTCGGCAATTCTTTTGGCTTCGTCTTCAATGAAGACTTTAAATTTCTTATCTGCAACATCAAAATCAGCCTTTGCTTTGTCCAACATTCCTTTTATTTGTGGATCATTGGGACTTTTTGCCGATTCTTCTTTTAGTTTGTTAAATTTTTCTTCAGAATTGTCTCGTACCTTTTTCTCGTCTGATGAACCTACTTCTTTAGATTTTATAGCTTGACTTCTAAAAGAATCTTTTGTTGCTTCTATTTCCTTTTGTCTGTCTTGATATTTTTTAGGACCTATGGCTTCCGCTGCTTTCCTTATTTTATCTTCATTTTCTTTCTGATTTTTTTCATTGTTTTTCAACAATTTATCTATATCTACGAATCCGCCAGTTGCACCTTTAACTCCCCCATAAAGATTACTTTTTACAACATTTGAGGCCATTCCAGCTACGCCAGTATGTTCGCCGGTAAATACCTTTGTAACATTTTTTCCAAAACTTGTAGGAAAATTCTTAAGCGCATTATTTCCGCGAGCAAGGAGTTGTCCAACTTTTCCTTTTCCGGCTGTTTTTGCTGCTAATTCTGCTGCTGCTGCATCAGCTCCCAAAAGCCCTTCTGCACCGGCAGCCATTCCGCCTGTTGCTAATATCGCACCTGCAACTGCAACTGTTTTTCCAACATTCACAGCGATTTCTCCAACTTTTCCGCTTAATTTTTGAGTCAATTTCATTCCTTGTAATAGTAATACTATTACTAGTATGTAAAAGAAATATGACCCCATATTCGTAGCCACCGATGAAGTACCGCTTTGAGTAATATTTGATGTGAGAGTGGCTAAAGTATTATTTTGCAGCAATTTTACGACCACTAGCAGAAAAAATAGGAATACCGGGGCCACAAGTATTTGATCTGTAAGCGCTTTCCACCAATCTTTGGAATGCTGGCTTATCCATGGTATGGAGCCGAAAACAAAACCTATAGGAGAAGCTATCGCCAAGAACATCAGCATCACAGTTCTTCCTATGAAGAGCCAAGATCCATAAAAAAATACCCACATAAGTAAGATAATCACCACGCATTGCAATACCATTGCTGTGATTTGAGCTTGCTGCTGTGCCAGTGAAATAGTTAAAAGCATAGTAGTAAAACTATGTATGTTTAATGAGGTGCTCAGTATATTCGATATATTGCCATTGCTTATAATTTGTATTTGACTGTAAAGTGCAGCTGCAACAAAATTGCCGGCATCTATAAGAATTTTTGTAAAAAACATGCTGAAGTTTATCATTATCACATCTATTATCACGTTTGTAAGAGTCGTTGCCGACTTGACTCCCCAGCTTCCGATTATTTTTGTTATGGCGATGTAAAGAAGGATAAAAATAAAGACAATATTTATTGTATCTCTGAGTGTTTGCCATAGTATATTTATACTACCTGCACTATCAAACAAAGCTTTAATGTTGAAGATTGAAAAATTGATTGCCATATCAAATAAAGATCCGAAAAAAGAAAGAAACCATCCTAGAACTCCTACTATAATTCTAAAAACAACAGAGGTTTGTACAAAATTATTATGGGCCATAATTCCATTTGCCAAGTCCCATACACCAGTAAGTGTATAGTTTGGTCCGCTGTTAGAAGCAGCAGTAGCTGTTGTTGCAGTTGTCACTGCATCTCCAGCAGCGGCGTGAACATTATGAAAAACAAAAAAGCCACCCAACACTAAGAAGAGTAAAATTAACGCAACAGATTTTTTTGTAAAAAACCTTTTCATCTATATTATGACAGAATTATAACACTCTGTTCAAGAAAACACCAAATATATTTATGATAAAAATATCAAATCTTTTTATTGTGACGAAGTACCGATTACTGTTGTTCCGCTTGATAGAGATGATGTTGAAATATTTAGTGCAGGATCAATATTTATCAAGCATGGCGCGATTGAATAATTATTTTTTACAAGCGTGAGCCATTGTTTCACATATGCTATGGATGTCGTGGAAGGTGAATTAAAATTACCTGACTCTGTATTTATCGGTGTCATCGCATCTGCTATTTGTCCTACATTTGTTGCTGATTCAAGTGCGCTTTCTGCAGTGTTTATAACGTCCAGATTTTTATTTGAGGCATCTATTAAAGTTTGTATTTTATATAAATTCCATTGTATAGGCGTATTTCCAGTGTAGCCAATGCCGTCTATATTTGTTATTACGTTTGATTTTATCTGATCTGCTCGGAGGAATGTTGTTGAACTGCTGTAGCCAGTATTGCAAGTTCTTGCTGTGACGAATTCGGCTCTGCCAGTGGATAGGACATTTGCTGTAATGCCCAAATCATTTTGGTACTCGGTTTCAGAATCTATCAAATTATTTAATCTGACAGCACTGTCGTATTTTTCCGTATAGAGAGGATCACTGGTATCAATACCGGGCACAACTGATGGGACGGTTGTTGTAGCTTGTGGCTGTTCGAAGCCAGTACCAAGCAGAGAACCGAGGTCTACATTTCCAGTATTAGCTTGATCCGATTGGTTGGCGTATTGTTCCTCTGCTAGCTTATCTGCGTTGGCTAATGCAGAAGTATAATCTTGATCGGCTTGAGAATTGTTATTATTCAGTATACCGCCTGTAATTGCGCTTTCAGCATCCTTAGCAAGAGCACTGAGCAATGACCCGAGAATTGTATCTACACCATTCCCCAAAGCTGCTTGTAGCTCACTCATGTTTCCAGCTGAATTTGCTTGAAAGCCAAGCATATTTGTAATAATTGCTCCTGGTGTTGCTACGGAACAGTGCTGTACAGTTCTAACACCTCCTGCTGCGATATCTGTTGGGGTAGCGGGTGGTTGTGTACCCTGTATATATGTATCTGACTTATTGCCAACTGTAGCTCCAGACATATCTTGGTATGTGTCATAACAATTGCTGAAAGTTAAAGCTCCTTGACCCCAGCTCAATTCTTGCGTTTTTGCATTTTGGTCGCTGGTAACTTGCGCGTCAATACCTTCTATGCCTATCAAGTATCCCCCGATAGGATCATCCTGCGGATTTTGAGTTGTTTGAAGCCAGTTGGTCCATACATTTTGAGTATTGACACTGACATTAACGCTGGCGGAATTTACTGCATTATTTACATTATTCAATATTCCTGGAAGTGTGCATGTTATCTGCTGAGCGAATGTCGGATAGCTTAGGCCCAAAGCGATTTTTACTTGAGCCTGAAATGGCGCGCAGAGAAAATTCAAATCTGGATTATTTAAAATCATATTTCCTATAGTTTGATTTGCCGTGTCGGAAAGTAATTTTGCAGGATCTGCTATGAACATCGGTTGTCCCTGAAACCCCCCATTTATCCAACTTACTGTGGCTTGCGTAAGATTCTGAACAAGAGTTAGTGCTAGTTTATTTGCCAATAATGAAGCGGCGTCCTCAAGGCTAAAATTTTTAAATATGTCCCACGTCGAATTTAAATGAGCCGTTGCTGGATTTACAAATCCTGCAATGGATGTAAGACTGGCCGCTTGAGCGGGGACGGTTGTTGTTTGATTAAGAACCCATTGTGATCCACCAAGCGTCCAAAAACCATCTAAAAGTGGATCAGACTGTGCGTTTACTTTATTTGGAATAATTACATAAGATATATTTATGAATATAATAGATATTGTTATAAATAAAAATATTTTTTTGTATTTTTTTAGATTCATTTTTCTATTTTTATTTACTAAATGTTTTTTATAAAAGTTTTTTGAAAATTAATACTTAATTTTAAGAACAGTATCAAGCGTGTCTAGTACCATCACAAGTTCACTTATTGTAGAATTATACACTGATAAATCTGAAAATACACTAGCGGTATCTGTGCCGTATGAATTTACCATATCGTTATCTATTTGTATTAATTTTTCTAAATCATTTATCAAAGCCAAATGGAACATGACTCCAGCTGAATCTGTCGCGGCCGGAATGGGAACTTTTATTAAATTATTTATTATAGCCTGATAATCGGATGTAATTGTTGACATTTCCTTTTTAGCTTCAGAAATACTTATGCCATTACCAGTTGAACTTGAGATATTTTCGATTATTTTTATATCCTGTCCTATTATTCCCGCAAATTTTTCTGTTTCATTGTAATAATCTGTTCTGTATGAAGCCAGTTCGCTGGCAAGAGTACTGGTACTAACATCGATTGATATTATATTTAAATCGGATTCCTGTGTAATGCCGTTATATTCTTTCTCAGGTATATCTTGAAGTGTACCTTGTGTGAGAGAATCCATTGTTGCTTGGTCCATTTGCGTTCCGTCGGCTGGCTGTGAAGCAATAATATTTGACATTAAATCTTCCGCCATTTTTTGCGTGGAATTTAATTTTTCATATTCCGCGGTTGCTTCCTGACTTTGTACGACGAGAGTCGGATCAATTTTGTCATTCGCTTCTTGTCCTTTTGGAGCGGTGTTTGCTTTAAGTGGATCTCTGTTTTCATTAATTTCTTCTCCATCGGGCGTGCCATCTTCCTCAGTATCAATATTATGAGGATCTGTGCCGTAAAGAATTTCTTTCCAATCTGGCAGTCCATCGCCATCTGAATCTAAAGTCATAACTGAAGATGTAGCGTTTGCATCTGAAGCTGACAAATTATTATTACTATATTTTGTGGTGCTTGGTCTCCAATAATTTAAAATTATAATAACAACAACCAAAACAATTGCTGCTGAAAGCGCTATTATAAAATTTTTTGATGGCAGATATTTTTTATTTATCATTTATGAAAGGTTATTAGCTAAAATGTTTTAGAAATAAAAAATAAAGAGGTTTAATTACATACCCATTCACCAAACGTACACCAGCCGAAAATATTCCAACCATGGCACTGGTGGTCGCAACAAGATTGAACCGCCGCAGGTTCTGGTTCAGATCCTCCTTGCGGCAGAACTGCAACAAGTTCAACTTCCTTTGTGACCGTACGAGTTTGGGTGCCGTTTGTTGTACAAGATCCCCAATCGCCGACAACATACCAATAATAGGGAATAGTATTTTGTGCAGTTGGCACAACAGAAGATGTAACTGGGACTGGATTATTTTGAGTTATGTTTATTTTTGATACTGAAATTGGTGTTACTGATGTTTGTGTTGATGTTGAACTCTCCGTCAAAGATTTATTTAACAATTGGTTCAACTTTTTCCTCGTCGAAGGACCGACTGTTCCTGTGCCTGTCGTCAGACCGTAAGGAGTTAATATTTCACTTGCATATTTCATCTGAAATTTTGATACAGCAACTGCTGTCGCTTCATCATAAAGATTTTGCGCTCCTGCCGGCGATGTCATAGTATAAACCAAAGCTGTGTCTGGATCGGAATTCAAAACTGTTTTTAATAAAATTACATCATCACCGGTATCTCCGAGTGCTAAATCTCTATTGAATGCCGTTATAGGTGCAGTGGATGTCGATACGACGACAGGAACGAAATCGCTTAATTTTATATTGTATTGGGTAGCCAAAGTATTCAGCTTTTTTATCGTCGTTGTTCCGACTATTCCATCGCCTGATGCTGGCAAACCCGCAGGTATGATTATATCGAGAGGATATTTTTGTTGAAATACCTTTACGGCATTTTGTGTTGCACTTCCGAATGTGCCGGTAACTGGAAGCTGTGCTTTAGTTTCCAAATTTAATATTGCCTGCAGAGCCGAAACATCTTGTCCTGAAGAGCCGACTGTCAAAACCCTGGTAAAAACTGGCGTGGATGCTACAGAAGAAATTGTTGTCGTGCTAGGCGTCGGTCCAAGAATAACTTCTGCAGACTGTGCCGTTTGAACGACTAAAAATAGAGTGAATAAAACAAAGACAGCCAAAGACATTTTTTCCAACCAGCCTGGAAGCCTGCTATTGAAAGAAAAGTTAGATTTTTGATTGTTCATATTTTTATATATGTGGCTATTAAAACTAGCGATATTATATAATTAATATTGGCAAATTACAAAGACAAATTTTCTAAAATGAAAAACTTTTTAAAACGCCGTTTTTATCAAATCAGTTTTTTTATCAACTCTTTCCAATCTTCAAGTTTCAAATCTTCCGAACGGGCTTTTTCCGGTATTTTAAGCTCTTGAAATATTTTCTGCAGATCGTTTTTGCCAAATTTTTCTTTCAGATTGGCTATTAGCATCTTTCTTTTATGTGCGAAGCCCGTTTTTATCACTTCAAAGAATTTTTCCTCGCTTATTTCTTTGAAAAAGTCTTTGGAGATATTGTCTACAAGTAAAATTGCAGAATCAACTTTTGGTGCAGGGCTGAAGTTTTCTTTCTCAACTTTCATCACTTTTTTGGCTGTTCCGTAAGCTTTTACCGAAAGCGAGAGCAAACTTTCCTTTAAATCTCTGGCGATTATCCTGTCAGCTATCTCTTTTTGCACCATTATTACCAGTTTTTTCGGCTGGATGCTTCCGGAAAGGAATTTTCTGAAAATCAGACCTGTAATATAGTATGGAATGTTAGCTATCAACTTATAATCCACAGTTTTAAAACCGAGTTTTTCCAAATTTAATTCCAAAATATCGCCATGAATAAGGCTAAATTGGCTATTTTTGATTTCTGAGGCAAATTTTTCATTTAGCAAATCTATGAGCCTGTCATCTTTTTCCACAGCGATGACTTTTGCTCCAGTTTCAAGGATTTTTTCAGTCAAAGCTCCTTGCCCAGGCCCAATTTCGAGAACCCGGTCGTTTGAATTAATTTCCCCCGCTTTTATCATTGCCAAAAGTGCAGTTTTTGATTTCAAAAAGTTTTGTCCGAGCGATTTTTTTGCTGAGATATGATTTGTATTTTGCATTTTTTACTTTATGACTTTATAGACTTTCGGCTTTAGACTTCGTCTTACCATTCAAGATACACAATCTTCTCCCTATATTCAAATTTTTCTTCCTCCAAAAAGTCGTTATTAAATTCTCCGAGAAAGATTGATGGTAAATTCATTTGCATCGAACCGAAGATTGTTCGCATTTCTGCATAAGTCATAAATAATTTTTTTCTTGCACGAGTAATGGCGACATAAAACAATCTTCTTTCCTCTTCCATTTCTTCCGGGGTTTTTTCTGTGCCGCTCATTCCTTGATGTGGAAAAAGATCTTGTTCAAGTCCAGTGATGAAAACATAATCAAACTCCAAACCTTTTGAAGCATGGACTGTCATCAGCTTCACCGCATTTTCATTTTTTTCTAAAGTATCTTGATCCGAAGCAAGCGAACATTCTTCCAAAAGTTTTTCAACACCTTCAAGTTTTGGCAGATGATCGTATTTGATTGCGAGAGTTGCAAGCTCGCGCATGTTTTCCAATCTTTCTTTGTCTTCATCTCCGCCTTTTTGCAGTTCAAGTTCAATTCCCGATTCGCGAATTATAAATCTGATTACTTCGGATGGTTTTTTCTCTTCCGCTTCTTTTTTAATTCTTAAAAGCAAATTGAAAAAAGTATTTACTTTTTCTTTCACACCGAGCGGAAGTTCATCTTTTTTTCCTTCAAATATTTTTAATATTGTAACTTTGCCGATTCCTCTTGCCGGAACATTTATAATTCTTTTTATGTCTGACAAACTTTCTAGATTCAAGCTCGCGCGAAGAAAAGCTAAAATATCTTTTACTTCTTTTCTTTCAAAAAATTTTGTTCCAAGGACTTGGTACGGAACATTTTCTGTGAGAAATGCTTCTTCGAGAACGCGAGATTGAAAATTTGCGCGGTAAAGCACAGCGATTTCTCTCGGACTCGCACCTTTTGCAATCAATTCTTGCGATTTTCTGGCTATAAATCTGGCCTCCTCAGTTTCATTTAAAGCCTTAAAAAATGAGACTTTTTCGCCTTCGGCGTTCTTTGTAAAGAGATTTTTTTCACGTCTCAATTTATTATTTTTTATTACTTCATTTGCGACGGCGAGAATAGTTTGCGTCGA
Organism: Patescibacteria group bacterium; assembly: GCA_003142075.1. Lineage (GTDB taxonomy): Bacteria > Patescibacteriota > Minisyncoccia > Phycocordibacterales > GWA1-40-21 > Bog-1340. The sequence goes on along the minus strand of PLOL01000023.1, from coordinate 15,650 downwards.
ACGATAATTTTGTTCAAGCAGAATTATTTTTGCTTCCGGATAATCTTCTTCGAAACTCAAAATATTTTGTATGTCTGCACCGCGCCAGCTGTAAATACTTTGGTCTATATCTCCTACCACGCAGATATTTCTATTTTTTTCTGCCAAAAGTTTTGCTGTCATATATTGGACTTTGTTTGTATCTTGGTATTCATCAATATGAATGTATTTCCAAAGATTCTGATATATTTCTAAAACTTCCGGATGATTTTTTAAAATATTGTAAGTTTTTAAAAGTAAGTCATCAAAGTCGAGCGCTTTTTCCTGTGCAAGTTTTTTTTCATACATCGGCCAGACTTTTCCGACGACTGCTTGCAGAGTGTATCCATTTTTATCTGAACCAGCAGAATATTCTTCTGCAGAAACCAAATTTCCCTTCTCTCTTGAAATAATATTCAAGATTTTGCTTGGCTCAAATTGTTTTGGATCAATATCTAAACTTTTCAAACAATCTTTCACAAGTTTTGAAGAATCGCTTCTATCCATGATGCTGAAATTTCTTGTGAGATTTATGAGTCGAGCATTTTCTTTCAGGATATGAACTCCAAGCGAGTGAAAAGTGCTGATGAAAGGTTTGTGATTATAACTTATTGGAAAATTTAAACTTTTGTCCTCGGAAATTATTTTCTCCACCCTCTCACGCATTTCTTTTGAGGCTTTGTTTGTGAAAGTAATAGCCAAAATACTTTCAGGGCTGACCCCTTCTTTTATCAAGTGTAAGATTCTGTGAGAAATCGTCTTAGTCTTTCCAGCTCCTGCTCCGGCGATTATTAAGATTGGTCCGTCTTTTTGTAAAACAGCTTCTTTTTGTTGTTCGTTTAGTCCTTCCAGATGAGTCATTGAGTAAATATAACATACGAAAGTTGAAATCAGAAAATTAAAAGTTAAAAAATTAAAATTTAATCCTTAACCGAAAATAAAAAGTGCTGTGGATAAGTTGTTTGACCTTCATCGCTCAAATGGTATCATTATTCCCGTACCGCTAATGATGATTGATTGTTTAAATATGGCTTTATTGAGCCATATTATACAGAAAAGGCAGAATCCCCTTAAAAAATCGGCTTATTTTAAGAAAAAAATCTATATTTGGCTCTAAAAGCGAGAAAAACTCCAAGAGTCAGCCCATAAGTTCTACGTTTTTAACCGTTTTCACGAAATGGTCTACGGTTTTTATTTTTGCTTTGGGTTTTATTTATATAATCCCGTTTCTTGCAAATGCAAATATTGTGTCTGATATTTCAACTTTATTTTCAGGCAATTCCCAAGTCGTAGCTCCCGATGACAGTCAAACACCTGATGACTCAAATTCTCAAAATGTGCCCCTGCTTGCAAGCAGCGTAAATTTGAATGCTAATGCTGCAGTCGGTGGAGGAAATATTACTGTTTCAGATGACGGCGAGGCATTGATGTCTGAAAGCGGTCCTTCTGGGACGATTGCGGATATTGGAGATACTGTTAACACAGGTCAGATTAGTAAATATACTGTGAGAGCCGGTGACAATTTGTCATCTATCGCAAAAATGTACGGAGTCACACCCAATACGATTGTTTGGGCAAATAATCTTTCTGGAGCCAATATACATACAGGCGAATCGCTTTTGATCTTACCTGTTTCTGGAACAATACATACCGTTGCAAAAGGAGATACATTGGCATCAATTGCAAAAAAATATAATGCTGATGTTGGAGACATCGCGCAGTTCAATGGTTTGGATTCCAAAGCGCCGCTACTTGTTGGCAATACGTTGATTATTCCAAACGGAGAAGGTTCAGTTGAAATCAGCGGAAGTGTTACAACAAATTCTTCAAATCCGTTTGCTGCCGGAGGAGCATATTACAATCCTTACAGAGGAGGAAGCGGTCCAAATGAAGATAGTTATTATGTCAGACCTCTTGCCGGGGGAATCATGACGCAAGGCTTGCATGGCTATAATGCTGTTGATATAGGAACTCCTATCGGAACGCCTATATATGCCGCAGCGACAGGACAAGTTATTGTCGCGAGATCTTCCGGATGGAATGGAGGTTACGGAAATTATATTGTTATTTCTCACGATAATGGAACGCAAACTCTTTATGCTCACTTGAGCCAAGTTCTTGTCAGTGAAGGAGGAAGTGTCGCACAAGGACAGACAATCGGTCTTTCAGGAAACACCGGAGATGTCTTCCCTGCGCCGACAGCGGCTCATCCAAACTCTGGTGCGCATTTACACTTTGAAGTCAGAGGCGCGCATAACTTCATGCTGAATAAAAGTGAATATTAAATAAAAATACAAAAGGGCGGCCGCTTCGCGGCCGCCCTTTTGTATTTTATTTTTTTTAATTTACTGATTTCTTTTTGGTCTGTATTGAAGTGCTTCGAGAATATGGGATGAATTTATCGTTTCATTTCCTTCCAAATCCGCGATGGTTCTGCCGAGTTTTATAATTCTATGATATGCGCGGGCGGATAAATCCAATTTTTTCGCCGATGAATTTAAAATTTCTTTCGCACTGTCTTCGAGTCCGGCGATTTTTCCTATATCTTTTGCTTCCATTTCGCTGTTTGTTTTTATTTTTCTGCCGGCTTCGGCAAATCTTTTTTTCTGAATTTCTCGCGCAGAGATTACTCGGTTTTTTATTTCAGCGGTTTCTTTTTTACCGGAATCTTTTTCAGCTAGCTTTTCATAATTTATTTGCGAAACTTCCACCCACATGTCTATCCTGTCGATTATCGGTCCGGAAATTTTTCTTTGATATCTCAGCAGATCCATCGGTTTGCATATGCATTCTTTTGTTTTTGAGCCGAAGTTTCCGCAAGGACAAGGATTCATTGCGGCAATCAAAATGAAATTTGCCGGAAAAGTGATTGTGCCTTTCGATCTCGAAATAGTTATCTCGCCTTCTTCAAGCGGTTCGCGTAAAGTTTCAATAACTTTCCTGTCAAATTCTGGAAACTCATCCAAAAATAAAACACCGCGATGTGCGAGAGTTATTTCTCCAGGTTTTGGAGTTGCTCCTCCGCCGACAATCGAAACATATGAAGCAGTATGATGCGGAGCTCTGACTGGTGATTTTGTAATGATATCTTTTTTCAAAACACCTGCGACGGAATGAATTGAAGTTATTTCCAGAATTTCGTCAAAAGAAAGTGTTGGCAGAATATGCGCGAAAGCTTTTGCCAGCATTGTTTTTCCGGTTCCTGGAGGTCCGTACATTGCAATATTGTGTCCGCCTGCAGCTGCGATTTCTAATCCCCTTTTTGCAGTTTCCTGACCTTTTATTTCACTGAAATCAATAAGCATCTCGTCAACTTCCGAGATTATTTCTGTCGGAGGCTGTTGTTCCAGTTTTTTTGAAATATTTTCTTCTTTTTGTTTTTCTTTGATTAATTTTTTTGTATTCAAATGCTCGATTATTTCTTTCAGATTGTTCGCACTGTAAATTTTAATATCGGAAATCAGCGCGGCTTCTTTTGCATTTTCTTTCGGCAGGAAGACTTCGAGGAATCCGCTTGCTTTGGCCTGCGCGACTATCGGAAGCACGCCGTTTATTCTTCGCAAATTTCCATCAAGTGAAAGCTCACCCAAGAAAAGTATTTTTTCCGCATTAAATTCTATTTCTTCATTTGCAAGTAGATATGCGAGAGAAATTGCAACATCAAAAATCGGTCCTTCTTTCTTTATGTCCGCGGGAGCAAGCGAGACGACGACTTTTTGATTCAAACTTTTTGGAGAAGTGAAACCGGAATTTTTTATTGAAGCTGAAACTCTGTCGCGAGATTCTTCGACTCCTTTGTCGGGCAAGCCGACAATCGTGAAATTATGCAATCCCTTTGAGAGATCGATTTCAACATCAATTATTTTTGCGCCGAGACCTATCGTCTGTGCGCTGAAAGTTTTTGCAAAGCTCATTTACCCGAGAAAATTTTTACTAATAAAAAAGTTGTTTTTGGCATATATTTATTCTAAGTTCATTTTAAACCATATCATCATTTTTAGCCAACTTTTTTGCACGGAATATCCTTTTTATTACAAAAAATTATATTCCGTGCATTAGTAAAAACTTTAACGGGTGAAGAAAACATTATACAGGCAAATTTTAAAAAACAAAATTAAAAGAGGGTTTTCGCTCTGCGAAAACCCTCTTTTAATTTTTATTTTTCTTATTTTTTCGAATGTTCGATGCAAGTTCTTGCGGAAGGGTTTGCTTCAAGCCTTTCTTCTGGAATATTTTCTCCGCCGACTTCGCACTTTCCATAAGTCCCATTTTCTATTTTTTCAAGTGCAATTTTTATATCATCATACTGTTTTTGGAGCCTTTGCAATAAAGATTCATTTTCATCAAAATTTTCCAATTCATCTGCGACTTCATCATCATCTGCTTTATCAGAATTTAAATCGGTTTCTACTGCTTCCCACTCATCTGGATTTTCAGGATTTCTTTGTGCAATTTTACTAATTTCGCTCTCCAATAATTTCAACTCATTTTCTAATTTTATCTTATATTTTTTTATATCCATATGTATAAATTGTAACAAACTATATTTATTAGACAAGTTCTGTTTTTTTACTGCGTGACGACTCGCGCTTTGCTCACTCTGTTTATGATTTCCTCGAGAGTGTTGACACTTGTCGTTATGACTATGGTATTCTGATCGATAATTGAGTAGAGAAAAACAATATTTCCCGAAGAATCTTCAACAACTCTGCAATCCTTGTTATCAATAGTATAGTCTTGGAATTTTATTGCCGTGCTCAATGATGAGCTTGAATACAAAGCTGAATTATCTGGCAATTCGAATAATTCTTTGAAATTCTGCCAGAGATCTGTTTCCCAGGAAAGCATTCCTGAAAAAGCCGTATCATAATCGCCGACTTTCAATATCAAAAATCTTTGATTTCCATTGTAATTATAAAGACCGAACATATACGGATCTTTAAGCGTGAGCTCTATCTGCGAAGGTACGTCTGCATTTATCAATTGCAAAAACTCGCTTGCAGTCACCAATTTTTCATTCGTGCTGGTTCCTTCCGTAAGAAAAATATTTTCAAGCTGTCCAAGCTGTGTCGATGATTCATCGACTCTTTCCTGGAGCGTCGTGCTAAGTCTGTTCTGATTTATCGTATCTAAATTTATTTCTTCTTCCAAATCCGCAGTTATTATCGGTTGGGAAGAAATTGTTTCAACTGGAACTTTTTTCGGGCCGAATTGCATATTGATGAGAAGTTGAGGTATGAAAATAGTAAGTGCACCGCCGAAAACTAGGATCAAACTTATGATTATGATTATTTTATTTATTCCTTGTTTTTTTGTTCCTACTTCCGTTTTTCTTTCCTGTCCGATCATCTTTTTGTTCTCGGCGAGAGCTATGTTGATGGAAGATATATGACCAGCTTGAATAGTTTCTTCAACATCGCTTTTATAAGTCCTGATTATCGGCCGAGTTTGTTTTTTTATTTCGGGAGGAGGAATTTCAGACTCGTCTTTGATTTTTATCAACGGTTCGGCTTTTATTTCTGGCGTCTGTTCAGGAATGATATTGCTGTTTGTTTTCGGTGCTTCACTCGGATTAATATAAGAATCGAGCTGGCTTTCTATAGCCGCTTTTTCCTTTAATTCTTCGATTATTTTTGGTTCTGTTTTTTGTTCTTCGTCCATAAAATTTTCTTCAGAAAATTATTTACCCGAGAAAATTTTTGCCAAAGAAAATGTTATTGATTAAAGTCCAGTAACATTTAAAATTGGTCTTCTTCTCTTAGTAAGATGATATCATAAATATTGATTTTCAATAACATTGGCAAAAACTTTAGCGGGTTAACTAAAAAAAGCCGTTTTTGTCTTTTTTTGAGACAAAAACGGCTTTTTTGATTAGACTTTTTTTGGTTCAGCTGGCATAGCTGGCGGATTTTTCTTTTTGATGAAGTCTGGATTGGCTGATTTAATTGATAATGCAATCCTTTCCCTTTCATCTATTCCTTTTACAACCACCGGCACTTTATCGCCGACTTTCAAATAATCTGCAACATTGTCTATTCTGAATGGCGCAATTTCTGAAACATGAACTAAGCCGTCTGTGTCATATCCAATATTTACGAATGCTCCGAAAGCTTCAACTCTGACGACTGTTCCTTCGAATTTTTCTCCAGCTTTGTATTCGTGAGTCATGCTTTCAACAATGTCGCGGGCTTTTTCGGCTGAACCATTTTTTCCTGTGAGATAAACTGTTCCATCATCGTCTATGTCCACTTCTGCCCCTGTTTTTTCTTTAATTGCTTTGATTGTCTTTCCTCCTGAGCCGATTACTCCGCCGATTTGATCCGGTTGAATTTTAACTACCAATATTTTTGGTGCATTCGGAGAAATATCTTTTCTTGTTTCCGAAATCGCAGCTTTAATTACGTCCAAAATCTGAAGTCTTGCCTTTTTTGCTTTTTCAAAAGCTATAGCCAAAACTGGTATTGGAATACCGTCAACTTTTACATCCATTTGAATTGCAGTCACTCCTTCTGTTGTTCCAGCAACTTTGAAATCCATATCGCCATAATGATCTTCAGGTCCTTGAATATCCGTAAGGACTTTATAAATTCCTTTTCCATCCGACATCAAACCTGAAGCAATTCCAGCGACTGGTCTTTTTATCGGAACTCCTCCATCCATAAGTGCAAGAGTCGATCCACAAACCGAGCCCATCGAAGTCGAACCATTTGAAGACATTGCTTCTGAAACCAATCTTATCGTGTAAGGAAAAATATCTTGTTTCGGAATCATCGGGAATAAAGCTTTCTCTGCCAAATTTCCATGGCCGATCATTCTTCTATTTGTTCCGCCCATTCTTCCTGTTTCTCCCGTTGAATATGGTGGAAAATTATAATGGTGCATGAATCTTTTTGCTTCTTCTTTTTCTTCCATTCCTTCAATAACCTGCGCGTCTTTTGGTCCGCCGAGCGTCAAAACTGAAAGGATGTGTGTTCCTCCTCTGTAAAAAATTCCAGAACCGTGAAGCATCGGTGAAACTCCACCAGCTTGTGCAAAAAGCGGTCTTAATTCATCCATTCCTCTTCCGTCAGCTCTTTTATCAAACTTCAAAACCTGTTCGTGAATTAATTCGTCAAGTTTTTCTTCAATATGTTTGTCTGCAAAAGCAAAATCTTCCTCGGAAAGAGTTTCTTCAGCAATTTTCATCCATTCATCAGAAATTTCATTTATTTTTTCATGTCCAGGAATTCCACTCATGACAGTTTTTGCGAATTTTGGCTCGATTTTATCTGCAAAAAGTTTTACAACACTTTCTGGCATGACTGGAGCCGGGACTTCAACTTTTTTGACTCCAATTTTTGCGATAATTTCTTTTTGCCATGCATTTATTTTTTCAATTTGTTCTGATGCGAGTTTTAAAGCGTCAACAATCGTAGACTCTTGTGCTTCTTCTCCGCCGAGTTCAATCATATTTATATTTCCATCTTTTCCGCAAGCGAGCAGGTCTAGTTCATAACTTTCAATGTCTCTCTCAACATAAGTTGGATTGATTTGGAAACCATCAGTCGCGTGTTTGCTTATTCTTATTGCGCTGACTGGTCCATGAAAAGGAATATTTGAAACTCCAAGTGCAAGTGAAGCCGCGATAACACCAAGTGTGTCTGGATCATCTTGGTCTAATGAAAGCACTGTCAAAACAACTTGAATATCATTTCGAATCCATTGATCAAATAGGGGACGGATTGTTCTGTCTGTAATTCTTCCAGACAAAATTGCTTCATCAGACGGCTTTCCTTCTCTTCTTGTATATCTTGAACCGAGAATTTGTCCTGAAGCGTAAAATTTTTCCTCGTAATCAACTGTCAAAGGAAAAAAGTCTGTATCTTTTTTATTTTTTGACATTACAGCTGTTGCAAGAACTGCTGTTGCTCCGTATCTTAAAATAACTGAACCATTCGCATTTTCTACTAAATCGCTGAACTCGGCGGTAAGTTTTTTACCATTCAAGTCCATTGAAAACTCTTGTTTATGCATTTTTTTAGATGATCTTTGAATTTCAGATTAGAACTAAATGTTCCAAACTGCATATCCAAAGACCAACAACATTAACTAATAATGGTTTTATAGTAGCACAAAAATAAATTTTTAAAAATAAAATACAAAAGGGCGGCCGCTCCGCGGCCGCCCTTTTGTATTTTATTTACCTCCTATTTGACTGCCCTATTAAATATTTATACGGATTTTTATCTAAATCCATGAAATCATCCACAGTTTCTACAAGTTTTCCTGATGTTGATTTACCGAAAGAAACCAATTCTACCTGACATCCTTGAGTTATCTTTAAATATTCTACAAGAGGAATGAAATCCCCATCCCCTGTTACCAAAATAACCGCATCTAGCTTGGGTGAAAGTGAAATTGCGTCTATAGCCATGGCAACATCCCAATCCCCCTTCTTTGATCCGCCGGCAAAAATCTGTAGATTTTTTGTTTTTGTTGTTATTCCTACTTTACTCAGTGCTTCAAAAAAACTTTTTTCATCTCCTGATTCTGTTGTGATAACATATGCTGTCGCTCTTATTAAAACTCTTCCATCAAGTGCATCTTTCACTACTTGTCCAAAATTTACTTTAGCTCCGTACAAATTTTTTGCGGAGTGATAAATATTTTGTGTATCTATAAAAATTCCTACTCTTTGTCCTTTATGTTTTATTACACTCATAAAATTATATTAAAAATTGTTAACTATCGACCACTTATATTATACCACCGCAATAAAAAACCGCCTTTCGGCGATTTTTTTGATAACTATTTTAATTCAACTTTTTTCATTATTGCGTCGTATCTTTTTGGATTGGTTTTTTGCAAGTATTTCAAGTGTTTTCTTCTGTCAGCAACCATTCCAAGCAATCCTCTTCTTGAGTAATTATCTTTGTTGTTTTTCTTTAAATGCTTAGTTAATTCCTCAATTCTTTTAGAAAGTATAGCAATTTGAACCTCTGGAGATCCAGTATCTGTTGCATGTGTTGCCACTTCTTTTATAACTTTTGCTTTTTTTGTCTTTGTTAACATGGCTCATAAGATATCACATTTATTTGATAAACGCAAATTTATGTATGTATAAATATTGTGCGACATGGTAAAATATGGATATGAATTTGCAGGATTTGAAAAAACAATTTCTTGAATATATTGAAATAGAAAGAGGCCGCGCTCTTCGCACGGTTGAAAATTACGATCATTATCTTACTGTTTTTTTAGAACAAACAAAAATTTCTGATCCGAAAGAAATTACTTACGAAAAAGTTCGTGATTTTCGCATATGGCTCAATCGTCAATCAGCAGGAAATAACCGCGCGACTGGTGACACAATGAAAAAGAAAACTCAAAATTATTACCTTACAGCCATGAGGAGTTTTTTAAAATTTCTTGCAAAACGAGGTATCACTTCCCTGCACGCAGATGAAATCGAACTGGCAAAAGTCGGCGAAAGAGTCATAGACATAATTTCACCTGAAGAATTAAATAGACTTTTGAAAGCTCCGGATTTAGAAGAAAATCCTGAAAAAGCGGCTCGTGGGCACGCTATTTTGGAACTTTTATTTTCAACAGGGCTTCGTGTTTCTGAACTTTGTTCTCTTACAAATGACTTGGACATTAAACAAGATGAATTTTCTATTCGAGGAAAAGGTGGAAAAGTTCGCGTGGTTTTTCTTTCACCAGAAGCGAAAACTGCAGTAAAAAATTATTTAGCTTTAAGAAAAGATATGTCAGATGCACTTTTTGTAAAAGTAAGTGATGAAGGAATTCCAACAAGTTTGCTCAAAGGAAAAGAAGATAAAACAAAAGATGAAGGGCTGACTCGCAGATCGATTGAAAGAATTGTAAAAAGATATGCAATCATGGCAGGTATTTCCAAAAAAGTTACGCCACACGTAATTCGCCACTGTTTTGCAACAGATTTACTTTCAAATGGCGCTGATATACGCAGTGTTCAAGCCATGCTTGGCCATTCCAGTATTGCAACGACGCAAATATATACTCACGTTACGGACAAGCATCTTCGAGATGTCCACAAGAATTTTCATAACAGAAAGAATTAATTAAATAAAAGACGGGCCGTTTACGGCCCGTCTTTTATTTATTTTTTAGCCTTTTTATTTTTTTTATTATCTATAAAAATAAATATTTCCATAATCAACCCAATAACTGCGGGTATAACACCATATGGGCATATATTTACGTATCTATCTAAATTCCATAATAATAGAAATAAACAAAGTAGTGAAAGAAAAATTACAACGTGATTCTTTTTAATATATTCCCAGATTTTTGTAATAGTCATAATTTTTTATTTATTTTCTTCTTTTTTAACTTTTTCGATTTTAGCCTTATTCCTAGGCATTTTTTCTACAAAATAATATATCAAAGCTCCAATAATCTGCGTAAAAATAATGACGATGACCCAGATTAGCTTAATTTTTTCAGGAGAATTTTTAATTGCATCAATAAGCATAACTAGCCAGAATACGAAGACAAATATGCAGAAACAAATCCAGATTAGAGGTATTAAAAGTAAGGGAAAAACAAACCATGAAGTATTTGATTGAAATCCGTTATATCCTCCTCGGTAATAATTCATCATATATCCTTGAGCTGAAGCCAATACTGGTAATGCAAACAATGATAAACTTGCTATAATTTTTTTCATAATTTTATAATTTAATTATTTTTTTCGACTTGTTAACAACCAAATTATATCACAAACGTATGCATGTGCGAGTCGTAAAAAACATAGTATAATAATATGACAATGAAATTAATATCTTGGAATGTTAATGGTCTCAGATCCTTATATAAAAAAGGTGCCTTTAGTTCTATCTTTGAAATTGATCCGGATATAATTTGTATGCAAGAAACAAAAGCCCATCCAGACCAACTTCCAGATGAAGTTCGCTCTCCTGCTGGTTATCATTCATATTTTGACCATTCAAAAATTAAAAAGGGATACAGCGGAGTTGCTATTTTTTCAAAAGTTGAGCCAGATAAAGTTGAATATGGCATGGGAATAAAAAAATTTGATGATGAAGGACGTGTTTTGGTGGCTTATTATAAGGCTTTTGTTCTGTTAAATGTTTATTTCCCAAATGGTGGAGGTGGTCCAGACAGACTTGAGTATAAGATGGAATTTTACGATGAATTCTTAAAATTTATCGATAAATTGAAAAAAGAAGACAAAAAAATCGTATTTTGCGGTGATGTTAATACAGCACACGAAGAAATCGATCTTTTCCATCCGAAAGAAAACGCAAACAATACGGGTTTTTTGGAAATGGAAAGAAAATGGATAGATAAAGTTATTGAACATGGATATTTGGACACTTTTAGAACTTTACACCCGGAAAAAATACAATACAGCTGGTGGGACATGAAATCCTACGCTAGAGACAGAGGAATTGGATGGAGAATCGATTATTTTTTTGTTTCAGAAAATTTAAAAAATGAAATTAAAAAAGCAGAAATTTTTGACAATATTTTCGGTTCAGATCACTGCCCTATCTTTTTAGAGTTGAAATAATTTATATTATGTCTAAGTCAAATTTCTAAAATAAGCTTATTTTAAAGCATATATTTTATGTCTTTTACAATTAAATATTGATGTCAAGTTATCCACAGTTATGTCCTTTACATAATTTCTATAGGACATATAATGATATCGGAAAATAGTTTTGATGATATAGACAAGGAATAGTATGCAACTGCTTTCCATGTCCTCCTTTTCATCATAACAAAAGTATGTTCTTTCAATGAAAGTCTAGCTAACTTTCGAAAAATCAAATAGAAATTGTTTGGTAAAAAGATTATATCTTTCCCATCCTTAAAAATTACATCATTTATATATATTATAAAAAGTAATTAAAGGAGTATAAAATTTTTACGAGATATTATCTAATTTGTAGCCGCTCAAAAATATCGCTCAGGTATTTGGAGCGGTTTTTTATTGGAAAATAAAGAGCGAAGCGACTATATTTCCCTGTATCCTGTAAATACTCGCTGAATTTACGTATTTACAGGGTTATTTCCATACGATATGTTTCGCATGAAACATTAATATACAGCTATAATATTACATTTTCTATAATTTCAATCTTTGAAATCAACCGTTTTTTATCAATATAAACCGTAATTACATCAAATTGCCATTCCGTTTCATCTGAAACGCTTTTTTCTGATAAATAAATTTGTATCGTTCTACCCAATCTTTGTAATTTCCACGTGTGAAGATTATCTTCAGGTCTAAAATTATCATTTGCTCCATTCGACACGTTGATTAATGTTTCGCATGAAATACTCTTAACCTCTATAAAGTGTAATTTAGTCTTATTTTTGGCTATTATATCTATTTCCCCACATTTTTTTAGATAGTTTCTTTCAATAATTTTAAAACCTCGTTTTTCAATAAATCTGCATGCCAGATCTTCTCCTAAATTACCAGTTCTTCTTTTTGTGGTTATATGTGCCATATATTTTCTTGGATTATATTAACATAGTTATGTTTTGTATGTAATCTCTGTTAAGAAATTACTTTTTTCAAAGATTTCACATGTAACATATATATAAAGTGTTACTAAGAAACACTTTATATTAGACATTGACTATAATTATAAGTTTTCTACTGAATAAAGCTTATTTATAGGCATATTTTATATAAAAGACTCAAAAATTTATTGAAGTCTGATAGATTATTAGACTGTCTTTAATTAACATATTAACAGAGTTATCCACAGTTTACTCAAAAAAGTGTTTATTTTAAGGCCTAGATTTTTGAATATAATTCCATTTTTTATAAATTATGTTGTGATGTGTCTGATAAAAAATAGGCAGTGTCTTTGAAAAAATCCAAAATCAAAATCAATTTTTAAAACCTATGGAAGCAATTTTAAAATTGGACGAAAAATTCAAAATTTTAATTTGGGTCCCACCCCAAATCAAAAAGCGAGCACCGGGGGTAATCTCGACTACCGTCGCGGGTACTTTTCCTTCTCACTCTGTTCGCATGGAAAAGTCTTTCAATTCCCGGGCGCAAGCAAAGCAGTTTGCTCGCTCACTCGCACAAATGAAAAATACTCAGAATTCTGAGCGTTTTTCATTTGTGCGAGTGCCGGGAATCGAACCCGGGCCCAATCCTTGGCAAGGACTAGTTCTACCATTAAACCACACTCGCTTGTACGGATATTATACACAAAAAAACAAAAAAGAAAATATTATATGTTGGTGTGGTCAGGGATAATTTTTTCGTCGATACTCAAAAATTTCCACGATCCTGACTCGATAGTTTTGCGAGCACGCAAAACATATCTCCGTCTCGCACAAGTCTGAAAAAATCTAAAGCAGTTTAGATTTTTTCGCTTGTGCGCCTGGCAGGAATCGAACCCACAACAACAGTTCCGAAGACTGTTGTGATATCCATTTCACCACAGGCGCATATTTATTTCTCCTCAAACCGTTTTGACCCATTTCACACAGGCGCATTGAATTAATAAGAACATTTGAATGATACCCTTAAACTAGCTAAAAATCAAAAAATATAATAAAATTATTGCAATGAAAAAAACTATCCCAGAATATGGTCCAATCCCAAAAGAAATTTTAGAGGTTTCAGAAACACTTAAAAAATCTGGTTATGAAGCTTATTTGGTAGGTGGTTGCGTTCGTGATATTTTGATTGGTTTAAAACCAAAAGATTGGGACATCACGACAAATGCCAAACCGGATGAAATTATAAAGATATTTCCGGATACTTTCTATGAAAATGTTTATGGAACCGTCGGCGTGGTAAATGAAATAGTTTCAGATGAAACGCTTAAAGTTATTGAAATAACGCCATACAGGCTTGAATCCGAATATTCTGACAATAGAAGGCCGGATAAAGTTACATTCAGCAATAATCTTGAAGATGATTTAAAGCGAAGAGATTTTACGATAAATGCGATTGCTTTGAACATTGAAAAAGAGGGAAGTAAAGAAAATTATTATAAAGGACATATAGTCGATCTTTTTAACGGACAGGAAGATTTAAAAAATAAAATTTTGCGAACAGTCGGAGATGCGCATGAAAGATTTCAGGAAGATGGGCTTAGAATTTTGCGAGCGGTGAGAATAGGGAACTATGTCGGATTTGAAATTGACAGTAAAACGGAAAAAGCATTAGCAGAAGAGTCTCACTTGCTTTCAAATATAGCAAAAGAAAGAATTCGCGATGAATTTGTAAAAATAATTATGTCGAAAGATCCAGAACAAGGATTAAAATCTTGTCAGAAATTTGGATTGTTAAAATTTATTATTCCAGAATTAGAAAAAACAATTAATGTTGAACAAGGCGGAGCGCACATTTACGATGTTTGGAATCATTCGCTCAAAGCATTACAATTTGCCGCCGACAAAAATTTTTCTTTGGAGCTTCGTCTTTCTGCACTTTTGCATGACATAGGAAAACCGAAATCAAAAAGGGAAGGAGAAAAAAAACCGACATTTTACGGCCATGAAGTTGTCAGTGCAAGAATGACGGAAAAAATTTTGCTGGATCTGAAATTTCCGACAAAAGTAATTGAAAAAGTCACAAAACTAGTCAGAAATCATATGTTTTTTGCCGACACGGAACTTATTAGTTTGTNNTTGTTCGAAGAATTGTCGCGAGAGTTGGAAAAGATAATGTTTGGGATCTGATGGATTTGCGAGCTTGCGACAGAATAGGAATGGGCAGACCAAAAGAAGATCCATATAGACTTAGGAAATATCATGCGATGATAGATGAGGCGACGAGAGATCCGATTTCAGTCGGTATGCTTAATATTGATGGAAAGAAAATTATGGACGTAACAGGCGAAATTCCTGGACCAAAAATTGGTTTTGTTCTGCACGCACTTCTTGAAGAAGTTCTTGATAATCCAAAACTTAATACTGAAGAATATTTGAATAAAAAAGCGATTGAACTTATTAAACTTCCGGAAAAAAAGTTGCGAGAAATGGGTGAAGAAGGAAAAGAAAGAAAGGAGGAAGAGAATGAGGAGGAATTAAAGGAAATAAGAAAGATTCATAAGGTTAAATAATAATTATTTTAATAAATATGCAAAAAGATGGATTATTTTATATAGCGCAAAAAGCGTTCATTAAAAAAGGAAATGAAGTCCTTGTACTCGGAGATCCAGAGGAAGGCTTAGATTATCCCGGAGGAAAAATTCAAGAAGGAGAAATTGATTCAACAAAGTCTTTACAAAGAGAAGTCATGGAGGAAACAGGGTTGGAAATTTCTGTAGGAGAACCTTTTGTTACTTGGCTGAATGTTTTTCCCGAGAATCATCACCTGGCAGGAAAACAAGTATTTCTTGTTGGTTATAAATGTGAATATATATCTGGTGAAGTTACTCTTAGTCATGAGCACAATAGTTTTTCTTGGGTTAACAAAGATAATTTTACAAATGTAGATGATGGAAGTTCATTTTTTGAAATTCTCAAAAAATACTATCTAGACTAGATTTTTTCTCGCCTATTTTTGTATTTTGTGCTAATATCTTTTTGTTATAACGGAGTGTAGTGTAACGGTAGCATTCGTGCTTTGGGAGCATGCGATCCGGGTTCGAATCCCGGCACTC